>NZ_JACJFQ010000041.1:0-31079 GCF_014164835.1 Serratia sp. OS31 | reverse complement strand
CTTGGTCACTCTTCAAGACTTGATATTTTTTTGAACCCGAAGGTTCTGGATATCGTCTTGTGGAG
Source organism: Serratia sp. OS31 (assembly GCF_014164835.1). Classification (NCBI taxonomy): domain Bacteria; kingdom Pseudomonadati; phylum Pseudomonadota; class Gammaproteobacteria; order Enterobacterales; family Yersiniaceae; genus Serratia; species Serratia sp. OS31. Next base: position 31,014 of record NZ_JACJFQ010000041.1, on the reverse strand, counting down.
TGCCCACACAGATTGTCTGATAAATTGTTAAAGAGCAGTGAGTTAGCTGCCGTAGCTTGCTATCTCGAGGTGGCGTATAATACGCTTTCCTCTTTCAGAGTCAACCCCTAAATTTCAGGATTTTTTCTCTTCGAACCCCGGAGACTCTGTGAAGTTGTTCACATGTTCCGTGTCGATGGAGGCGCATTATAGGGAGTTCCTCGCAGGCCGCAACAGGTATTTTCGACAAAAACGATCGTTTGCTGCATTCCACAGCAAAAGCCCGCCTTATACCCTGTTGTGCACAAACTTATCCACAGAAGCCATTTGCACGGAAAATTTACGAGCGCCACGCAAACGTTTTCGCTACAATTCCCCGCGACGAAACGCTCCCCTTTTTATGGGGGCGTTACCTGAATTTGTGCCCGATGCCCCCTTTATAGAGAGAAAAACCTTTCCTTATAGAGAGTAGAAGGTGGAAATTCACGTAACGCTCTTTTATTGCGACTCCAAAGCCAAGGGATAAAACCATGCAACAACCTCGTCCAATCCGCCGGGCCCTGCTCAGCGTCTCTGACAAAGCCGGTATCGTTGAATTCGCCGAAGCGCTTTCAAGCCGTGGCGTTGAACTGCTCTCCACTGGCGGTACCGCTCGCCTGCTGGCAGATGCCGGCCTGCCTGTTACCGAAGTTTCCGACTACACCGGCTTCCCGGAAATGATGGATGGACGAGTGAAGACGCTGCACCCGAAAGTACACGGCGGCATTCTGGGCCGTCGCGGCCAGGACGACGGCATCATGAGCCAACATGACATCAAGCCGATCGACATGGTGGTGGTAAACCTGTATCCGTTCGCCCAAACCGTGGCGCGCCCGGATTGCTCGCTGGCAGATGCAGTAGAGAATATCGACATCGGCGGCCCGACTATGGTGCGCTCTGCAGCCAAGAACCACAAAGACGTTGCCATCGTCGTCAAGAGCAGCGACTACGCCGCTATCATTACCGAGATGGATAACAACGACGGCTCACTGCAATACGTCACCCGTTTCGATCTGGCTATCAAGGCTTTTGAACACACCGCCGCTTACGACAGCATGATCGCCAACTACTTCGGCGCGCTGGTGCCGGCCTACCATGGCGACACCGAGCAACCTTCCGGTCGCTTCCCTCGCACGCTGAACCTTAACTACATCAAGAAGCAGGATATGCGCTACGGTGAGAACAGCCACCAGCAGGCCGCCTTCTATATAGAAGAGAATGTTCAGGAAGCTTCTGTTGCCACCGCTGACCAGTTACAGGGCAAAGCGCTGTCGTACAACAACATCGCCGATACCGATGCGGCGCTGGAGTGCGTGAAAGAGTTCGTCGAACCGGCCTGCGTTATCGTCAAGCATGCCAACCCCTGTGGCGTGGCGATAGGCGACGATATTCTGGCAGCCTATGAGCGTGCCTATCAAACCGATCCTACCTCCGCGTTCGGCGGCATCATCGCCTTCAACCGCGAACTGGACGCCGCCACTGCGCAGGCCATCATCAGTCGTCAGTTTGTGGAAGTGATTATCGCACCTGGCATCAGCCAGGAAGCGCGTTCCCTGCTGGCCGCCAAGCAGAACGTCCGCGTGCTGGCCTGCGGCCAATGGCAGCAACGCGTTGCCGCTCTGGACTTCAAGCGCGTCAACGGGGGCTTGCTGGTGCAGGATCGCGATCTGGGCATGGTAAGTGAAAGCGATCTGCGCGTAGTGTCCGAACGCCAACCTACCGCTCAGGAATTGCGTGATGCGCTGTTCTGCTGGAAAGTGGCCAAGTTTGTTAAGTCCAACGCAATTGTTTATGCGCGCGACAACATGACCATCGGCATAGGCGCGGGGCAAATGAGCCGCGTTTACTCAGCCAAGATCGCGGGCATCAAAGCCGCCGACGAAGGTCTGGAAGTCAAAGGCTCCGCCATGGCGTCCGACGCCTTCTTCCCGTTCCGTGACGGTATCGATGCCGCGGCAGCCGTTGGCATCACCTGCGTGATCCAACCAGGCGGGTCGATCCGCGATGATGAAGTGATTGCCGCCGCCAACGAACACGGCATTGCGATGATCTTTACCGATATGCGTCACTTCCGCCATTAATCCTTTTTGCTGCGTGCGCTGCGGCGCACGCCCTTCGTGGAGCACCTGATGAACATTTTAATTATCGGCAACGGCGGACGCGAACACGCGCTGGCCTGGAAAGCCGCCCAATCACCGCTGGCGGACAAAGTTTACGTAGCGCCAGGCAATGCCGGTACCGCGCTGGAACCCAGTCTTACGAACGTCGAGATCTCCGCGACCGATATTCCAGCCCTGCTCGCTTTTGCCCAGAGCAACGATATCGGCCTCACTATTGTCGGGCCGGAAGCGCCGTTGGTGATTGGCGTGGTTGACGCCTTCCAGGCCGTCGGTCTGAAAATCTTTGGCCCCTCTCAGGCCGCAGCCCAGTTAGAAGGCTCTAAAGCCTTCACCAAAGATTTCCTGGCGCGCCACAATATCCCAAGCGCCGAGTACCAAAACTTTACCGAAGTCGAACCCGCGCTGGCTTATGTTCGCAGTAAAGGCGCCCCGATCGTCATCAAGGCCGACGGCCTTGCTGCCGGTAAAGGCGTGATTGTTGCCATGACGCTGCAGGAAGCGGAAGACGCCGTGCAAGACATGCTGGCAGGCAACGCCTTCGGCGATGCAGGCCACCGTATCGTGGTGGAAGAGTTCCTGGATGGGGAAGAAGCCAGCTTTATCGTCATGGTCGACGGTGCAAACGTGGTGCCGATGGCCACCAGCCAGGATCATAAACGCGTCGGCGATGGCGACACCGGCCCGAACACCGGCGGCATGGGGGCTTATTCCCCGGCGCCAGTGGTGACCGATGAAATCCACCAGCGCGCGATGGACCAGGTTATCTGGCCAACCGTGCGCGGCATGGCGGCGGAAGGAAACACCTATGTCGGTTTCCTTTATGCCGGGCTGATGATCTCTGCGGACGGTCAGCCGAAAGTCATTGAATTCAACTGCCGCTTTGGCGATCCGGAAACCCAGCCGATCATGCTGCGTCTGCGTTCCGATCTGGTTGAACTGTGCCTGGCCGGTGCGGAAGGCAAGCTGGATGAGAAAACGTCTGAATGGGATGAACGCCCTGCGTTAGGCGTAGTACTGGCTGCCGGCGGTTATCCGGGTGACTATAACAACGGTGAGGTCATTCAGGGTCTGCCGCAGCAAGAAAGCGCCGACGGTAAGGTATTCCATGCCGGCACCCGCATGCAGGGTAACGACGTGGTGACCAGCGGTGGCCGCGTGCTGTGCGTTACCGCACTGGGTGAAACGGTGGCTCAGGCGCAACAACGCGCTTACCAGTTGGCGGAAGGCATTCAGTGGCCAGGCAGCTTCTGCCGTAAGGACATTGGCTATCGTGCGATTGCACGCGGCAAATGATCTGAACGCCAATCTCTCAGGGCTCCGCCATGCGGGGCCTTTTTTATAGCTGATCTTCTTTCGGTTCCCAGCGGCAAAAATCTTCGTTTGCCACCAGCAGCAGTTCACGCCCTTCCGGCGCATCCAACCAGGCAATATTCACCGGTTGGCTGCTGTTGCGGGCGCGACGCTCAATCCAGGCTTCGGCACTGCCGTCCAGCCCAGGTTTCAACGTTTGCCCATCGCAGGTTTGCACCGTGCCCTGTTGCCAACGCCCCTGCAGCAGTTTCACATTGCCGGCACGCAACGCATTACTCACTTCAAGCACTCGACGCGCCTGGTATTGGTACAGCGCGATTTCATCGGCGGTCAGTTGTTCACGCCGCGTGGCCAGTTGGCGCTGCATAAAGCTCACTTCGCCGTCATCGGTGAAGCGAAGTTGGATCGAGTCACGATCGCCATCGGCATCGGTGCGTTTAATCTGGCGCAGTTCGCCGTTTTGGTATTCGTACAACGTGGTGACGGTGCCCGGGCCGCGATAAGGACTGTAGACGCTCATCAACACTTGTGGGCGGTGCCGATCGTCGTCTTTGCGCCACAGGCGAATAACGCCCTGGTCGGCCACAAATCCGCTGGCACTAAAGGCAGGGGGATCTGAATGACTGCTGCAGGCGCTCAGGACACCGGCAAGGCCGATGACCATGAGCGCCTGTCGGATAAACAAAAGGGGCGCTTTTGCCCCCCTGTTTAATCTTTTCACCAACACGCAGTATTACTTAACCGCGTCTTTCAGTGCTTTACCAGAAACGAACGCAGGCACGTTAGCAGCTGCGATTTTGATTTCTTTACCAGTCTGCGGGTTGCGACCAGTGCGCTCGTTGCGGTGGTTGACCTTGAAAGTACCGAAACCAACCAATTGTACTGCATCACCTTCTTTCAGAGACTCAGTAATAGCAGCCAGGGTGGATTCCAGAGCCAGTTTAGCTTGTGCTTTGGAAAGGTCAGCCTTGTCCGCGATTACATCAATCAGTTGAGTCTTGTTCATAAGTTATCCTTACAGTGTGTTTATCGTTTGCAAAGCATCGAGTGCGACGGATATGCCGATTGACAGCACTCCCTGCATACACGCACCGATAGCCACTTTTTTTACGCCCCCCAAATGTAGACCAGACAGGGTGCGGATGTGAAGCCTTAAGGCATGACAAATCAGGCGTTAAATCACGTTTTCTTGCCTTATTGCGTTAAATTTATCCCGATATTACTTACCGCCGCCTCGCGGAGGTCGGAACGCAAGCCTTTGATCAGCTCTAAATCACGTTCTTCGCAGTCAGCCAACAGGCGGAAAATTTCCCATTGGATGTCCCATTCTTCCTCTACCGCAGGCAAAACCTTGAGCTCATCGTCGGTCATTTCTTTACCGGCCTGAGTCATTTCCAACATCGCCACGGTGCGAATTGACGTTTCGCTAATGGCGATGGCGTGCTCTAGCGTCTCCCCGCTGAGTCGCGAATGGATCAGTTCCCCTAATGCGATACAGGCGTCAATAGCCGGGTAAACGCCGTAAAGATCGTAATCTTCTGCCGAAGGTATCGCCTCTTCCAACTTCTCCAGCTGGCTGTCAAAGTTGACCTTGGCGTCCTTGACCACCAGCGTTTCCCACACCAAATCCAGAATACGGCGGTAAATCGCCGGATCGCCAAACTCGGTTTGCAGGCAGAACATCTGGTAATTCGGATACATACGCTCGCACAAACTGGCCATAAAGGTCAAATGTTGCCAGCTTTCAAGCTTTTCCAGACGTAAATGGATCGGGTTACGTAGCATTATTCACTCTCTTACGCGTTATCTGCGCCGCAGTGTACCCGAAATCGGTCATTGCGACACCTCTGGATGCTGCTGCAACCAGCGCTGGAAGGCCGGCCGGCGCGAGGCGATGGCATCGGCCCAGCGCGTAGGTTCCGGCAAACGGTAGCCCGCCATGCAACGTTGTACCCAGGCCAACGCACTGTCGGCCCCGACGCGGTGGCCGGTGGAGATAAACAACGGATTACAACGCGCCTTGCTACGCCACACCCAACCCAACTGCTCGCCTTTGTCTTCCAGTGGCGCCAACGCGCCTGCGGCGGCGTCCAAAGGGGCGAATTTACCGCACAGACGCTTTTTGGCGACGCCAATGGTCGGCACGTCGACCAGTAGGCCAAAATGGCTGGCAACGCCCAGACGTCGCGGGTGCGAGATACCATGGCCGTCGACAAAAACCAGGTCCGGCTTCTGCTGCAGTTGCCCCCAGGCCGCGAGCAATGCGGGGTATTCACGAAATGATAAAAAGCCGGGAATGTAAGGCAGGGTGGTCGCGACACGAGCCACCCGATACTCCACCAGTTCCAGCGATGGATAGCGCAGGATGGCAATGGCGGCTCGCGTCACCTCACCTTCCTGCTCAAAGCCCACGTCGGCACCGGCAATAAAGGCCGGCGACTCGGCCCGGAAGTCATCGAAACGAATCACCTCCGAGGCGCGCTGCAATTGCTCCGCGCGCAGGGCTTGGGTATCTATCACGTCCGGTCCTTAGCGATGGTATTTGCCCGATTGAGCGTGAACCGCCTCAACAAAGACGCCGGCGTTTTCTGGTGGCACATCCAAATGAATGCCGTGACCCAGATTGAACACATGCCCTTCACCGTGACCGAAACCGGCCAGAATGGTTTCCACTTCCTGGGCAATACGCTCAGGCGACGCATACAGCATGGACGGATCCATATTGCCCTGCAGTGCCACTTTATCGCCTACACGACGGCGCGCGTCGGCGATGTCGGTCGTCCAGTCAAGACCCAGCGCGTCACAACCCGTGGCCGCCATGGCCTCCAGCCACTGGCCCCCGCCTTTGGTGAACAGCGTGACCGGCACGCGGCGGCCATCGTTTTCACGCAGCAGCCCATCGACAATCTTATGCATGTAATGCAGAGAGAATTCGCGGTAGTCACGGCCGGTCAGCACGCCGCCCCAGGTGTCGAAGACCATTACCGACTGCGCGCCGGCTTTGATCTGGGCATTGAGATACAAAATGACGCTGTCTGCCAGTTTATCCAGCAGCAGGTGCAGCGTAGCCGGTTCCGCGTACATCATTTTTTTCAGCTTGGTGAAGGCCTTGCTGCTGCCGCCTTCCACCATGTAGGTTGCCAGGGTCCATGGGCTGCCGGAGAAACCGATCAGCGGCACTTCGCCTTTAAGCTCGCGGCGGATAGTACGCACCGCGTTCATCACATAGCCCAGTTCAACTTCCGGATCGAAGACTGGCAACTTGTCCACGTCGGCACGACAGGTAATAGGCGAGGAGAAACGCGGGCCTTCGCCGGTTTCGAAATACAGCCCCAGCCCCATAGCATCGGGAATGGTGAGGATGTCGGAGAACAGAATGGCCGCATCCAGCGGGAAGCGGCGCAACGGCTGCAGCGTAACCTCGCAAGCCAGTTCCGCGTTCTTGCACAGCGACATAAAATCACCGGCCTGGGCACGGGTGGCTTTGTACTCCGGCAAATAACGACCTGCCTGACGCATCATCCATACGGGGGTCACATCCACCGGCTGACGCAGCAGCGCGCGCAGGTAACGATCGTTCTTCAACTCATTCATTTATGGGGCTCCCTTATTCATCTGCCGCTATTGTAGCGAGTTATTGCTCGCGGCATAAGGCTACGGTGTCCTCTATCAGGCGGCGCGCCACGGTGCCGGGCGGCGGCAACAGCGGCAACCGATCGTAGCGGTACCAGCCGGCGTTAAGCAGTTCTTTCGGATCGTGGCGGATCTCACCCCGGTGATAATCGGCCATAAAGGCCATCATCAGCGAATGCGGGAACGGCCAGGGCTGCGAAGTGACGTAACGCAGATTTTTGATTTCAATGTTACTTTCCTCCATCACCTCGCGTGCTGCCGCCTGCTCCAGCGTTTCACCGACCTCGACAAAACCGGCCAAGACGGTATGAATGCCGCCACGATGACGTACGTGCTGCGCCAGCAGGATCTCATCGTCACGCCGGATGGCAACGATCACGCAGGGCGCGATCTGCGGGTAGTAACGCTCCCGGCAATTGCCGCACAGGCAGGCGCTCTCGGTACGACTGAGGTGCATCTCGTGGCCACAGTAACCGCAGTAGCGATGGGAACGGTAGAAGTCGGCCAGCTGCACTCCCCGACCAGCCAGTTGGAACAGTCCGCGATCGAGCTCAAGCAGTTGACGCACCGAGCCCATTTCCTGCGGCATCGCCTGACGCACCAGCCAGACCGGCAACCCCTCCCATTCACCAATAGCCCGGGCCATCCGCCCCTGCAGGGAAAATGACGCCGCCAAACCGCACGGCAATTCACCGTTTGGTAACCAAAGTTTGCTTTCATGGCTGACGATCCACCAGCCATTTTCATTACCCGTTAATGCAAGTTCCATATCGTTGTTGCACAACCTCAGCTTCACTGGCACTCTACGAATCGGCCTTGTAACATTTTAATAACTTACTGTTACGTTTTATTACTTACGGAGTCAAACATGCTCAACCGTTTGGAAAGCCTGACTCAGCGCGTTGGTGGTAGTAATGAATTAGTTGATCAATGGCTTCAGGCTCGCAAGCAACTGCTGGTCGCCTATTGCACCCTCGTGGGCATTAAACCGAATAAAGAAAAGCATACGCCGCTGAATGAAAAAGCGCTGGAGAACTTTTGCCATAATCTGGTGGATTACCTCTCCGCCGGTCATTTTCATATCTATGACAGAATTATCAAGCAAGTGGAAGGCGCATCCAGTCCGAAAATGAGTCTGGCCGTCAACATCTATCCCAAGCTCTGGGCCAATACCGAGCAGATTATGGCTTTCCACGATCGCTATACCGAAGTGGATATCGATCAGGACGTATGCCTGGAATTCCATCAGGCATTGTCGGATATCGGTGAAACCCTGGCGGCGCGTTTTACCCTGGAAGATAAGCTGATCCTGCTGGCGGCTGATGCCTGGCAACAAGCGGTACCGGACCAGGCGCTGGATCAGGTTCGTTAGAATTTTGTAGTTTTTTTTATTATCCCTCCTATACTGGGGGGCATCTTGTCGGAGTGCCTAGCGCCTGATTTGTTCATCAAATTGGCCAGGCTGAGACCGTTAATTCGGGATCCGCGGAACCTGATCGGGTTAATACCCGCGAAGGGAACAAGAGTAATCTATCGGTACAGGCAGGTGATCCCAACAGGGATAATCCCGCCCTGTCGGCCAGCATCATTACTCCCTCCGAGCTCCAGACAAGCAACTTTCCCAACCCAACACACTGGTAGGAACTTGCTATGTCTAACGTTAAAAAACCCCGTGCCCGTAAAGAGCAACGCGAAGAAGCCCAGCAGTTTATCGATACCCTTCAAGGCGTTTCCTTTCCCAACTCACGCCGGATTTATCTGCAGGGCTCACGCAACGATCTGCAGGTGCCGATGCGTGAAATCCAGCTTAGCCCGACGCTGCTTGGCGGCGACAAAGACAACCCACGGTACGAGCCCAACGAAGCCATTCCGGTATACGATACCGCGGGTCCTTACGGCGATCCGCAATCTGAACTTAATGTGCATACCGGCCTGGTTAAACTGCGTGCAGGCTGGATAGCTGAACGCGGTGATACCGAAGAGCTCAATGGCGTCAGTTCCGGTTTCACCCAGCAGCGCCTGGCGGATGAAGGCCTGGATCACCTGCGTTTTGAACATCTGCCGCGGCCGCGCAAGGCGCAATCTGGCAAATGCGTCACCCAGTTGCACTACGCCCGCGCCGGCGTAATCACCCCGGAGATGGAGTTTATCGCCATCCGCGAAAACATGGGCCGCGAGCGTATCCGCGGCGATGTCCTGCGCCAGCAGCATCCGGGCCAAGGCTGGGGAGCCAACCTGCCGGAGAACATCACGCCGGAATTCGTTCGACAGGAAGTCGCCGCCGGGCGCGCCATCATTCCCGCCAATATTAACCATCCCGAATCCGAGCCGATGATCATCGGTCGCAACTTTCTGGTGAAAGTTAACGCCAACATCGGCAACTCGGCGGTGACCTCATCCATCGAAGAGGAGGTCGAGAAACTGGTCTGGTCCACCCGCTGGGGTGCGGATACGGTGATGGACCTGTCCACCGGCCGCTATATCCACGAAACCCGCGAATGGATCCTGCGTAACAGTCCGGTACCGATCGGCACGGTGCCTATCTATCAGGCACTGGAAAAAGTGAACGGCGTGGCGGAAAACCTGACCTGGGAAATGTTCCGCGATACGTTACTGGAGCAGGCAGAACAAGGCGTTGACTACTTCACCATCCACGCTGGCGTGCTGTTGCGCTATGTACCGATGACCGCCAAGCGCCTGACCGGCATCGTCTCACGCGGCGGTTCGATCATGGCTAAATGGTGTCTGTCACACCATCAGGAAAACTTCCTGTACCAGCACTTCCGTGAAATCTGCGAGATCTGCGCCGCCTATGACGTCTCACTGTCCCTTGGCGACGGCCTGCGCCCAGGCTCGATTCAGGACGCCAATGACGAAGCGCAGTTCGCAGAACTGCACACGCTGGGCGAGTTGACCAAAATTGCCTGGGAATACGACGTGCAGGTGATGATCGAAGGTCCTGGTCACGTACCGATGCAAATGATCCGTCGCAACATGACCGAAGAGTTGGAGCATTGCCACGAAGCGCCGTTCTACACCCTTGGCCCGCTAACCACCGATATCGCTCCGGGCTATGACCACTTCACCTCCGGTATCGGCGCCGCGATGATCGGTTGGTTCGGCTGCGCCATGCTGTGTTACGTCACGCCGAAGGAGCACCTCGGGCTGCCGAACAAAGAAGACGTCAAACAGGGGCTGATCACCTACAAAATTGCCGCCCACGCCGCCGATTTGGCCAAAGGCCACCCTGGCGCTCAGATCCGCGATAACGCCATGTCCAAGGCGCGTTTCGAATTCCGCTGGGAAGATCAGTTCAACCTGGCGCTCGATCCGGCTACCGCACGGGCTTATCACGACGAAACCCTGCCGCAAGAGTCCGGCAAAATCGCCCACTTCTGTTCCATGTGCGGCCCCAAATTCTGCTCGATGAAAATTTCGCAGGAAGTTCGCGATTATGCCGCCGCGCAGGAAGCCGCCAAACCGATAGAAGTACAACTCACCGGCATGGAAAAAATGTCGGCCGAGTTCCGTTCGCGCGGCAGCGAGCTCTACCACAGCGCCGGCAACCTGCAAGAGGAACTGAGCAATGACTGATATCACCACACCTTTCCCCGCCACCCCGCACAAGCTGGGGTTATACCCGGTAGTCGACAGTGTCGAATGGATTGCTCGCCTGCTGGATGCGGGTGTTACCACGATCCAACTGCGCATCAAGGATCTGCCGGATGAGCAGGTCGAAGAGGATATTGCCGCCGCCATTGCGCTCGGTAAAAGGTACAACGCCCGCCTGTTTATCAACGACTATTGGCAATTGGCGATTAAACACGATGCCTATGGCGTACACCTGGGTCAGGAAGATCTGGAGACCACCGATTTGGCGGCCATTCACCGCGCCGGATTACGTTTAGGGGTTTCTACCCATGACGATACCGAACTGGCACGGGCCATTGCAGTGAAGCCTTCTTATATTGCGCTGGGGCATATCTTCCCGACGCAAACCAAAGACATGCCTTCCGCTCCCCAGGGTTTGGCAGAGCTGAAACGCCATATCCTCGGGCTGAGCAACTATCCGACGGTGGCGATCGGCGGGATCAGTATCGATCGCGTGGCGGACGTGTTGGCCTGCGGCGTCGGTAGCGTGGCGGTAGTCAGCGCCATTACTCAGGCGCCGGACTGGCGCGTCGCCACCGCTCAACTGCTGCAGCTGATCGAAGGCAAGGAGTAACCTCATGTTGAACGATCAAGAGTTTCTGCGTTACAGCCGCCAGTTACTGCTGGAAGACATTGGCCCGGAAGGCCAGGAGAAACTAAAAGGTTCGACGGCGCTGATCGTCGGGCTCGGGGGCTTAGGCTCCCCTGCAGCGCTCTATCTGGCTGCCGCCGGCGTCGGTACTCTGTTGCTGGCCGATGACGATACGCTTCACGTCACCAACCTGCAGCGCCAGATCTTGTACCGCAGCCCCGACGTTGCAAAAAGCAAAGCCGCTTTGGCACAGCGCCAGCTGCAGGCGCTGAATCCGATGGTCGAATCCATCGCGCTGGAACAACGGCTGCAAGGTGAAATCTTGCAACACGCCGTGGAACGCGCCGATCTCATTTTGGACTGCTGCGACAACATGGAAACCCGTCATGCGGTGAACGCTGCCTGCATCAGGGCCAACAAACCGCTTATCAGCGGCAGCGCGGTGGGCTTCAGCGGCCAGCTGCTGGTCATTGAACCGCCTTATGCCCACGGCTGTTACGCCTGCCTGTACCCGGAGCAAACCGAACCGCAGCGTAATTGCCGCACCGCCGGTGTACTCGGCCCGGTGGTCGGCGTCATAGGCACGCTGCAAGCCCTGGAGGCGATAAAAATGCTGGCGGGTATGCCTTCGTCACTCAACGGCAAGCTGCGGTTGTTCGACGGTAAGCAACAAAGCTGGAGCACCTTGCAGCTCAGCCAGGCCAGCACCTGCGCAGTATGCGGAGGGACAGCATGAAAATCCGGCTTAATGATCAGCCGTTGGCATTGGCGCAGCCACTGAGCGTCGACGCACTGCTCGAGCAGTTGGAGCGCCACCAGCCAGGTACGGCGCTGGCTATCAACCAAATCATCATCCCGCGTGCAGACTGGGCTAACCACCTGGTGCAAGACGGTGATGACATCCTGTTGTTTCAAGCGATCGCCGGAGGCTGACATGCTGCAAATCGCCGATACCCTCTTTACTTCACGCCTGTTTACCGGCACCGGCAAATTCGCCACCCCAACGCTGATGCTGGATGCCCTGCAGGCCTCCGGCTCGCAGTTAGTGACCATGGCGATGAAGCGCGTTGATCTGCGCGGCGGCAATGATGCCATTCTGGCCCCGCTGCAGCAGTTGGGCGTTCGCTTGCTGCCAAATACCTCAGGTGCCAAAACCGCTGCCGAGGCAGTGTTTGCGGCCCGGTTAGCGCGTGAAGCGCTCGGCACCCACTGGGTCAAACTGGAAATTCATCCTGACGTGAAATACCTGCTGCCGGACCCCATAGAAACCCTGAAAGCGGCGGAAACCTTGGTAAAAGAAGGTTTTGTGGTACTGCCTTACTGCGGTGCAGACCCGGTGCTCTGTAAACGGTTGGAAGAAGCGGGCTGCGCGGCGGTCATGCCGCTCGGATCGCCGATCGGTTCCAACCGGGGCCTGCGCACCCGCGACTTTCTGGAGATCATTATCGAGCAGGCCAAAGTGCCGGTGGTGGTGGACGCCGGTATCGGTGCGCCAAGCCATGCGCTGGAAGCCATGGAACTGGGCGCCGATGCGGTGCTGGTGAATACGGCTATCGCCGTGGCACGCGATCCCGTGCAGATGGCGCATGCTTTCCGTTTGGCATTGGAAGCCGGCGAACTGGCGCGCCAGGCCGGTTTGGGCAGTAGCCAACGCGGTGCTGCGGCCTCCAGCCCGCTGACGGCTTTTCTCAGCCAGGCCGGGGAGGCGCTGTGATGGCCGATGATTTCAGCCGCCGCTGGCAGCAGTTGGATTGGGACGATATCTCGCTGCGCATTAACAGCAAGACGGCGCGGGATGTGGAGCGCGCACTCAATGCGGACAAGCTGACGCGCGAAGACTTTATGGCCTTGATCTCTCCCGCCGCCGCCCCCTATCTGGAACCCCTGGCGCAACGTGCACAACAACTGACTCGCCAGCGTTTTGGTAACGTAGTCAGCTTCTATGTGCCCTTATACCTGTCCAATCTGTGTGCCAACGACTGCACCTACTGCGGCTTTTCGATGAGCAATCGCATCAAGCGCAAAACCCTGGATGCCGCAGAAATCGAGCGCGAATGCCTGGCGATAAAAGCACTGGGTTTCGAGCATCTGCTGTTGGTGACCGGCGAACATCAAACCAAGGTGGGCATGGATTACTTCCGCCAGCATATTCCGGCGATCCGCCGCCATTTCAGTTCGCTGATGATGGAGGTGCAACCGCTGGCGCAAGAAGAGTATGCCGAACTGAAAACGCTGGGGCTGGATGGTGTGCTGGTGTATCAGGAAACCTATCATCCCGCCACCTATCTGCAGCATCACCTCCGTGGGCAGAAACAGGACTTTCATTGGCGACTGGCCACGCCGGATCGCCTGGGCCGCGCCGGGATCGACAAGATCGGTCTCGGTGCTCTGGTCGGGCTTTCCAACAGTTGGCGTACCGACTGCTATATGTTGGCCGAGCACCTGTTTTATCTACAGCAAACCTATTGGCAGAGCCGTTATTCCATCTCGTTCCCGCGCTTGCGGCCTTGCGCCGGCGGCATCGAACCGGCGTCGATCATGAGTGAACCGCAACTGGTGCAACTGATCTGTGCTTTCCGACTGTTCGCGCCCGACGTGGAGCTTTCTTTGTCGACGCGTGAGTCACCGTTCTTCCGCGATCACATGATCCCGGTGGCGATCAACAGCGTCAGTGCCGGATCCAAGACACAGCCCGGTGGCTATGCTGACGACGTGCCGCCTGAACTGGAACAGTTCGAACCGCACGATGGCCGTACGCCGCAGCAGGTGGCGCAAGCCATCAGCGATGCCGGATTGCAGCCGGTGTGGAAGGACTGGGACGGCTATCTGGGACGCAGCCCGCAATAAGCTGCAACGCCTTTGGCATCATGGGAAAAGTGGTGGAGGCACTGTGCAGAAGCGATTGACGCTGCTGGTAAGGTTAATCCGCCTCGCTATAGTGGCGCTGCTGGTCGCCAACCCTGGCGCCAGCCGGAGTCGCCTTCTTCCTGGTGGCTCCGCCCTACTCCCCCGGATCGTGTCGGATATCCTCCTGCGCGACTCCGGATCCCCCCATGAATATCCTCATCGGTTTTTTGACAAAACAATCTGGTTTGACCACAGTTAAAGTCTGACCGTTAAACTGGTCTGACAACCTGGCGGGATAATAACCATGAACCTGTACCTGCGACTGCTTTGGATCTTGATCTCATCATGCTGGAAACCGCGCATGTCGATGGATGCCCTGACCAGCTCCCTGCAAACCCGAGTGTGGCTGAATGACATCGATATCAATCTGCATATGAACAATGGTCGCTATCTGACGGTTTGCGATCTCAATCGGGTGGACATGTTTATCCGCACAGGCCTGATGAAGTTAATGCTGAAGCGGCGTTGGTCGCCGATAGTTAGCCAGCTGAGCATGGATTACAAAAAGGCGCTGCAGCCATTCCAGCGTTATCAAGTCAGCATGACCATTACCCACTGGGACGATCGTTACTTTTATGCGACCCACACTTTCAGCGTCGGTGATCGGATCGTAGCGTTGGGTACGTCACAGGCTGTGGTGCTTGGGAAAGAAGGCGTGGTGGCGCCGGAAGAGGTAGTGAAAAGCGTACAGCAATATCAGCAGGCAAAAGAGAGTAAGCCAACCGCGCCGCAGTGATGGAATGAGTCCCTGATGCTGTAATGGCCCCTGGTGTTGGCCGTGTATCTTTTTGCTGCCTGCACCCGGCTTGAAAACAGATGCAGGCAGCTTATTCTGTGAGACAGGCAGCCCCCCCTAGGAACGCGAATCACACATATGATGCTAATTAATCATATCGACGATAAAATGTGAATGTCTTTTGAGTGTTATTTTTGGTGTTATCGAGTATGTTTTGAGTTTGATTAACAAAATCAAACGGATATAGGCGCAGCCATCCTGACTTCATCTATAATCGAGCCAGCAGGCAACCTCGGGACATCCAATGCTCGTGGTCAGCATCAGAAAAATCGAGGTGATCATGAAAAAAACGCCAAATTATGCAGAGGCCATTAGCGCCTTGTTGACCCAAAAAGGGGTGGGTGACAGGAAGCATGCATCCACGCTGGCGAGCATATTGAACCTTCAATACAACAGCGCCAAGCAGAAGCTGGATGGGAAAAGAGGCATCACTCTCGACGAGGCAAAAAAGGTATTTCAATACTTCAACGAATCGTTTGGAGGGCGCAGAGCCCATAACTGCGTGTTTATCATGAACAGCATACATAAACGATGCAATATTGAAGTGGATGACAAACCGGTAGATAACATTGAGGATGCGGAAACCTACGCATTCAGAAAAGACGATCTTTTTGTTATTAACACCGGCAGAGATAAAAGCGCGGATACCGAGCTGTATAAGGTCAAAAAAATAGACTTTCTGCCGGCGCCAAGGATAGCCATACTCGACAATGACCAGGACATTCTGGAGCTGCTAAAGAAAATCACCACCCGCTACGGGATTGAAACAGACACTTACTCGACGGCGGCAGCAATCATCGACGGCCTGGAGCGGCACGCCTACGAAGCCTTTATTCTTGATTGGTTGCTAGACTTCGGTGAGACGTCCGAAAAGGTCGTAGAAAAGATCAAAGACCGAGTGGATACCCCTGCACAAATCATCATCCTGACCGGCCAGTTAAACCATTATGAGAAAAATATTGGCGATATGATATTAAACTACGACGTGCATTTGGTTGAGAAGCCGACCAAGCCGCTGATTATCTCTTCACTGCTGCTTTCCCATTTATTTTTCAACTGATTTTATTGGCAGGCAAATCAAAAATGACGCCCCTTTGCCCTCGGCTGATTTCACTCTGATGGTGCCTTTCATTCTGGTCACATAGTTTTTTATAATGGTCAGCCCCAAGCCCAGCCCCTGGCGAGTCTCTCTTTCCAGCCCCTGATTAAACGCCTTGTATAATCGATCAATATTTTTCACGTTAAAACCGATACCGTTATCCTTCACCAGAAGATGAAGACGGCTATTATAAACCTTCACATTCACAGTGACCTGTCCGCAATGCGTATATTTATCGGCATTGCTCAACAGGTTGACAAGGATTCGGTATAGCTTGTACTTATCGGAGTAGATCCTGCCTGCATAGGACGAATGCCGGACAATGAATTGATTGTGGCCCTCTCCACTCACTGCGGCGATGGCATCGTCGACCACATCATTAAGTGAAAACAGAGAGTCGTTTATCTTTACCTCCCCCATTTCAAGCCTTGAGTAATCCATAACCTCACGGGTTTGCTCTGCAATTTTATTGCCATGATGCGAGATAAGCCGGACTTCTTTTTTCAACTCATCCTGAACCAGCTCATGCTCCATAATGTCTGCGGCAATCACGATAGCCTGCGTTGAGCCGGCAATCTCATGATAGATGGAGGAAATAAAGATATTCTTATTTTTGACTATCTCCTTCAGCGAGAGCGCATTTTTCAAGATAAGGAACATCATCAAGAAAATCAGCACCAGCGAGATAATGGCAAATAGCTCGGCTTTGCTCGAATTATCTTTGATGATGTCTTTAACCTCGGTGAAATTTCTTATCTGTATTTTGTAAATTACCTCTTGAATATCGACCAGAGAAATCTCCATCTCGTCCATAAAGGAGAGTATATCGGCTTTGGTCTTCGTGCCCTTTGCCAGCCCAGCGCTGAGCAGATCCAGCTCGGCATACTGACGCTTCAAAACCGCAAGGGTGTTGATAAACTCTTCGTCGTAATAAAAAGAGTCACTGAATGTGGAACGGTTTTCAAGAATGGCAATTTTTGATGCAAATATTTTCTTTTTGAGCCTAAAAGCGTCGTAGTGATCCTCATCGCCCAGAAGCAATGCGGTTTTCGTTCTTTCAAAGGATAAAAAGAGAATTTCAGCGACGGAGTAATTATCGAGATTAGGCTCAATCTGCTTGTATCGTTCTTTCACACTGCCGAAATTTACGGCAATCAACAGGATCAAGAACAGCAGCGCCGCAATGAGGGTGATGAGAGTCCCGATAAATTTCTTACTCATTTCACTTAACCTCTAGCATTTTTATTTGCCAAACGGTCTTTGCGTTCACATCAATCTTGTTCAATTCTGGGTGGCTATCGCGAGGATAGATGATCGCAAACGGCCCTAACTGTGCAACGTCCATCAGCTCGCCATTTTTCTTATAGGCGATAATAACTTTGTATTTATCCAGCTCAGCAACGGGCATTGAATATGAATAATCATCCCATGCAAAAGCGCGCACCTTGCCTCCCTTCAGGCCATATTCCTTTGCCAGTACGCTAAACTCAACGCCGGTAAAAACGGCCTCAGGGGTGAAATTGGTAGAGGTTTTAATCGAAGAGGATGGCATCGCTTCTAACGCTTGCAGCGTAATTTTGATCTTCTCGCCATCGTTCTTTTTAAGATAAAAATAATCAACGCTCGCATAGAGCGGCGCACTAAACAGGGAAATCAGAAATAATGCTATCAGTCCTTTGATTTTCATTACTTTTCACCTTTACGTTTAACCAGTTCCGCCTGACCAAATTCATCCTGGCCAATGGCAACCCAGCCACGCCGCTGATAAAACACCTCGGCCCTGGAGCCCTGATCGGTAGTGAGATGGATTTCTTCGGCGCCATTCTCAAACAACCATGCCGTTACGGCGTTCAGTAAAGCGGAGCCTATACCTTTCGACTGGTACTCCGGCTTGACAAACAGCCCGCCAATCAAGGGATCAGGAATAAAGAGGCCGAAACCGACACCGGCATAATCTTCACCGTATTTGCAAATCCAGCCACCGCCCTGATTGATATCATCCAGCGCCTGGGTTCTCTGAAGGTATTGGATCTGGTGAGGATGAAGCGGATTCTCTTCGACGGAAAATCTGATTTCATACAGGTAAGGCAGGTGTTTTGCAGCAAGTTTTTCGAAGGTGATCAGGCTGTCCATATCTGCACAATCCTTGGTTGACATAGTACACAGGCGATTTTAGCCATTATCTCGGGTTTCTTCATAGTAGCAAAGATTGCCTCTGGGGGAGCGGGCAAAAAAAAACCGCCCCCGGAGGAGCGGTTTATCTGGCAAGGGCCCGGCAAGCCGGACCCCGGGGCATTCAACGATTAATCGTTGTTGCCGCCCAGGCCTGCGTTCAGCAGTTCAGCCAGGTTAGCCGTAGCTTCTTCCGCGCTCACCTGCGGAACAACCGGTGCTTCACCCTGTGCTTTACGGCGCATGCGGTCCTGATGATAAGCGTAACCGGTACCGGCTGGGATCAGACGGCCCACGATGACGTTCTCTTTCAGGCCACGCAGTTCATCACGCTTACCAGCAACAGCCGCTTCGGTCAGAACGCGCGTCGTTTCCTGGAACGATGCTGCGGAGATGAAGGACTCGGTCGCCAAGGAAGCCTTGGTGATACCCAGCAGATCGCGTGAGAAGGTTGCCTCGATTTTACCTTCAGCAGCAAGCTGACGGTTGGCAATCTTAACGCGTGACACTTCAGCCTGCTCGCCTTCCAGGAACTCGGTGCTACCTGCGCTGACGATGGTGCCTTTACGCAACATCTGACGAACGATAACTTCAATGTGTTTATCGTTAATCTTAACGCCTTGCAGACGGTAAACTTCCTGCACTTCGTTGGTGATGTAGCGGGTAACCGCATGCACACCACGCAGACGCAGAATGTCGTGTGGAGATTCTGGGCCGTCAGAAACAACGTCACCACGCTCCACAACTTCGCCTTCAAACACGTTGAGCTGACGCCATTTTGGAATCATCTCTTCGTAAGCGTCGCTGCCGTCCAGTGGAGAGATGACCAGGCGACGTTTGCCTTTGGTCTCTTTACCGAACGAGATAATCCCGCTGATTTCAGCCAGGATTGCCGGTTCTTTCGGACGACGAGCTTCGAACAGATCCGCAACGCGTGGCAGACCACCGGTAATATCCTTGGTACCGCCGGATTCCTGAGGAATACGCGCCAGGGTATCACCCGCACCGATCTGAATGCCGTCTTCCAGCTGTACAATCGCTTTACCTGGCAGGAAGTATTGAGCAGGCATATCAGTACCTGGGATCAATACGTCGTCGCCTTTGGCATCAACGATTTTCAGTGCCGGACGCAGGTCTTTACCGCTACCGGTACGCTCTGCGCTGTCCAGTACTACCAGAGAAGACAAACCGGTCAGTTCGTCGGTCTGGCGTGTAATGGTCTGGCCGTCAACCATATCAGCGAAGCGGATGAAACCACTCACTTCGGTGATAACTGGCATGGTGTGCGGATCCCAGTTAGCAACGGTTTCGCCGCCGTTAACTTCTGCACCGTCACCTTTGCCCATCACGGCACCATAAGGCACTTTGTAGCTTTCTTTGGTACGGCCGAATTCGTCGATCAGCTTCAGTTCGGTGTTACGAGAGGTAATCACCAGCTTGCCTGCGGCGTTCATTACGAACTTCACATTGCTCAGCTTCAGGCTACCCTTGTTTTTCACCTGGATGCTGGATTCAGCAGCCGCACGAGATGCCGCACCACCGATGTGGAACGTACGCATCGTCAGCTGTGTACCCGGCTCACCGATTGACTGTGCCGCGATAACGCCGATAGCTTCGCCTTTGTTGATGATGTGACCACGTGCCAGGTCGCGACCATAGCAGTTTGCACACACACCAAAGTCGGTTTCACAGCTAACCACGGAACGGACTTTAACGCTGTCGACAGAGTTCTCTTCCAACAGGTCACAGGTCTTCTCGTTCAGCAGGGTGTTGCGTGGCACCAGAATGTCAGCCGTACCCGGCTTGATGACATCTTCTGCCGTCACACGACCCAGAACGCGTTCGCGCAGTGGCTCTTTAACGTCACCACCTTCGATAACCGGAGTCATCATGATGCCGTTGTGAGTACCACAGTCGTCTTCGGTGACTACCAGGTCCTGCGCCACGTCAACCAGACGACGGGTCAGATAACCGGAGTTAGCCGTTTTCAGTGCGGTATCCGCCAGACCTTTACGAGCACCGTGCGTGGAGATGAAGTACTGGAGTACGTTCAGACCTTCACGGAAGTTCGCGGTGATTGGCGTTTCGATGATGGAGCCGTCCGGCTTCGCCATCAGACCACGCATACCGGCCAGCTGACGAATCTGAGCGGCGGAACCACGCGCACCGGAGTCGGCCATCATAAAGATGCTGTTGAAGGAAACTTGTTGTTCCACAACACCGTCACGGTTAACCACGTCTTCAACCGACAGGTTTTCCATCATCGCTTTAGCAACACGTTCGTTTGCCGCAGCCCAGATATCGATCACTTTGTTGTAACGTTCGCCGGCGGTAACCAGACCAGATTGGAACTGCTCCTGGATCTCGGCAACTTCGGTTTCCGCTTCTTCGATGATCTCCGCTTTCTTGGCCGGGATAACCATGTCGTCGATACCTACGGAAGCGCCTGAACGGGCTGCGTAAGCAAAACCGGTGTACATGATCTGGTCAGCAAAGATAACGGTCGGCTTCAGGCCCAGGATGCGGTAACAGGTGTTCAGCATCTTGGAGATAGCTTTTTTGCCCAAAGGCTGGTTAACGATCGAGTACGGCAGACCGCGCGGCACGATCATCCACAGGATGGCGCGACCCACGGTAGTGTCGACGATCGAAGTCTGGTGTACAGACTCGCCTTCGGTGTTTTTGATCTCTTCGGTGATACGCACTTTGACACGCGCATGCAGAGAAGCCAGACCGGCGCGGTAAATACGCTCCGCTTCTTTCGGGCCGCTCAGCACCATGCCTTCGCCTTTGGCGTTAACACAGTCACGGGTCATGTAGTACAGACCCAATACAACGTCCTGAGAAGGAACGATGATTGGCTCGCCGTTCGCAGGTGACAGGATGTTGTTGGTAGACATCATCAACGCACGCGCTTCCAGCTGAGCTTCCAGCGTCAACGGTACGTGAACAGCCATCTGGTCACCATCGAAGTCGGCGTTGTATGCCGCACAAACCAGCGGGTGCAGCTGGATTGCCTTGCCTTCGATCAGAACCGGTTCAAACGCCTGGATACCCAAACGGTGCAGGGTTGGTGCACGGTTCAGCAGTACCGGGTGTTCGCGGATAACTTCGTCCAGGATATCCCAAACGACAGCTTCTTCGCGCTCAACCATTTTCTTGGCGGCTTTGATGGTGGTGGCCAGGCCACGCAGCTCCAATTTGCCGTAGATGAACGGTTTGAACAGCTCCAATGCCATTTTCTTAGGCAGACCGCACTGATGCAGACGCAGGTATGGACCTACGGTGATTACAGAACGACCAGAGTAGTCAACACGTTTACCCAACAGGTTCTGACGGAAACGACCCTGTTTACCTTTGATCATGTCGGCCAAAGATTTCAGAGGACGTTTGTTGGAACCGGTGATGGCACGACCGCGACGGCCGTTATCCAGCAGGGCATCTACCGCTTCTTGCAGCATACGCTTTTCGTTGCGCACGATGATGTCAGGCGCAGCCAGATCCAGCAGGCGTTTCAGACGGTTGTTACGGTTGATCACGCGGCGATACAGATCGTTCAGATCTGAAGTCGCGAAACGACCCCCATCCAACGGAACCAGCGGACGCAGATCCGGCGGCAGTACCGGCAGCACGGTCAGGATCATCCACTCTGGCTTGTTGCCAGACTGCACGAACGCTTCCAGCAGCTTGATACGCTTGGTCAGCTTCTTACGCTTGGTTTCGGAGTTGGTTTCGTTCAGCTCTTCGCGCAGCTGCTCGCACTCGGCTTCCAGATCCATGTTTTTCAACAGGGCCTGAATAGCTTCCGCACCCATCTTGGCGTCGAATTCGTCACCGAACTCTTCCAGCGCATCCAGATACTGCTCTTCAGTCAGGATCTGACGACGCTCGAGGTTAGTCATACCGCCTTCAACAACCACATAGGATTCGAAGTACAGTACACGTTCGATGTCACGCAGCGGCATATCCAGCAGCAAACCGATGCGCGAAGGCAGCGATTTCAGGAACCAGATGTGCGCAGTCGGTGAAGCCAGCTCGATGTGGCCCATACGCTCACGGCGTACTTTGGTCTGGGTCACTTCAACGCCGCACTTCTCACAGATCACGCCGCGGTGTTTTAAGCGCTTGTACTTACCGCACAGGCACTCGTAGTCTTTTACCGGCCCGAAGATACGGGCGCAGAAAAGGCCGTCACGTTCTGGTTTGAACGTACGGTAGTTAATGGTTTCCGGCTTTTTAACTTCACCGAACGACCACGAACGGATCATGTCTGGCGATGCCAGAGCAATCTTGATCGCATCAAACTCTTCGGTCTTAGTTTGCGCTTTCAGAAACTTCAATAAGTCTTTCACGGATTGGCTCCTGTCGGAGTTAAACCTGTTGGGTGCACGCTGACAAATCGCGCACCCGTGTGACCTGAACAACCACCCTCAGGCTCCCTAAGGCCGGGAGCCTGAGCCGGAAAAACGATTACTCGTCTTCCAGTTCGATGTTGATACCGAGCGAGCGGATTTCTTTCAACAGTACGTTGAAGGACTCCGGCATGCCTGGTTCCATGCGGTGATCGCCATCCACGATGTTTTTGTACATCTTGGTACGGCCGTTAACGTCATCCGACTTAACGGTGAGCATTTCCTGCAGGGTATAAGCCGCGCCGTATGCTTCCAGTGCCCACACTTCCATCTCACCGAAGCGTTGACCACCGAACTGCGCCTTACCACCCAGCGGTTGCTGAGTAACCAAGCTGTAAGAACCGGTTGAACGGGCGTGCATCTTATCGTCAACCAAGTGGTTCAGTTTCAGCATGTACATATAGCCAACGGTAACCTGGCGCTCAAATTGCTCACCGGTACGGCCATCGAACAGCGTAATCTGACCCGAGGTTGGGATCCCGCCCATTTCCAGCAGTTGCTTGATTTCAGTCTCTTTCGCACCATCAAACACCGGCGTTGCGATTGGCATACCTTTTTTCAGGTTCTCTGCCAGACGCAGAACTTCGTCGTCGGTGAAGGTGTTCAGGTCTACTTTCTGGCAGACATCGTCGCCCAGATCGTAGGCCTTCTGAATGAACTCACGCAGCTTGGCCACTTCCTGATGCTGCTTCAACATTTGGTTGATCTTCTCACCAATGCCTTTCGCAGCCATACCCAGGTGGGTTTCCAGGATCTGACCGATGTTCATACGTGATGGTACGCCCAGCGGGTTCAGTACGATATCAACCGGCGTGCCGTTTTCATCGTAAGGCATATCTTCGATCGGGTTGATCTTGGAGATAACACCTTTGTTACCGTGGCGGCCTGCCATTTTGTCACCCGGTTGGATCTGACGTTTAACGGCCAGATAAACCTTAACGATTTTCAGCACGCCTGGTGCCAGATCATCGCCCTGAGTGATCTTACGACGCTTGGCGTCCAGCTTCTTCTCGAAGTCGGATTTCAGTTCGTCGTACTGCTCAGCCAGCTGTTCCAGCTGGTTTTGCTTCTCTTCGTCGGTCAGGCCCAGTTCCAGCCAGCGATCGCGTGGCAGTTTGCTCAGCTTCTCAGCTTCGACACCGCCGGCAACCAGCACCGCATGGATACGTGTGAACAGGCCAGCTTCCAGGATCTGCAGTTCTTCAGTCAGGTCTTTCTTCGCCTGCTTCAGCTGCATCTCTTCGATTTCCAACGCACGCTTGTCTTTTTCCACGCCATCGCGGGTGAAGACCTGCACGTCGATAATCGTACCGGAAACGCCGTTTGGTACACGCAGAGAGGAATCTTTAACGTCAGATGCCTTCTCACCGAAGATCGCACGCAGCAGTTTCTCTTCTGGCGTCAGCTGGGTTTCACCTTTTGGCGTTACCTTACCGACCAGAATGTCACCACCGGTGACTTCAGCACCGATATACACGATACCGGATTCATCCAGTTTGGAGAGCGCAGCTTCACCCACGTTAGGGATGTCGGCAGTGATCTCTTCAGGCCCCAACTTAGTGTCGCGAGACACACACGCCAGTTCCTGGATGTGGATGGTAGTGAAGCGATCTTCCTGAACTACGCGCTCGGACACCAAGATGGAGTCTTCGAAGTTGTAGCCGTTCCATGGCATGAATGCCACACGCATGTTCTGGCCCAGCGCCAGTTCACCCAGGTCAGTGGACGGGCCATCTGCCAGCACGTCGCCGCGCTCGATTGGCTCACCCAGATTCACACACGGCATCTGGTTGATGCAGGTATTCTGGTTAGAACGGGTGTACTTGGTCAGGTTGTAAATATCGATACCTGCTTCGCCCGCGTGCATCTCGTCTTCGTTAACTTTGATAACGATACGGGAAGCATCCACGTACTGGATCACACCGCCACGGCGAGCTACGGCAGTAACACCGGAGTCAACCGCTACAGCACGTTCCATACCGGTACCTACCAGCGGCTTGTCAGCACGCAAGGTTGGAACCGCCTGACGTTGCATGTTCGCACCCATCAATGCACGGTTGGCGTCATCGTGTTCCAGGAATGGAATCAGTGAGGCACCAACGGAAACAACCTGCTGGGTTGATACGTCCATATAGTCAACCTGGTCGCGGCTGAACAGGCTTGATTCGCCTTTGCTACGACAGGTGACCAGGTCTTCTACGAAGCGACCGTCATCATCCAGGTTGGAGTTCGCCTGAGCGATAACGAAGTTGCCTTCTTCAATAGCAGACAGATAGTTGATTTCATCGGTAACCAAACCGTCACGCACGCGGCGGTAAGGAGTTTCCAGGAAGCCATACTCGTTTGTCTGTGCGTACACGGACAAGGAGTTGATCAGACCGATGTTTGGACCTTCCGGCGTTTCGATTGGGCACACGCGACCGTAGTGAGTCGGGTGTACGTCTCGAACTTCAAAGCCGGCACGTTCACGGGTCAGACCGCCTGGACCCAATGCAGAGATACGACGCTTGTGCGTGATCTCGGACAACGGGTTGTTCTGGTCCATAAACTGAGACAGCTGGCTGGAGCCGAAGAACTCTTTCACCGCCGCCGAAATTGGCTTGGCGTTGATCATGTCCTGTGGCATCAGGGTGTCCAGATCGCCCAGGGACAGACGTTCTTTAACCGCACGCTCAACACGTACCAGACCTACACGGAACTGGTTCTCAGCCATTTCGCCGACGGAACGGATACGACGGTTGCCCAAGTGGTCGATATCGTCCACTTCGCCTTTACCGTTACGGATATCGATGAGCTTCTTCATCACTTCAATGATGTCGTCTTTGCTCAGGATGCCCGAACCTTCGATCTCGTCACGCAGCAGAGAACGGTTGAACTTCATACGGCCAACCGCAGACAGATCGTAGCGGTCTTCAGAGAAGAACAGGTTCTCGAACAGGCTTTCGGCAGCTTCGCGCGTTGGCGGCTCACCAGGGCGCATCATGCGGTAGATTTCTACCAGCGCGCTCAAACGATCGCTTGTTGGATCGACACGTACGGTCTCAGAGATGTACGCACCGTGGTCCAGATCGTTGGTGAACAGCGTTTCAATACGCTTGTGGCCTGACTGGCTCAGTTTGGCCAGCAGATCCAGCGACAGCTCCATGTTGGCTGCGCAGATCAGCTCACCGGTATTGGTATCGATATAGTCCTTCGCGACCACTTTGCCCGCGATGTACTCAACCGGTACTTCAATACTCTGAATGTCGTCTTTTTCGAGCTGACGGATATGACGAGCGGTGATACGACGGCCTTTCTCAATGTAGATCTTGCCGTTGGCTTCGATATCAAACGAAGCAGTCTCACCACGCAGACGCTCTGGAACCAGCTCCATCTGCAGCTTGTTATCACGGATCTCGAAAACTACTTTCGCAAAGAACAGGTCAAGGATCTGCTCAGTGGTGTAGTTCAATGCACGCAGGATGATGGTCGCAGGCAATTTACGGCGACGGTCGATACGTACAAACAGGTTGTCTTTCGGGTCAAACTCGAAATCCAACCATGAACCGCGGTAAGGGATGATACGTGCGTTATACAGCACTTTACCCGAAGAGTGGGTTTTACCCTTATCGCTGTCGAAGAATACGCCAGGACTACGGTGAAGCTGAGATACGATAACCCTCTCAGTACCGTTGATCACAAAGGTGCCGTTTTCGGTCATGAGCGGAATTTCGCCCATATAGACTTCTTGTTCCTTGATGTCTTTGACCGTACCTTCCGGAGCTTCACGCTCGTAGATTACCAGGCGCAGTTTTACGCGCAGCGGTGCAGAGAACGTCACACCACGGATCTGGCACTCTTTGACGTCGAAGACCGGCTCACCAAGACGGTAGCTAACGTATTGCAGCTCCGAATTGCCACTGTAGCTCTGGATAGGGAAAACAGAACGGAATGCGGCTTCTAAGCCGTATTGCCCTTCTGGATCTTGCTCGATGAACTTCTGGAACGAGTCAAGCTGGATAGAAAGGAGATAGGGAATGTCCAAAACTTGTGGACGCTTACCAAAATCCTTACGAATACGTTTTTTCTCGGTATAGGAGTAAACCATAGGGTTCCTCAGCTCGCTGGAAAGTCGAACCTATCTGTCCGTCCGGATATAGGACGGTTCACGCAACACCATTTTGTCGACCGGAAAGCGGGAACACTTTCCGCAATACTCGTTTCTATCACGCTTAAATCATTTCGTTGCACTGTACGGCAGATTTTGCTGCGGCAGGGAGGGCAATATATTAAGTCGTCGATAGAAAGAAATATTGGGGTTAGTCAGTAGCCAAACAGTGTGAAACTCTACTGACGCCCTACAGCGCAAAAAGGCTGGTGACCAAAAAGTCACCAGCCATCAGTCTGTTAGTTAAAACAGACTGCACTCAGAAAGCAGTGGCTTATTTAACTTCAACTTCAGCGCCAGCTTCTTCCAGAGCTTTTTTCAGTGCTTCAGCGTCGTCTTTGCTGATGCCTTCTTTCAGTGCTGCTGGTGCAGACTCAACCAGGTCTTTAGCTTCTTTCAGACCCAGGCCAGTTGCGCCACGTACTGCTTTGATTACTGCAACTTTGTTCGCGCCGATACCTTTCAGTACAACGTCGAATTCAGTTTTTTCTTCAACAGCTTCAGCAGCAGCAGCAGGACCTGCAGCTACAGCAGCAGCAGAAACACCGAACTTCTCTTCCATAGCGGCGATCAGTTCAACGATTTCCATTACAGACAGAGCTGCAACGCCTTCGATAATTTGGTCTTTAGTGATAGACATAACAAATGTTCCTAAAATTCAGAAATAGTTTAAATACGCAAGCAACGGATAAGAAAAAGGGCTTATGCCGCTTCTTTCTGATCGCGCAGTGCAGCCAAAGTGCGAACCAATTTGCCGGCAGCGGCTTCTTTCATGGTTGCCATCAGGCGTGCGATTGCTTCATCGTAAGTAGGCAGAGTTGCCAAGCGGTCAATTTGTGCCGCAGGGATCAGCTCACCTTCAAAGGCCGCAGCTTTAATCTCGAACTTTGCATTCGCTTTCGCGAAATCTTTGAACAGACGAGCAGCAGCGCCCGGGTGTTCATGAGAAAATGCAATCAAGGTAGGACCGACGAACGTGTCTTTCAGGCATTCGAATGGAGTGCCTTCAACTACGCGACGCATCAGGGTGTTACGAACAACACGCATGTAAACGCCAGCTTCACGACCTGCTTTACGCAGTTCAGTCATTTTATCAACGGTAACGCCACGGGAATCCGCAACAACCGCAGACAGCGCGCCTTTGGCTACTTCGGTGACTTCAGCAACAATCGCTTGTTTGTCTTGAAGATTTAATGCCATTAGCTTTTTGCTCCTGGATTTAGCCGGGGGAAATCCCCGGCACTCACATCACTCAACACCTTGTGATAAATCACGCAGTGAGAGCGTTCAAACACGGTGAGCAGAATCCAGCAAAGACAATTTAAAATTTTCTTTAGGCTCTGTCACCGTCTACGCAGGAAGGATTAAGTATCTTTCGATACACCTGCGGTCTTGGACGGAGGCCTGGATAGGCCAGGCTCCAACCGAAAAATCTTTGTTCCACTATGGCTATTGCCAATAGCAAAACCTTGGGGCATAAGATTCTAGACGAACCTTAGCCCCAAGTCAAAGCGATAATCGCAGGGCGATTAGTTCGCTACAGCAGTCAGGCCGCTTTGATCGATAGCAACGCCAGCACCCATGGTGGTGGAGAGGCTAACTTTCTTGATGTACACGCCTTTCGCCTGAGATGGTTTTGCTTTTTTCAGCGCAACCAGCAGGGCTTCCAGGTTTTCTTTCAGCTTGTCTGACTCGAAATCAACCTTACCGATAGTGGTATGGATGATGCCGTTTTTGTCGTTACGGTAACGAACCTGACCTGCTTTAGCGTTTTTCACTGCTTCAGCAACGTTCGGAGTAACGGTACCCACTTTCGGGTTTGGCATCAGGCCACGTGGACCCAGGATCTGGCCCAGTTGACCAACAACGCGCATTGCATCCGGGGAAGCAATAACAACGTCGAAGTTCATTTCGCCTTTCTTGATCAGGTCTGCCAGATCTTCCATACCTACCAGCTCTGCGCCTGCAGCTTTAGCAGCTTCAGCGTTAGGGCCCTGTGCAAATACGGCAACGCGAACAGAACGACCGGTGCCGTTAGGCAGAACGGTAGCGCCACGAACGTTTTGGTCAGATTTACGAGCGTCGATGCCGAGGTTAACAGCAACGTCAACGCTTTCTACGAATTTAGCGGTGGCCAGCTCTTTCAGCAGAGCAACAGCTTCGGTGATGTCATACTGTTTAGTAGCATCAACTTTGTCACGGATCACGCGCATGCGCTTGGTCAGCTTAGCCATTTCTTAATCCTCCACTACCAGGCCCATGGAACGAGCAGTACCTTCGATGGAGCGAGTCATCGCTTCAACGTCAGAACCAGTCATGTCCGCAGCTTTGGTTTCTGCGATTTCACGTACCTGAGCACGAGTCACTTTACCTACTTTGTCTTTGTTCGGCTTGCCTGAACCAGACTTGATACCAGCCGCTTTTTTCAGCAGAACTGCTGCTGGAGGGGTTTTGGTAACGAAAGTGAAGGAGCGATCAGAATAAACGGTAATAACAACCGGAATCGGCAGACCTTTCTCAACGCTGTCAGTCTTAGCATTGAACGCCTTACAGAATTCCATGATGTTAACGCCTTGCTGACCCAGAGCTGGACCAACTGGCGGACTTGGGTTAGCCATACCGGCTGCAACCTGCAGCTTAACGTAGGCTTGTACTTTCTTGGCCATTTACAATTCCTCGGTTTGGGTAATATCGCCTCAATAGAGGCTCCCCGTGTTTCACCCCGCTCAACTTAATGAGCAAGGCCTATAAAAACAAAAGGCGCGAAATTATAGTTCAATTTCGCGCCTCTGACAAGCGGCAAACGCCACTCGTTGCTGATTAATTGATCAGCCTTTTTCAACCTGAGCGAAGTCCAGTTCCACCGGCGTTGCACGGCCAAAGATGGAAACGGAAACTTTCAGGCGGCTCTTCTCGTAATCCACTTCTTCAACAACACCGTTGAAGTCAGCAAACGGACCATCGTTAACACGGACCAGTTCACCCGGCTCGAACAGCGTTTTAGGACGCGGCTTATCACCCACCTGCTGCAGGCGGTTCATAATCGCATCAACTTCTTTATCGCTGATCGGTGCCGGACGGTCAGAGGTGCCGCCGATGAAACCCATTACGCGCGGAACGCTACGCACCAGGTGCCAGCTGGCGTCATTCATCACCATCTGAACCAGAACATAGCCCGGGAAGAATTTACGTTCACTTTTACGACGTTGGCCACCACGGATCTCAACAACTTCTTCCGTAGGTACCATCACTTCGCCGAACAGTTCTTCCATATCGTGCAGTTTGATGTGCTCACGCAGCGATTGCGCTACGCGACCTTCAAAACCGGAAAACGCCTGAACGACGTACCAACGTTTTTTTGGAGCTTCAGACATTTTAGAACCTCAGGCCAGTAATAAACGATACCAGACGGACCAAAATACCGTCCAGGCCCCACAGAATCAGTGACATCACGGCAGTTACCGCGGCAACGATCAACGTGGTATGTAGCGTTTCCTGACGAGTTGGCCAGATCACCTTGCGCACTTCAGTACGCGCTTCGCGTGCAAACGCAACGGTGGCCTTGCCTTTGGTGGTCATCAGCGCTACAGCGCCAGCAACAGCGATAACCACTACGACAGCCAGCGCACGTAATGGCAGGCTGAAATCACGGTAGTAATAGTTACCGACAATCGCTACAACCAACAGAACGGCGACGATCAGCCACTTAGCCGTTTCCAGGCCGCGCCCGCTCCCTTGAGCCTCGGTATTCGCACTCATAAACCAACCTGTCACAATGAATTCAGAACAGACAACTTTGCCTCGCACAGCAAGACAAACCAAACCGATCAAATGCCGCTCGGCAGCATTTCGGTGTTTTACGCTATGACGTATCTCAGTCAATACGGCTTTAAGAGCCCATCTCACCAATGATTATGACTGCAAAATCGCTGATGAGATAGGTTCTAGTTCACAGCGTAGAAAAAGGGCATCAAATGATGCCCTTTTACCGCGTGTCGCGTCAAACGTTATCAGCGATTAAGCGATAACTTTGGCAACAACACCCGCGCCAACGGTACGGCCGCCTTCACGGATTGCGAAACGCAGGCCGTCGTCCATCGCGATTGGGTGGATCAGGGTAACAACCATGTTCACGTTGTCACCTGGCATTACCATT
>NZ_JACJFQ010000040.1:0-37788 GCF_014164835.1 Serratia sp. OS31 | reverse complement strand
TACCGCACGCTCGTTCTGCGTTGCCGCCACGCTGGCAAAACTGGTGTCATTACGGCCGACGTTGAGCGTCACCTGATTCGGCTGGTAGGTCAGCCCGGTACCGAGGAACAGGTAGTTTGGCGCCACAGAATCAAACTGCCCGCTGATGCCCTGCTGGGCGGTCAGAATGTTGTACTGCTGGCCCAGCAGACTGCGAACCTCACTTTGCGACAGCAGGTTGCCGCTGTTTTCCAGCGATACGGTCACCTCACCGCCGCCGATCGTTGCCGATCCGTTACTTTGGATCCGATCGCTTTGGCCATTCGCTGCCACTTCCACCGCGTAACGGGAACCCGGTTCGAAGCTGACGTTGCGGATCACGTTCAGCGTGCCGATCGAGTTGCCCGGCGCCACGGTGCCGCCGCTGCGCGCGGTCAGCGACCCTAACGTACCGGAACCGCCCAGTACGCCGGCGTTTTGTACCGTCACATCCGAAGTCACCGAGCCATTCACCGCCAGCAGGCCTTGATTGACCAGCGTTGGCCCTGCGTAGCTGTTATTGCCGGTCAGCACCAGTGAGCCGATGCCCTGTTTGGTCAGGCCGCCATGGCCGGAAATATCGTTGCTCCAGACATCCAGCCCACAATGAATATCGTCACAGACGCGCTCGGTAGGTTTGCCTTTGTCCAGCACGGCACCGATACCTGGCAGATTCACCACAAATTGCTCCGGGCCGTAGGCACCGCTCACGCGGAACTCCTCCGGGATATCCTGTTCGGTGACAAACATCCCCGGGCCGTGGATCGCTTTGCCCAGATCGATCATTCCCCAGCCGTAAAGCGCATCGATGCCCGGCGCGCCCATATCAACCGTGGTGGTCTTCAGCACCGAAGCCACCTGTGCGCCGGTCATATAGGGGAAGCGTTCCATCAGCACTGCAATGCTGCCTGCCACGTGTGGTGCGGCCATTGAGGTTCCGCTGTATTTGGCATAGCCGGTGGTCAGGTTATCTACGCTGTTGCCTTCGATAATCGAGCTGTACACCTTGCTGCCCGGAGCGGAAACACAGAAGCTGGCGGTATAGCCACAGCGGGAGGAGAAGCTGCTGATGCTGTAATCACCGGTGTTATTCGGATCCTGCAGGCTGGCGACCGACAGCCAATTCGGCGCGATCTCCGGCACGAAATAGGCCAAACCGGCCATCGCGTCCGGGTTATTCAGGTTGTAATCGTTACCGGCGGCAAAGATGGTGACAATGCCGCTGCGCGCCGCATCGATCGCCCCCTGATAAGCACCACCGGCTTTAGTACCGAGGATCTGTTTGATTTGGTCGAACTGTTTCTGCGCGTCGGCCAGGGTGAAATGCGGATAGGCTGGATCCTTGCCACCCTGATCAAATTTCTCGGTAATGCCGATACCCCAGCTGTTGTTGATGATGCGCGCACCGCTGGCGATCAACGCATTCCAACCCGCCTGATATACCGCGCCATCGTTGCCGAGAATGATGCCGTCTTCCGGCCCCGGATCCCCGTTCTCCGCACTGATGATTTGCGCGTTAAACGCCACACCGTGCATCTCGCCGCCGTCGCGGTTACCGGCGGCGATGCCGCCTACGTGGGTCCCGTGCGAGCCGAGAGTGCCGTCGGAATCCACGCTTGGCGTGCCGTCATAGCGAAATGCATCGCCTTTCTTCACCGGGATATAGGGGTCGGTATATTCGCGAATCCCCGTCGTGACCAGGTTGATCACTTTGTCCTGACTGCCGAACTCCGGGTGTTTGGCATATACCGGCTGATCGAAAATACCGAGCTTAACGCCTTTTCCGGTATAACCGGCGGCGTAGGCCTGATCGGCGTGGATGGCCCCCAGCCCCCATTCGGCATTAAATTCCTTACTGCGCCAACTGGCGGGATCGCCCGGCTTTCCGCTCTCCACATAGGGCGCGGCCTGAACCCCACCGATCGCCGCCAGGCAAAAAAGCATCGCGCTCCATTGGGCGCGGTTAACGCCAATTTCAGGCCAGCCGAAGGCCGCCTGAACAGGCTTGACTCCTCTACGTCTATTTTCCATCCCAGATACCGTCCATTGTTGTTTGCAAATGTTTTATTGATTTTTTTGTGTAACAGTTTCGTAACACCAAATAAATAAAGCACAACAATCTCAAGCGCGCCTTATGGGTCAATAAAGCGAACGCTTAACGGAGGCACGTCGTTGTTAGAAAAAAGGCAGGAAAGACATAAGGGTTTTGAATGACTAAAAACGGGTGAGAAGAATGATTCCCTCCTGGCGAGATAAAAAGCTAATCAAATGATAAATAGAAATAAATTAAATAAAAAAAGCCGACGAATTCTCTTCCGCCGGCCATTAAAAAAAAGCATAGAATGTGTTTATTATTTCTTTTAATTATAAGAATTAGCAATATTCACTCAGTGAAATATGCTGGATTACACGGAACAGACCGTTGAAAATTGGATTATCATGCTAACGGTTTTTTGCTGTTCATCGCATCTTCTTCAGCCTGCCGAATAATGGCTTTCGCCATCCATTGCGTCACATCCTGAATACCCCCGAGTTCCAGCCCCCAGATATCTTTCAGTACCAGGAAAACTTCCGACCCATAAATCAGCGAAAAAGAATGAATCACCCGCTGTAACGCCTCAGGCGGCAGTTTATCCTGCAGCGGCTCTACCGCCAGTTTCAGCAGGCGTTTGCGATTACCGCGAACGAATTTGTCCACGGGCTTAAGGGTACTGGATTGCGCTTCGGCCCACTGTTGGAGAGACAGCAGCAATGCGGCACGTAGAGCTCCCTCATGTTGTTCCATTTGAGGATAGGCAAAGCCAAGTAATTGCTGAATTCGCACTCCAGCGTCATCATCTGTCGGTTGCCATTCAAGGATAGGTCCCAAACTCTCGGCAACGACTGCCGTGATCAATGCACTCTGGGTAGGGAAGTAACGATAAGCAGTCGCACGGGAAACCTGCGCATGTTGAGCCAGTTCAGTGATTGAAGGGAAAGCGCCACCATCAAACAACGTCATCGCGCTGGCGAGTAATAGCTTACGGGTTTTGGCTCGGGTGTGGGTCAAGTTTTGGGGCATGGTTGATGACACTGAGACCTCTTTTCACCAATAAAAACTGGCCAGAACAATAGATCGGGCGAATAAAGCCCACTGTAACAAACTTGCCCAACTTTGTGCCATGCACGAAAAAGGGTAAATTTTTCGGCTCACGCTTTCTAATGAGACGTTAATCTCATTTTTTAACTTATCCCTCTTGCATAAATGATACAGCCGTCTCATTATGATGATGAATTCACCGACTACGCTCAGCAATCTTAGTCAGCACCAGGGATTCAATTTATATAACCAATTAAATTATAACAAAATTATAGTATAGCGTGGCGGCCATCCGGACCTACAATTCAGGAACAGGCTAATGAATAATAATCAAGCAATCATTTATATTGCGACGACGGCAGATACTAAAGGACGAGAACTGGCTTATGTTCGTAGCCTGATCGCCGATACCGGACTCCCCACGCTAACCGTCGATTTGTCTACCCATCCCATTCCGGCTAGCTACCCTGCCGATATTTCTGCGGTGACCATCGCCAGTTACCACCCCGAAGGCGAAAACGCCGTTTTTTGCGGCGACCGTGGTAAAGCCATTGCCGCCATGGCCATTGCTTTCGAACGCTTTATGCTTTCGCGCCAGGATGTCGCAGCCTTACTTGGCCTCGGCGGCTCGGGCGGTACTGCATTGATTACACCTGCTATGCAACAGTTGCCTATCGGTTTGCCAAAGCTGATGGTGTCAACCATGGCTTCCGGCGATACCTCTGGTTATGTTGGTGCCAGTGATATCAGCATGTTGTATTCAGTCACCGACATTGCCGGACTGAACCGTATCTCTCGCACCGTCTTGGGTAATGCCGCACATCAAATTGCCGGAGCAGTTCATTTTGCAACTCAAGTTAATGCCGACAATAAACCCGCCGTTGGTCTCACCATGTTTGGTGTCACGACCCCCTGTATTCAGGCAGTAACCGCGGCAATTGAAAATGAATGGGATTGCCTGGTATTCCATGCAACCGGCAGCGGCGGGCGGGCAATGGAAAAACTCATCGACAGCCATCTGTTAAACGGCGTGTTCGATTTAACCACTACAGAAGTCTGTGACCACCTGTTTGGTGGCGTACTGGCCTGTACAGAAGATCGTTTTGGCGCCATAGCCCGTACCGGTATTCCCTGCGTCATGTCCTGCGGTGCTTTGGATATGATCAACTTCGGACATCCCGACACCATCCCCTCTCATTACGCTGACCGTCAGTTTTATAACCATAATGCACAGGTGACTCTGATGCGGACTACTCCTGAGGAAAATGCCCAAATGGGCCGCTGGATTGGTGAAAAGCTAAACGTATGCCCGGGAGAGGTTCGCTTCCTGATCCCTGAAGGCGGTGTTTCAGCTCTCGATGCCCCAGGACAGGCATTTTGGGATCCTGAGGCGCTGGCCGCTTTCGTCAATGCGCTGGAAACAACGTGGCGACGCAATGAAAAGCACCGTCTGATCAAAATCCCTTACAACATCAACGATCCCCACTTTGCCGACGCTGCCGTGCAACAGTTTAGGGAGATCTTTTATTCTTATTGATTGGAGTTAACATGGCCAAACACACCCGACAGGCGTTACTTAGCACATTCCGGGAAATGATCGCCCGACGCGAGCCGATCATCGGTGGCGGTGCTGGCACCGGCCTATCTGCCAAATGTGAGGAGGCTGGCGGTATTGATCTGATCGTCATTTACAACTCGGGCCGCTATCGCATGGCGGGCCGTGGCTCCCTGGCGGGTCTGTTAGCCTACGGCAACGCAAACGAAATCGTGATGGATATGGCCAAAGAGGTATTACCCGTAGTCCAGCATACCCCGGTTTTAGCTGGGGTAAACGGCACGGATCCTTTTTGCCATTTTGATAAATTTCTTGATGAGATTAAAAATACGGGCTTTGCCGGAGTGCAAAACTTTCCGACTGTCGGCCTGATTGACGGCAACTTTCGCGCAAATCTGGAAGAAACCGGAATGGGGTATGCGTTGGAAGTGGATATGATTCGTCTGGCGCATGAAAAAGACCTACTGACCACCCCCTACGTTTTTAATGCGCAGGATGCCATCGCAATGACCGAAGCTGGCGCCGATATCATAGTACCGCACATGGGACTGACGACCGGTGGCAGCATTGGCGCAGAAACAGCACTGACCCTGGCTGATTGCGTCCCACTGATTAACGATTGGGCCCAAGCGGCCAAACAAATTCGCGAAGACGTTATCGTTCTCTGTCACGGTGGCCCGATAGCCACACCTGAAGACGCCGCCTATATCATGCAGCATTGCCCGTTAGTAGACGGTTTCTACGGTGCCAGTTCAATGGAACGATTACCTACGGAGCTCGCATTAACTGAAACTACACGTCAATTTAAAAGCATTAGCAGAAATTGATGGGAAAATAACTCACTCGCACACAACACCAGGGAAACCCGCCAGATGGCGGAAAGTGAAGTAGCAGTGAGATAAACAAAAGGGCCAGAGATTTAATCTGGCCCTTTTTATTTACCGCATGAAATTATTTCTGTTCAGTCGCCATTTTCGACTTCATGTTATTCATGTGGTCCATCATTTTCTGTTCGCGTTTCTGATAATTCTCATTGTATTGTTTTTTCTGCTCTGGGGTCAGCAGGTTGTACATTTTATTTTCAGCTTTGGCGCGCTCCAGCATATGCTCGGACTGAGTTTTGCTGATAGCGTCAATTTGGGCTTTCGCCTTGGCTTCGTCGAAGCTGTCGGAGGCAACCAGGCTATGCAAGGCTTGGCGCTCATCTTTCATGCCCGCACCGCGTTTCTGATGCGACTCTTTCATGATGTCGCGCATTTGTTGGCGCTGCTGCTCAGTCAGGTTCAGACCGGCGAATGGCCCGCCTTTACCTTCGCCTTTGTGGTGCATCATTTTCATTGGGGTGGCATCTGTCGTCGCAGGGGCCGCAGTCGTATCGGCAGCGAAAGCCATGGAGGCAGAACCCAGAGCCAGAGTAGAAGCGACAAATAAAGCGGTCAGTTTATGCATAATCATTTCCTTAAAATTATTCTTCATCAGGAGCGCTGTACGTGAACAGGCTCATCTTTCGTCGGAGATAATAATAGGCCGATAAACATATAGTAATGCGATGGAGTGTAAATTTATTAAAGCCCAGAACAGGTTTAT
Source organism: Serratia sp. OS31 (assembly GCF_014164835.1). NCBI lineage: Bacteria > Pseudomonadati > Pseudomonadota > Gammaproteobacteria > Enterobacterales > Yersiniaceae > Serratia > Serratia sp. OS31. The sequence continues at coordinate 31,549 of NZ_JACJFQ010000040.1, read as the reverse complement.
TCGGCAATAATGAATGAATTATGGAGATGATGCGTATTATATGGAAATTTTGGTTTCCCATAGCATGAATTTCCCCCAAATTGTTCAGTCCCCCCTATGGGGTTATTCCGGTCACCAGCCCACTTTATTATAATTTAGGCTTGTCCAGCGCAACCGTCTTGCAACAAGAGGGAAGCGGAGCAGAAATCGTACGGATCTCTCGAAACCACAGGTTCTCACTTACACTTACAGCTGCGCCCGCAATCGGCGCGATCGTCAGGATCCGGCACAACGCGCCACCTTGGGCACCGGCGGCCATGCAGCGTTTACACTGCAAAACTAATTATTGGCTATATAATAGTTTCACCCTCTGCCCGTGAAAAACGTGTTATATGATGGAGATACGTGCACTACGGCCACTACCGGGCCAGAACCTGTTGCTGCGCCCATCGCACAGTCCTGGCTGTCGTGCCCTTTTGAGGAATCATCATGTTCGCAGACCAAGGCCCTATGCTTCTTAATGCCCATTTCGGCACCAACAGCCCTTATTGGCGGTTGGCGTTTGACAGCAATGCCCTGGCGTTGTCGGCAGTTAAAGGCAAAACCCATGTGGCCGTGGCGCTCAGCGCCATGCAGGCAGCCAAGATCCGCCGTCTGACCGGCATTACCGCCAGCTTGGATATCACCATCACGCTGGGCGGCGAGCCGATACATCTGCATCTGGTCGGGCGCAGGATCAATAATCTGGAATGGGCGGGTACCGCCTCGGCCTTTAGCGACACCCAATCGGTCGCCCGCGACCTGGTACACGGCCTGTCATTTGCCGAACAGGTGGTGTCAGAAGCCAATTCGGTGATTGTGATCGTCGACCAGCACGGCCGAATTCAGCGCTTTAACCGACTGAGCGAAGAGTACACCGGCCTGCACGAACATGATGTTATTGGCAAAAATGTCTTTCAGCTGTTTATGAGCCCGGAAGAAGCGGCGGCATCGCGGCGTAACATCGCCGGTTTTTTTCGCAACGGATCATCCTATGAGGTGGAACGTTGGATCAAAACGGTAAAAGGTGAACGGCTGTTCTTGTTTCGCAACAAGTTCGTCCACAGCGGCAGCGGTAAAAATGAAGTCTTCCTGATTTGTTCCGGCACCGACATTACCGAAGAGCGTCGCGCTCAGGAACGACTGCGGGTGCTGGCCAATACCGACATTATTACCGGCCTGCCCAATCGCAATGCCATTCAGGACAAAATCACCCAGGCAATAGCCGCACGCGACGGTAATCATGTGGGTCTGGTGTATCTCGATCTCGACAACTTTAAAAAGGTTAACGACGCCTACGGCCATATGTTCGGCGACCGTTTATTGGTGGAAGTGTCGTTGGCGGTACTTGGCTGCCTCGCGCCAGACCAAACCCTGGCTCGCCTGGGGGGCGACGAGTTTCTGGTGCTGGCCCAGCAAGCCGACCGCGAGATGCTGCAACGGCTGGCCCAGCGTATTATCGACCGCTTGAAGACCCCCTTCCGTATCGGCCTTATCGAGGTCTATACCGGCTGTTCGATCGGCATTGCGCTATGTCCTGAACATGGCAACGATCTCGACAGCCTGATCCGCAGTGCCGACACCGCCATGTACGTCGCCAAAGAGCACGGCAAACGTACCTATACCGTGTTCTCGCCGGAAATGAACAAACGCGTCGCAGAATACATGTGGCTGGATACCAATCTGCGAAAGGGGTTGGAACAAGAGCAACTGGTGGTGTACTACCAGCCAAAAATCGAGGCGCTCAGTGGCAAGGTATGCAGCGTAGAAGCTTTAGTGCGTTGGGACTCGCCCGAGCGTGGCCTGATCCCACCGCTGCAGTTTATCTCTTATGCCGAAGAGTCCGGTCTGATAGGCCCACTCGGGCGCTGGGTGTTGCAAACCGCCGCCAAACAGGCCGCACAGTGGCAACGACAGGGCTTGAATCTGCGGGTGGCAGTGAATCTTTCCGCACGGCAGTTGGTTGATGATTCCATCGTTGAAGATCTCGCTCAGGTCTTACAGAGCAATCAGTTGGCCCCCTGCCTGCTCGACTTTGAGCTTACCGAAAGCAGCCTGATTGAGGATGAAAAACGTGCCCGCGAAGTGATTACGCGGCTGCGCGATCTGGGGGCGCAGGTGCATCTCGATGATTTTGGCACCGGCTACTCTTCTTTGGCCCAGTTGGCCCGCATTCCGCTGGATGCCATCAAGCTGGATAAAAGCTTCGTGCGCGGGGTGAATTGCAATCCGGTTTCGCAGTCGCTGGTGCGTGCCATCGTCGCGGCGGCCGAAGCGCTCAGGTTCCGGGTGATTGCCGAAGGTGTAGAGACCGAAAGCGAGAATCAGTTTTTGGATGAAGTCGGTGTGGATGAGAAACAAGGATTTCTGTTTGCGCGGCCAATGCTCCCGGACCAGTTGGAACATTGGCTGCAGTCTTATTGCCCGCATCCCTCCTCAGCCTGATGCGGGCAGGGTGATTCTAGCCTGCACGACGCAGGTTTAGCGTGTGGCGGTCTTGTAGCATAACCAGACGCTCGATATAGGCACGATCTTTCTCCTCGATGGTGAAGGCCGAATGTACCCAATCCTCGGTAATATCCATCAGCTCGGAACGCGTGAGCTGCAACACACGCTGACGGGCTCGCAGCATGGCGCGCATCCCATTCAGTTTGGGCCGGATGGTATCGATGAAGGTGCGGGTAGCCACATAGGCATCGCCGGGCTGGAACAACTGATCGACCAAGCCACGGCTTTCAAACCATTCCGCGGTGTGCGACTCCCCCCCCCAGATCAGCTCTTCCGCCAGGCGCATGCCTGCCTTGCGTGCCACCAGCGAATATCCCCCCATGCCGGGGAACAGGTTGAACGCAATTTCCGGAAACCCCATCCGGGCGTTGTTCTGTGCCAGCACGAAATGGTGCGCCAGCGCCGCTTCGAAGCCACCCCCCAGGGCGCTACCTTCCACCATCGCAATGCTGACCGCCCCGGTATCAAACCCGCGCGCCGCCGCATGCACGCAGTCAATACAGGCACGTGCGTAAGCCATCATCGCCTCGCGTTTGCGGTTTTTAATGGCCTCGGCAAAGAACTGCAGATCGCCGCCGACGTTGAACATATTGGGCACCAGCGATCCGGTGACCCAAAAATCAAACTGCAATGAAGACTCTTTTGCTGCCTGCGCCAGCGTCATGATGTCTTCGATTAACGCCTGATTGAAGCAAGGGCGCGGTTCTGCACGCAGCAGCATCCACATGATGCGCCGTCCTTCCTCATAGTAGGCGGATATCTGGGTCAAATTGCCCGCTTCGGTAAACGGACGACAGGTGGGATGATTAAGTAATTTCATATGACCTTCCATTTTCTCTCGTGTTAACAGTTGAAACCGTTCCAGCCCCTACGGCTGCAGTTGCGCTACGGCTGGTAAACCGCCGCGCCACATCATGAGTAAACGCTTTCTTGGTGATGAAACAGATAAAAATTGAAGGTCGGAGAATGAAAAAAACCGCGCTGGAACGCGGCTGACATAAGAATTTTACCTATCGGCATGCGGCAACATTTCACCGGGGGAGTGAACGCGCTAAGCTCACAAAATAGCCGGTTACCGGCCCCGGCGGCCAAAACGGCGAGCCTTTTGGCTATAATCAACATTGAGACAGCCTATTTATCGTTAAGGATATCGTGACGTAATGCCTACAGGATCAGATAAAGACCCCCGTCAGCCCAACAGTGAAGCGCCGCAAAAACCGCTGATCGACATCAAGACCGGCCACCAGACCCTTGACCGGCGCATTTCCGGATTTTCACGCCTGGTCGAACGCATCAAGGCCTGGCCAAGCATCGCTCACCTGCTGCGCGCCACCGAGCGCTTTAACGATCGCCTGGGCAGCCAATTCGGCGCCGCCATTACCTATTTCTCGTTTCTTTCGCTGATCCCGATTCTGATGGTGTCGTTTGCCGCCGTCGGTTTTGTGTTGGCATCCAACCCGGACCTGCTGACCGGGCTGATCAATAAAATCGTCGGCAGCATCAGCGATCCGACCCTGGCCGGCACGCTGAAAAACACCGTCAATACCGCCATTCAGCAACGCACCACCGTGGGGCTGACCGGGCTGGCGCTGGCGCTGTATTCGGGGATCAGTTGGATGGGCAACCTGCGAGAGGCGATCCGTGCGCAGTCGCGTGACGTCTGGGAGCGCAATCCGCAGGATCAGGAAAAAATCTATTTCAAATACACGCGCGATTTTATCTCGCTGACCGGTCTGGTGGTGGCGCTGATTATCACTCTGACGCTGACCTCCATTGCCGGTTCGGCGCAGGCGGCGATCGTGCAGGCGCTGGGTCTGGAAGGCATCGAGTGGCTGCGACCGGCCATGACGCTGATTGCGCTGTCGATCTCCATCTTTGCCAACTACCTGCTGTTTTTGTGGATCTTCTGGATGCTGCCACGGCATAAGCCGAAGAAAAAGGCGTTGCTGCGGGGTACGCTGCTTGCCGCTATCGGTTTCGAGGTGATTAAGTTTGTGATGACCATGACGCTGCCACAGGTGGCTAAATCCCCTTCCGGGGCCGCCTTTGGTTCGGTGATTGGGCTGATGGCGTTTTTCTATTTCTTCGCCAGACTGACGCTGTTTTGCGCTGCTTGGATCGCCACCGCGCAATATAAAGAGGATAAGACCCTGCCAACCTCAGAACAATCCGCGCCGTAGATCAACGCAATCATACCGGCCACTTTCTTATGGCCGGTTTTTTATTTCGCATTTAAGCCATAAATCCAGCATATAAAACCAATAAGAAACCAACTCACCTACCAAAACCAGCATAACAAACTACTAGCTAACTTTTCTTTTCGCCTTTTACAGATGTTCAGTCTGCAAATCATTCATTTGGCAACGTTAAAATCTATGCAGAAACGCAGCGATGAAACATTAAGCTTTTTAACCGGTTAATCGCCGCATTGTACAAAGTTTCGTCATTGAAAAGGCATTTTGCTGTGACTAAGATGGATTTTTACAAATTCAAAATATAAGAAATATTATGCAAGCCTCCATCGCACCAACTCTGGACGCCGACGACGCGTCAACACCGGTTAACTCACGCGGAAAAGTGATTGTCGCCTCGCTGGTCGGGACCGCTATCGAGTTTTTCGATTTTTACATTTACGCCACCGCTGCGGTGATCGTTTTCCCGCATATCTTCTTCCCACAGGGCGATCCCACCACCGCCACGCTGCAGTCGCTGGCCACTTTCGCCGTCGCTTTCATTGCGCGCCCAATTGGTTCGGCGCTGTTCGGCCACTTCGGCGATCGCGTAGGGCGTAAGGTGACCCTGGTCGCCTCGCTGCTCACCATGGGGATTTCCACCGTGCTGATCGGCCTGCTGCCAAGCTACGAAACCATTGGCATCTTCGCGCCAATCCTGCTGGCGCTGGCGCGTTTCGGTCAGGGTCTGGGCCTGGGCGGAGAATGGGGCGGCGCCGCCTTGCTGGCCACCGAGAATGCCCCGGCCAGAAAACGGGCGCTGTACGGTTCCTTCCCGCAGTTGGGCGCGCCTATCGGCTTCTTCTTCGCTAACGGTACCTTCCTGCTGCTCTCCTGGCTACTGACGGACCAGCAGTTTATGGAATGGGGCTGGCGCGTGCCGTTTATTCTGTCCGCCGCACTGGTGCTGATCGGGCTGTACGTGCGAGTGTCACTGCATGAAACACCGGTATTTGCCAAGGTGGCAAAAGCCGGCAAGCAGGTGAAAATTCCGCTCGGTACCCTGCTCAGCAAGCACCTGAAAGTGACCATCCTCGGCACCTTCATCATGCTGGCGACCTATACGCTGTTCTACCTGATGACGGTATACTCGATGACCTACGGCACTACGCCGCAGCCGCTGGGGTTAGGCTACTCGCGCAACAGCTTCCTGTGGATGCTGATGGTGGCGGTAATTGGCTTTGGCGTTATGGTACCGATTGCCGGTCTGCTGGCTGATGCCTTTGGCCGTCGCAAGACCATGATTGTCATTACGCTGCTGATGATCGCCTTCGCCTTCCTGTTCCCGAGCATGCTGGGTTCCGGCAACCAGGCGCTGGTGATGGGCTTCCTGCTGTGCGGCCTGAGCATCATGGGGCTGACCTTCGGCCCGATGGGCGCGCTGCTGCCGGAGCTGTTCCCGACGGAAGTTCGCTATACCGGCGCCTCCTTCTCCTATAACGTCGCCTCAATCCTCGGGGCTGCGGTAGCGCCTTATATCGCCACCTGGCTGGCAACGCACTACGGTCTGTTCTATGTCGGTCTGTACCTGGCGGCCATGGCCAGCCTGACGCTGATCGCCCTGCTGCTGATGAAAGAGACCCGAGACAAGTCGCTGTAACCCTCTTACGCGGCCCCCATCAGGCGGGCCGCACTTCCCGTATTGTCTCCTGTCATAAAATCGGACTATGCTGAACGCTTCCCCTTTGACAGAAATGGAAATCAATAATGTCTCTGCGCCGCAGACTGTTTTGGTACGTTGTGCCATTGGTGGTGATCGCCATTGCGCTGGCTGCCTGGTTCTGGCTAAACCCCTCCAATTCAAACGCGCTATGGCGTATCGTCAGCCAGCAGTGCCTGCCCAACCAGCAAGCGCATAACAACCCTGCCCCCTGTGCGCAGGTCGACCCACAGGCCGGTTTTGTGGTGTTTAAGGATCGCAACGGGCCACTGCAGTATTTGCTGATGCCAACCGCCAAAATCACCGGCATTGAAAGCCCGCAGGTGCTGGAAGCCCCCACCCCAAACTTCTTTGAGCAAGCCTGGGCAGCGCGGCATTTTATGGCGGATAAATACGGAAAAGAGATTGATGACGCCGATATTTCGCTGGCGATTAACTCGGAATATGGCCGAACGCAGAATCAGTTGCATATTCATATTTCCTGCCTGTTACCGGCGGTAAAAACGCAGTTGGCACAGTACGCGACGGATTACAGTGAACGCTGGGAGCCCCTGCCTGGCGGCTTGCTGGGGCACGACTACCTGGTACGTAAGGTCACCGCCAAGGATCTAAATAAACAGGGGGCTTTCCACCTGCTGGCGGAAGGAGTGCCACGAGCCGAGGGCCGTATGGGCAGTTTCGGCCTGGCGATGACCGCATTGCCGGGCGGTGATTTCCTGCTGCTGGCCACCGAACGCAGTTTGCTGCCGTTTACCCTGGCTTCGGCGGAAGAAATTCAGGATCACGACTGCCGGGTTCTGCAATAAAAATGGCCCGCAGTGCGGGCCATTAGCCGTCATTTTTTCTTCTTCATCTGCTGCAGAATTTGGCCGCACTGGTTTTCCTCACCGCCTTCGCTTGGCGAAACCAGCGCCAACAATGCCGCTGCCGGCGTCAGCACCACGCCCAGCGCCACTGCCGCGGCACCGCGCGCAATCAACGGGCCGGCCTTCACCCCAGCGTCCGGATGCGCGAAGGTGCCTTTCACATACAGCGGCGAACGCAGCGTCAGCACGCGCATCCCCTTACTTTCCGGATCGATGGACAGATCCAGCCGCTCCGTGGCCAGATTGGTATTGCCGCTGATATTGATAATCGCGTTCTCGGTATCGAACACAAACAGCCGCGGTGCCGCCACACCGGTGCTAATCCCGATGTCCGCTGCCGCACAGTTAATGCCCACGACGTCGTCACCAAACAGCTGCGCCACCAGATAGTTACCAACGTTTAACCCAAGAATTTCCATCAGGCTACGGCTGATAACCCCATTGTTAATCACCATCCGCAGATCGCCGCTGCTGGTCGCCAGCAAGTCCGCCACCGAGTTGCCACTGCCGGTAAGTTTGGCATCTCCATTCAGCTGCCCGAGGCTACGTTTCATCGATCCCACGTTCGGCAGCAACTGTTTGAGCTGGAATTTCCGTGCATGCATATCCACCCGGCCCTGCATCGGATTTTTGCTGCCGTCGAGGCGCAGGGTGGCGTTGAGGTTACCGCCCGCCACGCCGAACCGCAGCGGGTCCATCAGGATGGCACCGTTGTTCAACTGCAGATGGGTATAGAGATCGCTCAGCGGCAGCGAGCTGCCGTGCTCAATGCGCTTGGCGGTGAATTTGACGTCCGCATCCATCACCTTCCAGCTTTGGGTTTCAAACTTTTCTACCGGCAGCACCTTGCCGGCCGGCTGACGGCTTTTTTCGCCGCGTCCGGCTTTTTCGGTGTTGGAGTCCGCGCCAATCAACGGTGCCAGATCGGCGAAGCGCAGCTGCTTCGACAGCACTTCCCCCTTCAGCTTCGGCCGGGGTTTGCTGGCAACATAGGTCAAATCACCGTGAATATCGCTGTCGCCGATTTTGCCGTCGAATTTTTGGTACTGGAATACGGCTCCGCCTTTCTCGTGCAGGCGGGCAATCAGGTGACCATCGGTAGAATAAGGTGGGGTATTCGGCAGCAGCACGCCGGTGAGGCCATACAGGTTCCCCAGACTATCACCGGAGAATTTAAGCTGCAGATCCAACCCGCCGAGGTTCATCGGGTCAGACAGCGTACCTGCCACCACCACGCGGGTAGAGCCGGAACGCACATCTGCCTGCAGCGGGAATGGCGAGTCGGCACTTTGTAACGACAGCATACCGCCGATCTTGCCGCTGCCCGCCAGCGGCTCACCGTTATAGGTGCCCTTCACCTTCCAACCGAAAACATAGTCAGGCGTGATGGCTTTGCTGGCGTCTTTTTTGCCCGTCACTTCGCTGAACGGCAAAGGTTTGCCGAGCGGATCAATCTCAGCGCGGAAATCCGCCTTCAGCGTGGCGTCTTTAAAAGCAATCTGACCCTTATCGAAAACGATGTCATTAATGTTCACCGTCCAGTCGGACGGGGGCTGATTGGGATCGCCGGCCAGGTTAAAGGTCCAGTTATTCTCGCCATTGGCCAGGCGCTGCAGGTTGGCGTTCGGCTGCTTCAGCCAAATGCGCGGGATCAGCACCTCTTTGCCCAACAACGCCAGTGGTGAGATGCTGGCTTCGACGCGCTGCAACTGGACCATGCTGTCGCCCGGGATATTTTCCGGGTTACCCAGCACGATATCTTCGGCATGAATACGCGGCCATGGCACCCAGGCACGCCAGCCGCCGTCATCTTTGTCGCGCGTCCAGGCCACGCCCAAGTCGCCACGGATGGCAAACGGGCGGTGCAACTCGGCAGACACCTTGTCGTTAATGGTCGGTTTGAGGCGATTCCAGTCGAACGCCAGCGCAAAGATCACCAACGCGACGATGACCAGCAGCACAATGCCGCCCACCCAAGTGAACGCTTTTCCTGTTTTTGTCATAACGGCTCCCTGAACGCGAAACTTGCCAACAATTGATAAGCAACTGTTATCAAGCCTAGCCGAGGATAGGCCAGAGTTCACGCTTTAGGGGAACGAGGATCAGGCAGTCGGCGCGGAAAATAATCTGGGCAAGGTTTGCAGGGTGTCGAAATGGGCAGGGCGGGAAAGGTAATACCCCTGCGCGGCCAGGGCACCCGAGCGCTGCACCAGCAGCCATTCCTGTTCGGTTTCCACCCCTTCTACGATCACCCCTTCGCTGTGCTGGTTCATTATTCTGACCAGCGTGGAGAGCAGTTGAATGCCATCTTCCGTCTGCTTAAGCAGGGTGAATAATTCACGCGCCACCTTGATGTATTGATAGCGCCAGGTGCTGACGGCGGAGAAATTCGCCAGTCCGCTGCCGAAGTCATCCAGCCACAGCCGCTCGGCGCCGGCAATCTGCTGCAACGGGCCGTTCAACGCCATTCCCGCATGCTCCACCAGCTCAAAGCGCAGATAAGGCATGCTGGCAATCTGTCGTTGCAACACGTCATGCCGCTGCAACGCTTGCAGCGCGATACCGTCAATATTGACCGATACCATCAACGCGTGACGGGTCAACAGCGGCTGCCAGTGCTGGAGCAGAGTCAGCTGTTCCTGAATGATCTGCAGGCGTTTACGTACGTCAAGAGCGGCAAAATAGTGCTCCGGCGACAGCGGTTTGTCCGGCGCGGCAGGATGAGACACCGCCGTCAGCAGTTCGAGCGCCAGTAAAGTGCCGCAGGTGCGGTAGATCGGCTGAAAAGTATACTGACGCCGGCATTGCCGCCAAAAATGCTGTGCTTTTATATGGGTGCATACGGCAAGGAATGGCGCCAGCAGACCAGAAATCATCTTGGTTGTCATTGGAACTATCGCCATCGAAGGGACATGAAAACGTTCAGTCTGCGTGATTGCTTCCCTGGGTTTATCGGCAGCAGGCGATAAAACTTTAAGCGGCGGCAAAAGCCTTCTACAGTGAATAGCGATGTCAAAAAACCAAGGAAAAAAACATGCCCTACGTAAATATCAAAATTACCCGTGAAGGCGCGACAGCGGAACAAAAGAAACAGCTGATCGCCGGCGTGACACAACTGCTGGTGGATACGCTGGGGAAGAATCCGGCCACCACCGTGGTCGTCATCGATGAAGTAGAAACCGACAACTGGGGTATCGGCGGCAAATGCGTCACCGAGCTGCGCGCCGCCGCTAAATAACGGCGGATTCTTGTCTGCAGATCGGGAAATTTTTCAGTTTCCCGATCGTCGTCATAATTAAATTAAAACGTTGTTTTATTTTCGTTGACTCCCTCGCCCCTTGCCTTGAGACTGAATAGGTTTCGCTTCCATTCACCTTCTTCTTTCAGCCAGGGCTCGTTGACTATGACCACCCAGAATCTTGCCGTGATCGGCGAATGCATGATTGAACTGTCGCAAAAAGGCGCGGACCTTAGCCGCGGCTTTGGCGGCGATACGCTAAACACCGCCGTTTACATTGCCCGCCAGGTGGCAGAAAGCACGCTGCAGGTGCATTACGTTACCGCGCTCGGCACCGACAGTTTCAGCGAGGAAATGCTGCACGCCTGGCAACAGGAGAAGGTCAATACGCGCCTGGTTCAACGGTTGGAAAACAAGCTGCCGGGCCTGTATGTGATCGAAACCGATGAAGCCGGCGAACGCACTTTCTATTACTGGCGCAACGACGCCGCCGCCCGCTACTGGCTGGCCGGCCCGCAGGCGGAGACGTTATGCGAACAACTGGCCCACTTCGATTACCTATACCTTAGCGGCATCAGCGTGGCGATCCTCGACGCGGACAGCCGTATCAAGCTGCTGGCCTTACTGCGCCAATGCCGCGCCAACGGTGGCAAAATCATTTTCGATAACAACTATCGCCCCCGCCTGTGGCAAAACCGGGAGGAAACGCAGCAGGCTTATCGCGAGGTGCTGGCCTGCACCGATATCGCGTTCCTGACGCTGGATGACGAAGATTTGCTGTGGGGCAAACAGCCGGTGGAACAGATGGTGCACCGCACGCAGCAGCTGGGCGTGACGGAAATTGTGATCAAACGCGGGGCAGAGGCCTGCCTGGTTTTCAGCGCTGAAGGCACCGAATTTGAAATCCCGGCGGTACAGCTGCCGAAAGAAAAGGTGGTGGATACCACGGCGGCCGGGGACTCTTTCAGCGCGGGTTACCTGGCGGTACGCTTAACCGGCGGCGATGCCGTGCAGGCGGCGCAACGCGGTCACCTCACCGCCAGCACGGTGATCCAGCATCGTGGCGCCATTATCCCACTCGCAGCCATGCCGCAATGATGCCGGTTCCGTAGAAATGCGAAAGGCCAGCAACAACGCTGGCCTTTTTATTGGGCTCGAAAACCCATCTTAATACCCTATGGATTTCAGGTTGTAGCCAGGCGCCAAGCTATCTCATCCCCAGGAGCTTACTTTAGTAAGTGACTGGGGTGTGATAGTGCAGGTAACAACGCTACAGCCTGAAAGACGACGGGTATTTAGCCCGCAACCGCGATACGTTTCATATCCGTCATATAACCACGCAGCTTACGGCCAACGGATTCGATTGGGTGATTACGCACCGCTTCGTTCACGTCACGCAGTTGCGCGTTATCTACGGAAGTCCCGGCCACGGATTTGCCCAGATCCCCCGCCTGCAGGGTAGTCATGAACTCTTTCAGCAGTGGCACTGCCGCGTTGGCAAACAGGTAGTTGCCGTACTCGGCGGTATCGGAGATAACCACGTTCATTTCGTACAGACGCTTACGCGCAATGGTGTTGGCGATCAGCGGCAGTTCGTGCAGTGATTCGTAGTAAGCAGATTCTTCGATGATACCTGCGTCAACCATGGTTTCAAACGCCAGCTCAACACCGGCTTTCACCATTGCCACCATCAGTACGCCGTGGTCAAAGTATTCCTGCTCGCTGATTTTGCCTTCGAACTGCGGCGCGTTTTCGAACGCCGACTTGCCGGTCTCTTCACGCCAGTTCAGCAGCTTCACGTCGTCTTCTGCCCAGTCGGCCATCATGCCGCTGGAGAAGGCGCCGGAGATGATGTCGTCCATGTGTTTCTGGAACAGCGGCGCCATGATCTCTTTCAGTTGCTCGGACAGCGCATAAGCACGCAGTTTAGCCGGGTTGGACAGACGGTCCATCATCAGGGTGATACCGCCCTGCTTCAGCGCTTCGGTGATGGTTTCCCAACCGAACTGGATCAGTTTTTCTGCGTAAGCCGGCTCGGTGCCTTCAGCAACCAATTTGTCGAAGCACAGCAGTGAACCCGCCTGCAACATGCCACACAGAATGGTCTGCTCGCCCATCAGGTCAGACTTCACTTCGGCGACGAAGGAAGACTCCAGAACGCCGGCGCGATGGCCGCCCGTCGCAGCAGCCCAAGCCTTGGCAATCGCCATGCCTTCGCCTTTAGGGTCGTTTTCCGGGTGAACCGCAATCAGGGTCGGTACGCCGAAACCACGTTTGTATTCTTCACGCACTTCGGTACCCGGACATTTTGGCGCAACCATCACCACGGTAATGTCTTTACGTACTTGCTCACCCACTTCAACGATGTTGAAGCCGTGAGAGTAGCCCAGCGCCGCGCCGTCTTTCATCAGCGGCTGTACGGCACGCACTACCGAGGTGTGCTGCTTGTCCGGCGTCAGGTTAACCACCAGGTCGGCCTGCGGGATCAAGTCTTCGTAAGTCCCTACTTTGAAGCCGTTTTCGGTCGCTTTACGCCATGAAGGGCGCTTTTCGTCGATAGCTTCTTTACGCAGGGCATAAGCCACATCCAGCCCCGAGTCACGCATGTTCAAGCCTTGGTTCAGGCCCTGCGCGCCACAGCCGACAATCACCACTTTTTTGCCTTTCAGGTAGCCGGCTTCATCAGCGAATTCGTCACGTGCCATAAAACGGCATTTACCCAATTGCGCCAACTGCTGACGCAGGTTCAATGTGTTGAAATAGTTAGCCATGGTGGTACTCCAGTTAGATGTTGTGTCTTGCATGTTATTTTCATTCCCCGCCTGTCTGTGCGGAGATTCGTTAAACTCAATGTATAACAGGAAACGCGTTGCTTAAATTGATATATTACGAATGTGATATTGCAATTTATGCAACACTCTTGCTGCGAGCGTACTGATATGGATTTGCGTGATTTAAAGCTGTTCCTTCATCTGGCCGAAAGCCACCACTTTGGCCGCACCGCCAAGGCGATGCACGTCAGTCCGTCGACGCTTTCCCGCCAGATCCAACGGCTGGAAGAGATCCTCGGGCAACCGCTGTTTTTACGCGATAACCGCACCGTGCAGCTCACCGATGCCGGCGAGCAGCTAAAAGACTTTGCCCAGCAGACGCTGTTGCAATACCAGCAGCTGAAGCATTCTCTCGGCCAGCATGGCCCTTCGCTGAGCGGCGAGCTGCGGCTGTTCTGCTCGGTCACCGCCGCCTACAGCCACCTGCCGCCGATTCTGGACCGCTTCCGCGCGCAACATCCGCTGGTAGAAATTAAACTCACCACCGGTGACGCTGCCGACGCCGTCGACAAAGTTCAGTCCAACGAAGCCGATCTGGGCATTGCCGGCCGGCCCGAAACCCTGCCCACCAGCGTAGCCTTCACCAAAATCGGCGAGATCCCGCTGGTATTGATTGCCCCGGCGCTGCCCTGCGCCGTGCGCAGCCAGGCATTTGCCGAACAGCCCGACTGGGCCAATATTCCGTTTATCCTGCCGGAGCATGGCCCGTCGCGAAAACGCATCGAGCTGTGGTTCCGTCGCCAGCGCATCGCCAATCCGCTGATTTACGCCACCGTCGGCGGCCACGAGGCGATTGTTTCCATGGTGGCACTGGGCTGCGGTATCGCACTGATCCCCGGCGTGGTGGTGGACAACAGCCCGGAACCGGTACGCAACCGCATCTCACAGTTAGAAAATATCTCTATGGTCGAGCCGTTCGAACTGGGCGTCTGCGTGCAGAAAAAACGCCTCAGCGATCCACTGATCGACGCTTTCTGGCGCTTGTTATTAACGGTCAAAAATCCTTAAAACGAAACCATTGCTTTCAAACATGATCATTTGCAATGCCGAGATAAAAATACCCTATGGATTTCATGTTGCAGCCAACAACGCTGCAACTTGAAAGACGACGGGTAGTTAGAGATCGGCTGGATCGACTTGTTTCATCGCCTCCACCTGCATCAACCAATGGTAAAGCGGCTCCAACTGCTGGAAAGCTTGCGCCAGCGTCTGCGTCAGCCCGGCGTTGAATAACCTCTCCACCTGGCTGTCGGTGGCCATCACCGCAAAAGATTTGCGGTTGTACCAGGTGGCAATGTCTGCCGCCTGCTCTTTAACCAGCGGGCGTTTGTAGCTTTCTCCCACCAGCTCGAACGGCGGCTGACAACAGGCCGCGACCTCGAGAAAAGGCTGCGGCCGGCGTTGCAACGTATGGCGAAACAGATCCATGGTTTGCTTGTTGGCACTGTAATAACCCAGCCCGTAGCGCCACATGTCCGGGCCCAGTTCGAAGAAATAAACCGGGGCGTCCTTCCAGTCTTTGCTCGGCCGTTTGAACGTCAGCCACATGCGGCTGCGATAACGTGATTTATCGTGAGAAAAACGCGTATCGCGATGAATGCGCGACAGCGTTTTACCTATCGCCGGGCGGGTTTCAAACTGCGGATCGATCGCCAGCATCGTCGGGGCAAGCTCAGCCACCAGCGAGCGGAACGGCGTCAGCAGCTCACGATCGTAAACGCCGCGGTTGCCCTCAAACCATTCCTTGTCGTTCTCGATCCGCACCTGCTGAAGAAAATTCAGGCCCTGCTGGCTAAAGCCGTTAAATTTATCCGTCATGCGCCGTCCTTGTCGGTGCCCTTAGCCCTGCAAAAAGAAGCGGAACGCCGGGTTATCGGTTTCATCGTGGCAGTCGTAGCCCAGCGCCTGCAAATGCTGCTCAAACTCAGGTTCGGTCTGCGACAGCTCAAAGCCGGCCAACACGCGGCCAAAGTCGGTGCCGTGGCTGCGGTAATGGAACAGCGAGATATTCCAGTGAGTGCCCAGGGTTTGCAGGAACTTCAGCAGCGCGCCCGGCGACTCAGGAAACTCGAAGCTGTATAACCGCTCGCGCAGGGGTTTCGAAGGACGCCCACCCACCATGTAGCGCACGTGCAGTTTGGCCATTTCATCATCGGACAGATCCACCACCTGATAACCGTCGGCGTTCAGTTCATCGATGATTTCCAGACGTTCGGCATGGCCACGCGTCAGGCGGACGCCGACGAAGATACAGGCGTTGTCCGCATCGGCGTAACGGTAGTTGAACTCGGTCACCGACCGACCGCCCAGCAGTTGGCAAAACTTCAGGAAGCTGCCCTTCCGCTCAGGAATGGTCACTGCCAGCAGGGCCTCGCGTTGTTCGCCCAATTCGCAGCGTTCCGATACATAACGCAAGCCGTGGAAGTTCAGATTGGCACCGGACAGCACGTGCGCCAGGCGCTCGCCCTGGATGTTGTGCTGCTGAACGTATTTCTTCAGCCCGGCCAATGCCAACGCGCCGGAGGGTTCGGCAATGGCACGCACGTCTTCAAACAAATCTTTGACCGCCGCGCAGATAGCATCGCTGTCGACGGTGATGACGTCGTCCAGATATTCCCGGCACAGGCGGAAGGTTTCGTCACCGATGCGCTTCACCGCCACGCCTTCGGCAAACAGCCCGACGCGCGCCAAATCCACCGGCTGCCCCGCATCCAGTGCCGCGCGCAGGCAGGCGGAGTCTTCCGCCTCCACGCCGATCACTTTGATCTGCGGCATCAGCTGTTTGATTAACACCGCCACGCCGGCCGCCAGACCGCCGCCGCCCACCGGGACGAACACCCGGTCGAGATGCGCGTCCTGTTGCAGCAGCTCCATAGCCAACGTGCCCTGCCCGGCAATCACCGTCGGGTGATCGAACGGCGGAACGAAGGTCATGCCCTGCTTGTGCGAGAGCTCAATCGCCCTGGCCTTGGCTTCGTCAAAGTTGGCGCCGTACAACAGCACTTCGCCGCCAAAGCCGCGCACCGCATCCACCTTGATATCCGCGGTGGACACCGGCATGACGATCAGCGTTTTGATCCCCAGCCGTTTACCGGAATAAGCCACGCCCTGCGCATGGTTGCCGGCCGAAGCCGTCACCACGCCGCGCGCTTTTTGCTCTTCGTTCAGGCTGGCGATCATGGCATAGGCCCCGCGCAGCTTGAAGCTGTGCACCGGCTGACGATCTTCACGCTTCACCAGAATGGTGTTGCCAAGGCGCGAAGAAATTTTGCTCATGGCCTGCAACGGGGTGACCTGAGCCACCTCGTACACCGGCGAGCGGAGCACCGCTCGCAAATACTCCGCGCCACAGGGGGCATCGGGTAGGGGTTGCGATACCGCCATGATGCTTAGCCTCCCAGCTTGCTCTTGTCGCGTACGGCACCTTTGTCGGCGCTGGTCGCCAACATGGCATAGGCACGCAGCGCCAAGGAAACCTGACGCTCGCGATTTTTCGGTGTCCAGGCGCGATCGCCTCGCGCCAGCTCAACTTCGCGGCGAGCCGCCAGTTCACTGTCCGAAACGTCCAGCACCATGCTGCGTTTTGGAATATCGATGTCGATCATGTCGCCATCTTCGATCAGCGCAATCAGGCCGCCGCTGCCCGCTTCCGGAGAAACGTGGCCGATAGACAGGCCCGAAGTGCCGCCGGAAAAACGCCCGTCGGTGATCAACGCACAGGCTTTTCCCAGGCCCATGGATTTCAGGTAGGTGGTGGGATACAGCATTTCCTGCATGCCCGGCCCGCCTTTCGGCCCTTCGTAGCGGATCACCACCACGTCACCGGCAACCACTTTGCCGCCGAGGATAGCTTCCACCGCCGAGTCCTGGCTTTCGTACACTTTGGCCGGGCCGCGGAAAATCAGGTTGTCTTTGTCGACGCCGGCGGTTTTTACGATGCTGCCATCCTGCGCCATGTTGCCGTACAGCACGGCCAGGCCGCCATCCTGGCTGAACGCATTTTCCAGCGAGCGGATACAGCCCTCTGCGCGATCATCGTCCAGCGTATCCCAGCGGCAGTCCTGCGAGAACGCCTGGGTGGTACGAATACCCGCCGGGCCGGCGCGGAACATTTTTTTAACCGCCTCATCCTTGGTCAGCATGATGTCATACTGCTCCAGCGTCTGCGGCAGGGTCAGGCCCAGTATGTTGTTCACATCGCGGTTCAACAGGCCTGCGCGATCCAGCTCACCGAGGATGGCCAGTACGCCACCGGCACGGTGCACGTCTTCCATATGGTATTTCGGGGTGCTTGGCGCCACTTTACACAGGTGCGGCACCTTGCGTGACAGGCGGTCGATATCTTCCATGGTGAAATCAATTTCGCCCTCCTGCGCCGCAGCCAGCAGGTGCAGCACGGTGTTGGTCGAGCCGCCCATGGCGATGTCCAGCGTCATGGCGTTTTCAAACGCCGCCTTGTTGGCGATGCTGCGCGGCAGTGCACTTTCATCGTCCTGTTCGTAATAACGTTTGGTCAGGGCAACGATGCGTTTGCCGGCGTTGAGGAACAGATCCTTACGGTCGGCATGGGTCGCCAGCAGCGAGCCGTTGCCCGGCTGCGACAGGCCCAGCGCTTCGGTCAGGCAGTTCATCGAGTTGGCGGTGAACATACCGGAACAGGAGCCGCAGGTCGGGCAGGCGGAGCGTTCGATTTGTTCGCTGTCGGCGTCGCTGACGTTCGGGTTAGCCCCCTGGATCATTGCGTCAACCAGATCCAGCTTGATGATTTGATTGGAGAGCTTGGTCTTGCCGGCTTCCATCGGGCCGCCGGAAACGAAAATCACCGGAATGTTCAGGCGCAATGACGCCATCAGCATGCCCGGGGTGATTTTGTCGCAGTTGGAAATGCACACCATCGCGTCCGCGCAGTGGGCATTCACCATGTATTCAACCGAGTCGGCGATCAGTTCGCGTGACGGCAGGGAATAGAGCATACCGCCGTGGCCCATGGCGATACCGTCATCCACCGCAATGGTGTTGAACTCTTTGGCAACGCCGCCTGAGGCTTCGATCTGTTCTGCGACCAGCTTGCCCAAATCACGCAGATGCACATGGCCCGGAACGAACTGGGTAAATGAGTTGACCACCGCAATAATGGGTTTGCCAAAATCGTCGTCGGTCATTCCGGTCGCGCGCCATAATGCGCGGGCACCCGCCATGTTGCGGCCGTGGGTGGTGGTGGCGGAACGGTACTTAGGCATGCTCTTCACTCCAAATGTATTTATTACAGGCGGCGAACGAACCGCCTGGATATTCTTGTCTGTCTGTCGTTTTACCCTAACAGGTAACGTCGTTATTTATGGATTTACCGGATCCAGCCAGCCGTATTTGTCTTCGGTCTTGCCGGTAAACAGGCCAAAGAACGCCTGTTGAATTTGTTTGGTCACCGGGCCGCATTTGCCAATGCCGACCTGGATGCCGTCGACGCTGCGCACCGGGGTGATTTCCGCCGCGGTGCCGGACATGAACACTTCGTCGGCCAGGTACAGCGACTCGCGGGACAGCACCTGCTCACGCACTTCGAAGCCCATGTCTTTCGCCAGCTTGATGATGGCGTCGCGGGTAATGCCCGGCAGTGCGGAAGAGGTGAACGGCGGGGTGAACAACACGCCGTCTTTCACTTCAAACAGGTTCTCGCCTGCCCCTTCGGAAATATAACCGTGCACGTCGAGCGCAATCCCTTCCTGATAACCGTGGCGGCGCGCTTCGCTGCCCACCAGCAGGGAGGAAAGGTAGTTACCACCGGCTTTGGCCGCGGTGGGGATGGTATTTGGCGCCACACGGTGCCAGGACGAAACCATCGCATCGATGCCTTGCTCCAGCGCCTCTTCACCCAGGTACGCGCCCCAAGGAAACGCCGCGATAATCACGTCTGTCTTGTATCCGGCCGGCGGGTTAACCCCCATGCCGACGTCACCCACAAACACCAGCGGACGAATATAAGCGCTGACCAGGTTGTTTTTACGCAGCGTAGCGCGGCAGGCTTCCATCAGCTCATCAACGCTTTGCGATACCGGCATGCGGTAGATTTTTGCCGAGTCGTGCAGGCGTTGCATATGCTCGCGGTGACGGAACACCACCGGGCCTTTATGGGAGTCATAGCAACGAACGCCTTCAAACACCGAAGTGCCGTAGTGCAGCGCATGCGACATCACGTGCACTTTGGCGTCAGCCCAGGGAACCATCTCACCATTGAACCAAATGTAATCGGCTTTCTTCGTCATTGTTCTTTATCCTTCTCACGCATCAGGCGCTTATTTGTTGTGATGTTTGCTGTTGGATCTCAACGCATGAGACGTCCATCAGTTTGCTCAACTGAGATGACAGTAGATCCACCGGGCGCTGGCTGGCAACGGTCAATTCAATATTAATCTTGTCGGTATTTGATGCCGAAACCATATTCATAGCACAAACCTGAAAGCCGCGATGACGCACGACGCGCAATACGCGCTCTAACATTTCAGGGCGAAAACGGGCCTGGATCGAGAGTTGATGCTGCATCATGAGATTTTCTCCAACATGGTTTCGTTACCGGCACCCGGTGGCACCAGCGGCCAGACGTTTTCGAGTTCATCGATCGACACATGCAGCAGGTATGGCCCTTCGCTGTTGAATAAGGCGTCGAGCGCGTCTGCCACCTGGTCTTTACGGGTGATACGTTGGCCGGGAATGCCAAAGGCGTTGGCCAACATCAGGAAATCGGGGTTATCGGAGAGGTTGGTTTCGCTGTAACGCCCGTCAAAAAACAGCTGTTGCCACTGGCGAACCATGCCTAAACGCTGGTTATCCAGTAATACGATTTTCAGCGGCAGCTGTTTGCGTTTTATGGTGCCCAGTTCCTGTACGTTCATCATGAAGGAACCGTCGCCCGATACGCAGATCACCGTATCCTCAGGGCGCGCCATCTGGGCGCCAACCGCGGCCGGCACGCCGAACCCCATCGTGCCCAAACCGCTGGAGGTGATGAAATTCTCCGGGCGCTCGAAGGTCATGTGCTGCGCACTCCACATCTGGTGTTGGCCCACGTCGGTGGTCACCACGCTATTGGCCGGCTTGCGCTCGGACAGCTGTTTCAACAACAGCGGCGCGTAGATCGGCTGGCCCGGATGATCATAACGCCAGGTGTGGGTTTCCTTCAGCTCAACCACCCGCTGCTGCCAGGCGGCAATCTTCAGCGGCTGCTGCAACGCCGGCAGCAAGGCCTTCAAGTCGCCCTCCAGCGCGACGTGCGCCTGACGCAATTTGCTTATTTCCGCTGGGTCGATATCCATGTGGATCACCTTGGCATGCGGCGCGAAAGCATTCAGTTTCCCGGTCACGCGGTCGTCGAAACGCGCGCCGACAGCGATCAACAGATCGCACTCCTGCACCGCCAGGTTGGCGCCCTTGGTGCCGTGCATGCCCAACATACCGAGGTAATACGGGTGAGCCGCATCCGCCGCACCCAACCCTTTTAACGTGACAACGTTGGGCATTTGAGTCACCGCGATAAACTCACGCAGCGCCGGTACCGCCTGCGCCATGCCAACACCGCCGCCGATGTATAACATCGGTTTGTGAGCCTGTGCCAGCAACTCGGCGGCCTGCGCCACCTCCGCCGCCGGGTAATGCAACTCTTCGACGACCGGCACCAGGTGCGGGTGCAGCTCGCCGTGGGCCAGTTGGATGTCTTTCGGGATGTCGATCAGCACCGGACCAGGGCGGCCGCTACAGGCGATGGCAAAGGCTTCCGCCATGATGCCCGGCAGCGCGTCCAGTGATTCCACCAGGAAGCTGTGTTTGGTGCAGGCCAGAGACAGGCCGAGAACATCGATCTCCTGAAAGGCATCGGTGCCAATCAGCGCGGAACCCACCTGGCCGGTGATGGCCACTACCGGAACCGAATCCAGCAGCGCATCGGCCAGGCCGGTGATCAAATTGGTGGCGCCGGGGCCCGAGGTGGCGATACAAACGCCGACTTTGCCGGTTGCGCGGGCATAACCAATGGCAGCCATTGCGGCGCCTTGTTCGTGGCGGCACAGTAGGTGTTCCACCCCACCGTCATACAATGCATCGTAGACTGGCATGATTGCGCCACCTGGATAGCCGAATACCTTATCAACTCCCTGCGCACGCAATGCTTGTACTACCCACTGAGCCCCGTTCATAGTTATTTCCCCGCCTTACTTCGATAACTGCAGGATTTTGTTCTGTTATTCATATTCTTATCCTCGCTTCACTTTTCTCTTGCCAATAAAAAACCCCCGGACCTTTCGGTGCGGGGGTTCTCTTGCGATTCCGGCTTGTTTTCTAAGCCATTCTTCGTCCAAGTGCAGCCCCGCACGGTGGGATAATAATCACCACCACGCTAATCACGACTAGGCTAATCACTTGGGCAAAGGCTTTCATAATGGGTTTGTTCACTGTGCTCGTTTCGAACTAATACCTACAGAGGTACCATAGTCCCGCGCGGCATGACAACACTTTTTTTGCGTTATTATTCGGCGCAATCTGGTCATACCTCGCGCAAAATGTCCGGTATTCAAACGTTAGCCTGCACGCCTGAGGACTTCACGGCACCCGAGATCGCTTTACCACGCGTGTCCTTCCCGAAGAACACCAGCAACGCAATCACGATCGCTACCGTACCGGCGATAATCGCCATTGCCAGCCCGTAATTATGGCCATGGTGCTCGGCTATCGTCGCCTGCAGCGTAGCGTTGACCGAAGCGATCAGATTACCCAATTGATAAACAAACCCCGGCAGTACCGCGCGGGTATTGGCCGGCACCAATTCGGTAAGGTAAGTCGGCACCACGCCCCAGGCCCCCTGCACCATGAACTGCATCAGGAATGCGCCAATCCCCAGCATCAGCGAACCGCTGGAAAACGCCCACAGCGGGATCACCGGCAACGCCAGCAAGGCGGCAATGATGATCGCCTTCTTACGGCCGATTTTTTCCGACAGCGCCCCAAAGAAAACGCCACCGATAATTGACGCGATATTGTAGCTAATGGCAATGATACTGACGGTTTTAGGGTCGAAACCGTGCTGAACTTTCAAAAACACCGGATACATATCCTGAGTGCCGTGCGAGAAGAAATTGAACGCCGCCATCAGCAACACCAGGTAGCCGCACAGCTTCCAATGGCTCTTCAGCACCGGCAGCAATGCGCTGCTTTCCTTGCGCTCTCGGGCCGCCAGCCACACCGGCGACTCCTGCACGCAGTAGTAAATAAACGGCAGCAATAAAATGGGTGACGCGCCGATCACGAACATGCCGCGCCAACCGATAATTTCAAACAGCAGGCCATACACTACCGCCGCCAACAGGTAACCAAAGGGGTAGCCGGCCTGGAAAATCCCCGACATCAGGCCACGCGAACGATCGGGGATGGTTTCCATCGCCAGCGATGAGGCCACGCCCCAGATCCCGCCCATCGCCACGCCGTACAGCACCCGCAGCAGCAGGAATACCGTCAACGAGGGTGCCGCCGCGGACAGCAGTTCAAACACCGAGAAGAACACGATATTCAGCATCAAAATCGGTTTGCGGCCATATTTTTCCGCCGCACGGCCAAAGATCAGCGCGCCGATCGGTCGTACCGCCAGCGTCAGCAGGATCGCCAGCGTGACCTCCTCCATGCCGACATGGAAAGATTGCGCGATATCGCTGAGCAGAAAGACCAGCACGAAGAAATCGAAAGCATCAAGCGTCCAGCTTGAAAAGCTGGCGATGGCTGCATTGCGTTGCAGCGGTGTCCAACCAAACATAATGTTATCCCTACCGTAGAGTACGAAGTCATGAGGTTTAGCGGCTGCCGCGGCAGAGTGCAGCGGCGGTCGGATTTTGTTAATTAAGTGATTTTAATTTTAATCAATTGTTAAATACACCCATTCCCCCCTCGCCTGCAATATGGTTAGCCTGCTAATGTGTTGCAGCGTTCGCGTAATTGTTAAGGGGTATTGCCGCTCTTTGCGAAGCCCTGCGCAAAAAACAGCTATCTAACTGAAATTAATTATTTTAATTACGGCCTATCACGCAAATCTTCCAAGGGTAAAGCGCGGCGACGCAACACATCGCGCATCATGTTGCCTTCAGTAAGGAGAGCAATATGTCACTGGCAGTGATCTATACCCGGGCCACACTGGGCGTTCAGGCCCCTTCGGTTACGGTGGAAGTGCATATCAGCAATGGGTTGCCCGGCCTGACGATGGTCGGCCTGCCGGAAACCACGGTAAAAGAGGCGCGCGATCGCGTGCGCAGCGCCTTGATCAATAACGGTTTCACCTTTCCCGCACGGCGTATTACCGTCAATCTGGCATCGGCCGATCTGCCCAAGGAAGGCGGTCGCTATGATCTCCCGATTGCGCTGGCTATCCTGGCGGCTTCCGAACAGTTGCCGGCCGATAAGCTGGCCCGCTATGAGTTTCTTGGCGAACTGGCATTATCTGGCACCCTACGGGGGATCAGCGGCGCTATCCCCGCCGCGCTGGCCGCCATGGAGTCAGGACGGCAATTGGTTTTGGCTGCCGCCAATGGGCCGGAGGTGGGGCTAATTACGCAGAGCAAAACCCTGGTGGCGGACCACCTGTTGGAGGTGTGCGCCTTTGTGTTGGGTAAAGAGGATTTACCGGTAGCCCATGCGCCGCCGGCAATGAACAACTCGCCAGAACCGGCCGATCTGCAGGATATTCTGGGTCAGGAACAGGCAAAGCGAGCGCTGGAAATCGCTGCGGCCGGCGGCCACAACCTGCTGCTGGTTGGCCCGCCAGGCACCGGGAAAACCATGTTGGCCAGCCGCCTGAATGGCCTTCTCCCGCCGCTGACCGATCGGGAAGCACTGGAAAGCATCGCGGTGGCCAGCCTGCTGCATCATGCTGCGCAAGCGCTGCCGTGGCGACAGCGGCCGTTTCGCGCACCGCACCATAGCGCCTCGATGGCCGCTCTGGTCGGCGGCGGTTCGCTGCCGAGACCGGGTGAAATTTCCATGGCGCACAACGGCGTCCTGTTTCTGGATGAACTGCCCGAATTCGAAAGGCGGGTACTGGATGCGCTGCGCGAACCGCTGGAGTCCGGCGAGATCGTGGTTTCACGCGCCAGCGCCAAAGTTTGCTTCCCGGCACGAGTACAGCTGATCGCCGCCATGAACCCCAGCCCTACGGGGCACTACCAGGGCATGCATAACCGCGCATCGCCACAGCAGATCCTGCGCTATCTGGGGCGGCTTTCAGGGCCTTTTCTCGACCGCTTCGATCTCTCGATTGAAGTGCCGCTGTTACCGCCAGGCTTGCTTAGCAAAAAGCGCATTGCCGGTGAAAACAGCGCTCAGGTACGGGAGCGAGTGCTGTTAGCGCGTGAAAGGCAGCTCAGTCGAGCGGGGAAGATTAATGCTCTGCTGAACAATCATGAGGTCGAACGGGATTGTCGACTTAACGCCGCGGACGCGGATTTTCTTGAAACAACGTTAAACAGGTTGGGATTATCGGTTCGCGCCTGGCAGCGGATCCTGAAAGTGGCTCGCACGCTGGCGGATTTGGCGGGAGATCGGGCTATTGATAAGCACCACTTGAGTGAAGCGCTTGGCTACCGCAGTATGGATCGCCTGCTGCTGCAGCTGCATCGCAGCCTTGAATAATAATGGGGCCCAAAGGCCCCATTAAAATCAATCCTCGCTGTCGGTGTAATCTTCCACCGCATCAGCCTGCGGCTTACCGCCGGACAGGGTATGGAATTTTTTCGGGCGACGTGTGCGCGCCAGATATTTAGCCCATACTTTTTCCTGCTCGGTAACCGGCTCGCGCTCACCGTGGCACACTGCGACGAACAGCTGTTCTTCTTCAGTTGCCGGCTGGCGTTTACCCGTATCCAGCTCGTTGAACGCATACCCGAAACGCTCTAGCAATTGCGCTTCTTTAATGGTGAAATCGCCGTGACGGGAGAACCCGCGAGGGTAATGTTTATTATCAAAAAAACGACTGGTCGTGGTGAAGCTATCCGCCATCTGACACGCTCCTAATTCTCTCATGGCCGTGCTGTTTATGGCGCGGAGTATTAGATAGGCTTGACATTGTGTAAAACAAAACATTTAAATCTTAACGATAAAAATTACTGGAGATGGGTGTGGATACCGAATTACTGAAAACCTTTTTGGAGGTCAGTAGAACGCGTCACTTTGGCCGAGCCGCAGAATCCTTGTACTTAACGCAGTCTGCCGTCAGTTTCCGCATCCGCCAGTTAGAAAACCAATTGGGCGCGAATCTGTTCACCCGCCACCGCAACAATATCCGCCTGACGCCCGCAGGGGAGCGGCTTTTGCCCTATGCGGAGAGCCTTATGATGACCTGGCAATTGGCGAAAAAAGAGGTGGTGCGTTCACTGCAACATACCGAGTTATCCATCGGTGCCACGGCGTCATTGTGGGAGGCTTATTTGACCCCCTGGCTGCAGTCGCTCTATCAGCAACGTGAGGCGCTGCAGCTGGAGGCCAGGGTGGCGCTACGGCACTCTTTGGTAAAACAGCTGCATGAAAGGCAGCTCGATTTGCTCATCACCACCGAGCCGCCAAAGATGGATGAACTGGCCAGCCAGCTGTTGGGCAATTTCTCGTTGCGGCTGTTCTCTTCCACCCTGCGCGATCAACTTGCGCCGATGCCCTATATCAAACTGGAGTGGGGGGCGGATTTCCATCAGCAGGAAAGCCGCATGCTGGAGAGCGACACTCTGCCGGTGCTCACCACCACCTCTGCGCACCTGACCCGGCAACTGCTGGAAACCACCGGTGGCTGCGCCTTCCTGCCCAGTCAGTGGGAGAAGGATTACCCGCAGTTGACCGCCATCACCGAGATCCCGGCCATTATCCGCCCGCTGTACGCCGTCTGGTTGCAAAATAGCGACCAGCAGCCGCTGATCCGCCAACTGCTGAAAATACCTTTGAAAACCTCAGCATGAGGCGCTACAACGGCTTCAAACGAGGATGCCGGGGTTGGGTTCGCCTGCTGAGCCAAAACGCGCTTATCGCCTTCTGAAGGCCGATAAAGCAGAACAGCAGAATACCGATAACAATTTTGGTCCACCACGAACTGAGCGTACCGTCGAAGGTGATGTAGCTCTGAATCAAGCCCTGGATCAGCACGCCAAACAGCGTGCCCAAAACGGTGCCTACGCCTCCGGTCAACAAGGTACCGCCAATCACGACGGCAGCAATGGCATCCAACTCCACGCCGCTGGCCGCCAACGCATAACCTGCCGAGGTATACAGCGAGAAAATGATCCCGGACAGCGCCGCCAGCGTGCTTGAGAGCATATAAATCAGCACGGTGGTCCGCTGTACCGGTACGCCCATCAGCGCGGCAGAGATCCGATTACCGCCGATTGCGTAGACGTTATGCCCAAAGCGCGTACGGTGTGCCAGCACCATGCCGACCGCCACAACCAATAGCATCACCAGCGCCAACAATGTAAAGCGCCCACCGCCCGGCAGTTTCCAGGCATAGTTTGCCAGCGTCACATACAGCGGATGATCGATGGGAATCGACTCCTCTGAAACAATAAAACTCATGCCTCGTACGAAGAACATTCCGGCCAGCGTAATAATAAACGCCGGTAGCTTCAGTACATCAATGATCCAACCCATCAGCGCGCCAAACGACGCCCCCATCAACAGCGCGATGATGAACGCATAACCCGGTGCAATGCCGTAAGTCCCGATCAACTTGGCCAGCAGCACCCCGGTAAAGGCGATCACCGAGCCGACAGACAGATCGATACCGCCGGAAAGGATCACAAACGTCATGCCGACCGCGACGATGCCCAGAAAGGCGTTGTCGGTCAGCAAATCGCACCACACCCGCGTTGAGGCAAAGCTGGGAAACTGCGTGAGACAAAAAGCGTAGCCCAGAAGGAACACCAGGAGGGTAATCAGCAGCGGAAGATTACGTTTGATCATGGCTTTCTTCTCCCAAGCAGGCGGCGCAGCGTGAAGCTTGGCGATTGCACCATCAATACCGCCAACACCACAACCGCCTTCAACACCAGGTTAAACTCAGGCCGATAGCCGGACAGCAGAATGCCGGTATTCATCCCCTGAATAATTAATGCCCCCACTACCGACAGCAACAGGTTAAAACGGCCACCCAACAGTGAACCGCCGCCAATCACAACCGCCAGGATCGCATCCAATTCCAACCACAACCCGGCATTGTTGGCGTCAGCGCCACGGATATCCGCCGTGACGATAACGCCGGCTACGGCAGCGCACAACCCGCAGATCACATACACCGCCATCACCACCCAGCCGGTGCTGACGCCGGCATTACGCGCGGAGCGCAGATTGATGCCCACGGCTTCGATAAACAGTCCCAACGCCGTTTTACGGGTCAACAGCCAGATCAACAGCAGCATGACCGCAGCAATGATCGCCGGCATCGGCAAATACATCAGCGCACCGCTGCCGAGCCACGCCAACCCCTCTCGTTCAAAGGTGACGATTTGCCCTTCAGTAATCAGTTGGGCAATGCCGCGCCCGGCCACCATCAGCATCAGCGTGGCAACAATCGGCTGTATCTGCAGCACCGCCACCAAAAAACCGTTCCACAGGCCGCACAGAGCGCCAATCGCCAGGGCGGCTGCCAGTACATAGCTCAGCGGATAACCGGCGCTGGTCAGCGTTGCCGCCGTGGCACCGGCTATCGCCATCACCGCTCCCACCGAAAGGTCGATACCACCGGTGGCGATCACCAACGTCATGCCCAATGCCAATAACGCGACCGGTGCGCCGCGATTAACAATGTCGATTACGCTGCCAAACAGCCGACCGTCCTGAATATGCAGGGAAAAGAAATTCGGGGCGACCAGGCTGTCGATCAGCAAAATCACCGCCAGCGCCCCCAGTTGCGTTGCTCCGGCAGGGATGACCCACCTGACTTTACGCGGCCCACTGGTCATGGAGAAACTCCTGAGGTTCATCCTGCCCCCTGTTGTGCAGCTATTACCTGCATGATCGCAGGCACCGTAATGGCGTTATGTTCAAGCTGCGCTACGTGTTTCCGGTCTCGAAGCACAACGATGCGATCGGCATAACCCACCAGTTCTTCCAGTTCGGAGGAGATCACCAACAATGCCAGACCTTCGTCACAGAGTTTTTCGATCAAGCGAATGATTTCAGCATGCGCACCAACGTCAATGCCGCGCGTCGGTTCATCCAGGATCAGAAAGCGGGGTTTCGTCGCCAGCCAACGTGACAACAGCACCTTCTGCTGATTACCGCCGGACAGATACTGGATTTGCTGTTCTGGCCCCGGAGTACGAATGCCCAACAGTTGGATATAGCTTTCAGTAATGCGGGTTTGCTCTTTCAGCGAGAGCGGCCTTAGCCAGCCGCGTTGAGCCTGCAGGGCCAAAATGATATTTTCCCGCACGGTCGCAGCACCGATGATCCCATCGGTCTTACGGTCTTCGGGGCAATACCCAAAGCCGAGGCTGACGGCGTTACGCGGCGTCCGGATGTTCACCGCACGTCCTTCGACTTTTACACTGCCGTTATCGCGCGGTTTGATACCGAATATGAGCTGGGCCGTTTCGGTACGCCCCGATCCCAGCAACCCGGCCAGCCCTACAATCTCACCCGGGCGAATCTGCAGATCAAAGGGCTCAACCATCCCGCGCCGCCCATAACCGCTGAATTCAACCAACGATGGCGCCTTTGAGGGCGTATGCTCGCTGCGTTTCAGTAATGATTCATCAAACGCATGGCCGAGCATCATCTGTACCAGTTCCATACGCGGTAAGTCGGCGGTGGCTTTCGTTCCCACTAACTTACCGTTGCGCAGTACGGTGATGCGATCGCTGATGCGATAAACCTGATCGAGGAAATGGGTAACAAAGATCATCCCCAATCCCTGGCTACGGAGCTGGCGGAGAATGTCCAGCAGCATGCTGACCTCTTTGGCATCCAGGCTGGCGGTCGGCTCATCAAGAATCAAGACCTTGGCGGACAGGTCGACGGCCCGCGCGATAGCGATAATCTGCTGGATAGCAATGGAGTAATTACCCAGCGGCTGGCTGACGTCCAACTGCAGCCCATACCCCAGTAAAAGATTCTGAGCCTGGCGCAGCAGCTTTTTTTGATCGATCAGGCCAAAGCGCGTGGGTTCTCGCCCGATAAACAGGTTGGCGGCCACCGAGATGTTCGCCAGCAGGTTAACTTCCTGATAAACCGTACCAATGCCCAGCGTCTGCGCCTGCGCGGTGCTCTGCGGGGCAATGGCGATGCCTTCCAGTAATACCTCGCCGGCGGAACGTTGATAAACCCCGGTCAACGCTTTGATCAGCGTGGATTTCCCCGCGCCATTTTCGCCCAGCAGCGCCATGATCTCTCCGCGCTGCAACGTGACATCAACCTGCTCCAGCGCTTTTACGCCAGGAAATTCAACGGATAATCCCTTAATCGTCAATAACGTCGTCTGAGAGTTAACCATCTGCTGTTCCGCCAGTGAGTAGATTAATAACCCATGCTTTTCTTCAGCTCGAATTCCTGTTTAGCCGTATCCGGTTGCAGCAGCTTGGACTCGGTCTGGATAAACTTCGGCGGTGGGGTACCGTCTTTCTTCATCGCCAGCAGCGCATCAAACGCCGGACCGGCCATATTCGGCGTTAGCTCGACCGTGGCATTGGCTTCACCGTTCATCATCGCCTTGAATATGTCAGGCACACCGTCGATAGAAACGATTTTGATCTGTGAGCCCGGCTTTAAGCCTGCCTCTTTGATCGCCTGGATGGCGCCGATTGCCATGTCGTCGTTATGTGCATAAACGGCGCAAATATTTTTGCCGTTTTGCTCGGCCTTGATGAAGCTCTCCATCACTTCTTTGCCTTTGCTGCGCGTAAAATCGCCTGATTGCGAGCGGATGATCTTAACGTTGGCGGCGGAGGCTATGCCGTCAGCAAAACCCTTCTTACGGTTAATGGCAACGCTGGCGCCCACGGTGCCCTGCAGCTCCACCACGTTGCAAGGCTTGCCGGCGACCTCTTTCACCAGCCATTCTCCCGCGACTTTACCTTCGTGCACGCTGTCAGAAGCCACCGCCGCGGTATACAGCGAAGGGTCGTTTACCTCAATCATTCGGTCGAGCAGGAATACCGGGATCTTGGCCTCTTTGGCTTCCTGCAGCACAGGTGTCCAGCCGGTGGCGACAACCGGTGCGATGAAAATGGCATCAACGCCCTGAGCAATGAAAGATCTGACCGCTTTGATCTGGTTTTCCTGTTTTTGCTGCGCATCGGCGATTTTCAGCGTGATATCCCGCTTTTCCGCTTCCTGTTTCGAGACCTTGGTTTCCGCCGAACGCCAACCCGATTCGGAACCAATCTGTGAAAAGCCGACGACCAGCGGTGCCGCCTGTCCCGTACCTACCAAGGCGCCAGTAATGGCGACCGCTAACAGCAGACGTCTAACCATGTTGTTCTCCTCGCGCTGCCCTGACATGGAACCACGCCGGACAGGGATTATCGTTGTTGTGTATGCTGCATTTTTTCTGGTGAAGTGGGTGTCCTTAGGGTTGGACACACATTAGGTGTAGTCGAAAATCAGGCAGGAATAATGCGCAGCATCACATCACGGCAGAACAACCATTTTGTACATGGATCCAGCCAAAAATGTCTAAATTGGGAACGATTTCGGTGGGAGTTTTAAGCGATCTTTCAGGGGAATTGTGGGAGATGGGGAAATTTCACGCAAAAAAAAACCCTTCGCTTTCGCAAAGGGTTTCTAATATGGCAGGGGCGGAGAGACTCGAACTCGCGACACCCGGTTTTGGAGACCGGTGCTCTACCAACTGAGCTACGCCCCTAAATCTCGCTTAACATTATGCCTGCTAAGTTAGCAGGCATAATTTAAATAAGTGGCGGAACGGACGGGGCTCGAACCCGCGACCCCCTGCGTGACAGGCAGGTATTCTAACCAACTGAACTACCGCTCCACCGATTCTTTTACGTCATATCTTTCGATATGGGCAAAACCGCGCTTGGCGATCCTGCTCATTACCAGTCGTCAGGCTGATAACGTTTATTTGATGCCTGGCAGTGTCCTACTCTCGCATGGGGAGACCCCACACTACCATCGGCGCTACGGCGTTTCACTTCTGAGTTCGGCATGGGGTCAGGTGGGACCACCGCGCT
>NZ_JACJFQ010000003.1:0-246986 GCF_014164835.1 Serratia sp. OS31 | reverse complement strand
ACATTGTGTTTCAAAGTGAAATTTGGAATTTTGTGTTTTACTTTCAATCATGGGATTTATCCTATATAGAATTTATTTCAAGTGATGTTTACTTAAACGTTGCGATATTAAATTAAAAACCCATATGCTTTCATTTCAACAGGCTATCATGATAAAGTCTATCTTTATGATTTTAGCTTGTTTTTATGATATTCTGATTTACTTTGTCTATTTCTTGCCCTCGACGCGTTAGCGAAGAATTGTCGCTAAAGCTTACCTCCATCATTTAAGGTCGTAACTATTCATAGTTATGATGCTTTTGGGCGGGGCAATGAGGATGCCACTTTAAAAAAATGAGCAAACTGTGCTATCCTGCAATGTCTTCAACAGTCGGTTGTCTGGGTTGGTTTAGAGGGCGTTTAGACCCACGTAATTATAGTTCAGTGGGGGTGCTCTCGACTTAATTTGGAGCATTGTAGTAGCGCTGTGAAGCACTAGTTGGTACGAAATTACGAGTGAGTGAGCTGTCAGATGAGAGTAATTGAGACAAAGATTGTCGGTGTCAAGGTCATTGAGCCCAAGGTTTTCGGCGATCAGCGTGGTTTCTTTTTTGAGACCTTCCAAAAGCAGCGTTATCAAGAGTTGCTTGGCATCCAGCATGATTTTGTTCAGGATAACTACTCCCGTTCAGTTCGTGGTGTGCTTCGTGGGTTACATTTTCAGACTACCCGCCCCCAGGGTAAGCTGGTCTATGCCTTGAGAGGAGAAGTGTATGATGTTGTGGTTGATATTAGACCTGACTCTCCCTCTTTCAAAAAATGGGTAGGGGTTCATCTATCCGAGGATAATAAGAAACAGCTTTGGATCCCGCCGGGGCTTGCTCACGGTTTTCTGGTGCTAAGTGATGAGGTTGATTTTGCTTATAAATGCACGGACTATTACGATCCGAAAAATGAACATTGCCTAAGTTGGGATGATCCTGAGCTGGCGATTGAATGGCCAATTGAGCATCCTCTGCTTTCTGAGAAGGATCTTAAAGGTAAATTATTCAGTGAGCTTTTCTAAATGCGTATACTGGTAACCGGTGGAAATGGTCAGCTAGGGTGTTGCTTGGCTGATGCTTTACCGACCAATTGGCAGATTATCAGGCTTGACCGGCAGCAGCTAGATGTCAGCAACTGGTCGTCAGTTAAAGCTACCATTTCAGCGTTAAAAGTGGATTTCATCGTTAACGCTGCAGCCTATACTTTAGTGGACAAGGCTGAGCAAGAAATCGCAGCAGCTGAGGCTGCTAATATTACTGGGCCAGCAAATTTGGCTGCTGCCGCCAAACTCAATGGTATACCAATAATTCATATCTCCACAGACTATGTTTTCAGTGGACTGGGGGGGGAGACTTCTCTTTGTGAAAATGCACCTACGGGGCCATTAAACATCTATGGCCGGACCAAGTTGTTCGGTGAACAGGCTGTGTTGAAAGCCTGTGCTCAAGCTGTGGTTATTCGGACTTCTTGGTTGTTTAGTGAGCATGGTAATTCGTTTGTACATACTATGTTAAAACTGGGTTTAGAGCGTGAATCACTTTCTATTATTCATGATCAATTTGGTCGCCCGACTTATGCGGGTGATCTGGCTCAATGCATTTTTACACTTATCCAACAGGGTATTACTGAATCCAACGTGTACCATTTTTGCGGTGATCGTCGCGTTTCATGGTTTGAATTTGCAACACACATATTTGCTCAAGCCAAGGTGGTAGATAAACGGTATAGTTCATTGGAATTATTGCGTATTAATAGCGAACAATATAAATGTTTGGCTGAAAGACCTAAAAATGCGGTTCTCAACTGTGAAAAAATATATCATGAACGGGGTATATGTAACAGTGATTGGAAAAATGCTCTTAGCAGAGTAGTACCGCTTATTATATCTCAGATGAATAATTAATATGAAAACTCTATTAAAGAACACAGGTTTGATTTTTAATCTGACAAGACGAGATGTAGAAAGCCGTTATCGTGGTACCACATTGGGACTTGTATGGTCGCTATTAAACCCAGTAATAATGCTTTCGATTTATAGTTTCATCTTTGGTTTTGTTTTCAAGGCTAAGTGGGGTATTGCGACCACTGAAAATTATACACTTATCATGTTTACTGGTTTACTAACACACGGTTTTATCGCCGAGTGTATTGGTAAAGCGACGACGATTTATGTTTACAATGTTAGCTATGTCAAGAAAGTGCTATTTCCCTTGGAATCGCTATGCTGGGTCACTGTTTTTGGTGCATTATTCCAATTTCTAATGGGATGTATCGTTTACGCTGTATTCTGCGTTGTTTTACATCAACCAGTCAGCTTGATGGCTCTTCTGGTGCCTGTGGTTATTCTCCCCTTAATTTTATTATCATACAGTATTTCCTTATTCTTATCGTCGCTAGGTGTCTATGTCCGTGACATGGGGCAAATTGTGGCCGTGTTCATCGCCCTAATGTTGTTTATGTCACCCATTTTCTATCCGATCACGGCCGTTCCCGAAGAGTATCGTATGCTGATTTATATCAATCCATTAACCTTTATTGTTGAATCGTTACGTGATGTCGTCCTTTACGGAAAGTTATTCAGCCTGGAGGGATATGCAATGTATTGGGGGATCAGTATTGTGTTATATTTATTGGCAATGGCTTGGTTTAAAAAAGTAAAAAGAGGATTTGCTGATGTCCTCTAATATAGTTATTTCTGCGCAAAATTTGCGTAAGGTTTATCAGATTTACTCAAGCCCAATGCAACGTTTAGGTGCGCTTTTGGGTATGCCTAGCGCTAAGGGGAAAGAGTTTGTTGCGCTGGAATCGATAAACCTCGAAATCAAAAAAGGTGAGACTGTTGGGATCATTGGTGTCAACGGTTCAGGTAAGTCTACATTATTGCAAATGATTTGTGGAACACTCTCGCCGACCAGTGGTTCTGTATATACTAAAGGTCGCATTGCGCCATTATTGGAGCTTGGGGCAGGGTTTAATCCTGAATTTACAGGAAGAGAAAATGTCTACCTTAATGCTTCGCTATTAGGCCTTACCCGTAAAGAAATTACCGAGCGTTTCGACAAAATAGCCGGTTTTGCTGATATTGGTGAGTTTCTGGAGCGTCCGGTAAAAACTTATTCCAGTGGTATGTTTGCGCGTTTGGCATTTGCGACAGCTATTCATGTGGATCCTGAAATTTTGATCGTCGATGAA
This sequence comes from Serratia sp. OS31, assembly GCF_014164835.1. Taxonomy (NCBI): domain Bacteria; kingdom Pseudomonadati; phylum Pseudomonadota; class Gammaproteobacteria; order Enterobacterales; family Yersiniaceae; genus Serratia; species Serratia sp. OS31. Next base: position 243,771 of record NZ_JACJFQ010000003.1, on the reverse strand, counting down.
ATTCTTGCTGTGGGTGACTCTCGCTTTCAGCGTAAATGTGTGAAAAAGTTCAACGAAATCAGGAATGATGGCTGCACGATCCTGTTTGTTTCACATGATGATTATCAGGTTCGCAACATTTGTAATAGCGCTTTATATCTTGAGAAAGGGGTTCAGCGTTATTTCGGCAATGCCGATGTTGCAGTCCAGCATTATCTGTCCGATATGCAAAAGAGCGCGTTGGAAAATCAGGAAAGTGAAAGTAAAGCGATTGAAAATGAAATTAACAGTCGTTTAATTAAAATAACTAATGTTGCTCTTACCGATCTGGTCGGTGAGTCCGTCACTGAATTGACCAGCGGCGACAATGTCAAATTATCTTTTGACTACCAATATGAAGGTGAGGCGGGGGAGTTTGATGGGTTGACCTTCGTCTTTAATCTCTATCGCAAGGATGGAGTCTACATCTGCGGGACGACAACGGCAATGCGCGGTTTAGAGGCGTTTCCGTTGAGTCGTGAAGGGCGTGTAAGCATTGATTTCCCTGCTTTAAAACTGTTGTCTGGTATTTATAATTGGCGTGTTGCGGTTAACGATCAGGACGGTATTCAAATTATTAACGAAGCCGTGCCAGTTTGTGAGTTTTCTGTTGCCGATAACTTTAGCGCCGTTGGAATTTACGATATAGAGCATAGCTGGTCTGTGGTAGCCAAGGGGTAAATATGGAGCGGATTGAAAACGATCTTCTTAAACTGCGTTTCTTGCAAGAGGAACACCACCAACGCTATCAGTACGTTGCGAGCTTTTCAAAGGGCGTCGTGGTTGATTGTGCCTGCGGTATTGGTTATTCGGCTCCTATATTGCTGACTAATCCCGCAGTTACGACCTATATGGGTCTGGATGTAGATCAGGACGCCGTTGAGTATGCGCAACAGCAAAATCAGAACAAGGATAGAGCCAGTTTTGAGTATGGCTCTATCCTCGCGTTGCCATTCGATGATCATAGTATTGATACGTTTATTTCGTTAGAAACACTCGAGCATCTTGAGAAACCTGAATTGGCGATCGCGGAAGTCAAACGCGTGCTCAAATCTGACGGCGTATTTATTTGTTCAGTACCCACAAAAGATTATGAGAATTTCTGCGTCAGTTTGTATGGGCCTAACCCATACCATCTCCATGCTTTCTCATTAGATGCCTTACAAAAGCTACTGCAGACTCAGTTCGAACATGTCAACATCTCGGTTATAGCACAAGAGTTGGTGTCGATTGTGCATACGCTCGACGACGAAAAAACTCCACTAAACGTATACACGCCCGAAGATAAAAATGTAATGAATGGCTCGTTTATTGCGGTTTCTTCAAATGCTCATGCTGTCAAGAATCGCTCCACTTTGTTTACCGGGATGAGTCGCATAGAATACGATCAAGAATTAGTGCTTCCGTTGCGTCAAAGCTTGGCATTTGCTGAGAATCTTGCGAATCAACGTTGGCAGTTGTTACTCGAGGCTGAACAGAGAATCAATGATGTAACCTGTTATAAGGAACAAGCCGAGCGTATTTCTGAAGAAAGAATGCAGGCATTCCAAAAAACAGAAAACTTGCTTCGTGAACGCGATCGAAACTTGGCCGATGCAGTAGTACTTATTCAGACGCTTAGAGAGCAGTTGGAAAAAACCTCTAAGCAAGAACCGAACCCATAATTTAGCGAATGGACTGCCTCTAAAATGATTGTCACGATTGCCGATAACATTGACACCATTCTGGTCGATTTTTTTGACACAGTAGTTGAGCGTACTTGCCATCCAGAAGTTGTGAAACGTAAATGGATCGCTGCTCTTATAGACTCATACCGCGTTCGCCTTTCTGTCGAAGAGTTGTATGCCTTGCGTTTAAGGATAGAGGCAGGACTGTGCGTCAGTAGCCAAACACAGGGGGATGATGCTGAGTTTTGTTACGATGACATGTCGCTGGCGCTGTACTATGAACTGCAACGTGGCCAAATTGTCGCTCAACTTCCCGAGTTGGAGTTGTTCATTTCCTACTGTCGCGATCTGGAGTTAGCCCTTGAACTTTCGGTACAACAACCGATTGTGGCGACGCTGGATATGCTGCGTTCAGAAAAAGCGAAAGGCAAGAAGATATATTTGGTGTCGGACTTTTATCTGGATAAGCAATCAATTATCCATTTTGCTACTCATCATGGGTTTGCTGATATTTTTGATAGCTTCTTCGTTTCCAGCGAGAATAAACGCACGAAGAAAGAGGGGCGAGCCTATGACGTGGTTATCGCAAAATTAGGATTGGACGTCAAAAGAACTATTATGCTGGGTGATAATGCGCACAGTGATATTGTCATGTCCAAGGCTAGGGGCCTTTTTGCTCATCATTTACCGGTGGATCAGCATCGATATGATGCCAGTTTACAAGCCGATCGAGAACGTAACCGAATTGAGAAAAAAATCAATCAGGTAATAGCCGAAGATAAATTCAGCTTTAACTGGGTAAGTTGCGCTATTTATTTGTTCACCCGCCGCCTTTATTGGGCTTTGGTGACCAAAAAAGCAAAAAACGTTTACTTTTTCGCTCGTGAGGGAGAGTTTCTGCAAAAAGCCTTTGATAAATATCAGGCGACATTGCCAGCGGACTTCGCTCGCATCAACACTCATTATATGTACGTTTCAAGAAGGGCAACCTACCTGCCATCTTTGGGGCCGCTAGGTAGCAGTGCGTTCAATAAACTGCTTTATCAATATGGCTCATGCAGTCTGTCTGCATTCTTGAAAAGTATTAATCTCGATGAGTATGTCTCTGATCTTAAAAAACGCTTCCCGCAGGTAAACTTCGAAGAGCAGCATCTGAATATTGCTGCATTACCAGGCTTTATCGCGTTGATGGAGGACGAAGAGTTCAAATCCATTTACGATCGTGAACGTAATGAGCAAAATACTTACCTCAATGAGTATTGCAATGTATTGATGGCTGAAAAACGTGATGAGTCAGTACACGTAGTTGATGTGGGTTGGAAGGGGAGTATTCAGGATAACTTGGCGAAAGTAACTCAACGCCATGTGGTTGGCTACTATTTCGGTATCCTGGATGGAGCTGAATGCCATAAGAATAATATCAAAGAAGGCCTGTTGTTTGACCAACAATGGGGGCAGCGCGTCGGAGATGATATGTTCAACGAGTTCCGGGCCGGCTTTGAGGTCTTTATGGGAGCTTCGCATGGTAGCCTGAAACGATACGGTGACAGCGTTGAGAATTTTGTTTTTGATCATAATGAAGCAGAAATTGCACTTTATCATGAGCAAATAGCCCCTTTCCAGCAACGTGCTTTGCACCAGTTTAGCGAATTTGCCAAGCTTGAACGCATCTATTCGGTTTCTGACCATGAGATCGGTAAAGCTGTCAAAAAAGCTTACTTCCGCGGCGTAATGCTACCTAGCCGGCATGAACGGGAGAAATTTGCTTCGATCAAACATTACGAAAACTTTGGGGTATTCAATTTTAGTTCCTTTGGTCAAAATAAACGTTCCGCCCTGTCCTATTTTAAACGCATGGCGAAAAACCCAAGGCATACTATTGGTTCCGCTTGGTGGAAGCCTTTGGATTTCCACGCTAATGGCGTCGGGTATTTAAAATATCCTTATCTTCTGATAAAAAAAATAAAGTCTAAGGGATCAAAATAATGAGTAAAGTTGCTTTTTTGCTGTGGAGTCCGGATATCAGCGGTGGTACCAACGTCATTTTTGAGCATGCAACGCGTATGCTGCAAAATGGTGAAGATATCACGATTATCACTGATGACAAGCCAAACGAGAAGCGATTGGGATGGTTCCCGGGCGCAGAAAAACTGACGTGGATGAACTATGCTGAGGCCGCAGAACAGCAGTTTGATCTGGTTATTGCTACCTGGTGGCGCACCGTTTTTTATCTCAATAAAGTTAAAGCAAAGAAATATGCTTTCTTTGTTCAATCTATCGAGTCACGCTTCTATCCGGAAGATGAAGTCACTCTGCGTACTTTGGTCGATTTGACTTATACCTTGCAAGTCAACTTTATTACGGAAGCTACCTGGATTAAGGATCACCTTAAACAGCATTTTGATCAGGATGCAATCCTGGTTCGTAACGGAATCAGCAAGACTTACTTTAATAATGAGCTCCAACCTAAAAGTCCGAGAGTTGACGGTAAGCTACGTGTACTGGTGGAAGGGCCTCTTAACGTCAGCTTCAAGAATACCGAGCTTGCGGTAGATCTTTGCAAACAGTCGCGAGCAGATGAAGTATGGTTCGTAACGTCGACAGAGATCGGTGCTTTTCCTAATGTTGATCGCTTGTTTAGCCGAGTACCTATTTCGGAAATTGGCAGCATTTACGCTTCTTGTGATGTCCTGGTTAAGCTTTCGACGGTCGAAGGTATGTTTGGCCCGCCTTTAGAGATCTACCATACTGGTGGAACTTCCATCAGTTATGACGTGACTGGCTATGATGAATACATTGAGCATGGCACCAATGGATTGGTTTCATTCAGCCGTCAGAATCATGAAATTATTGAGTTTATTAATCGCCTTAAAGACGATCCTAACGAGTTGGCCAAACTCAAAAGCAACGCGCTGACAACAGCCCGTAACTGGCCCGACTGGGAGACCAGTTCCAAAGAGTTCAATCTGGCCTGCCAACAGATTATCGCAGTGGGTTCTGATACCTCAGTGACTTTGCTCCAGGCTCAGACCGATCGTTTCTGGTTGTTCTATGAGGAGTCTTTGCGTCAGCCTAAGCAGGGTGTTCAGGTTACAGCATCGCTAAACAGCCGGTATGCGCATTTCCGCCAACGGGTTATCAACAAGTTATATCGTGATTATCCGGCTATCTTCTCACTGCTACGGAAAATTAAGTGGACGGTAAAATCTTATCTTCCGGGAGCAAGATGAGTGTTTAATTACGAGGTTGTGGTCTGTACATACAACGGTGAGCGCTATGTTCTCGAGCAACTAGCTTCTATTGTAAGCCAAACTATTCCTCCGCAGAGGATCATCATTAGTGATGATGGTTCTACGGATAATACGCTGCCGTTAATTGCTCGTTTTGCAGCAACAACGCCAGTACCTTTAGATGTCCGCCCTCGCACGGTAGGCCCAAAAGGGCCTGCGCATAATTTTTTGCATGCATTGTCTCTCTCTAGCGCCCCCTATGTGTTCCTGAGCGATCAGGATGATGTCTGGATGGCGGACAAGATCGAGCATTATTTACGCGCAGTTAACGATGTTTCCGACGACTCTCAGCCATTGTTGGTTTTTTCCGATGCTGAGTTGGTTGACAGTGAGCTAAAGCCGCTACATTCTTCTTTTTTGCAAAATGAGCGCCTTGACCCGGCGCAACAACTGGCTTTTTCACGTATAACCTTTCAGAACTGCATCCAGGGTGCGACGGTGATGGTTAACCGAGTTTTGCTTGAGAAACTTAAACCAGCCAATCATATGATGATGCATGATTGGTGGTTGGGAATGATTGCAGCAGCTTTTGGCCAACTGGTGTTCATTCCTAAACCGTTAATTAAATACCGCCAACATGAGAGCAACGTAGTGGGTAGTAGCGGTTATGGTGGCAAGCGAATTTTGTCCAAGTTCGCACAATTGCCAGCCGTTGCTCGCCAGAATAGATTGGTTATCGATCAGGCAGCCAATTTTTATGAAATTTACGGTGATAGCCTGAAAAAAGAGGATAAGAATTTCCTTGGGGAGATGTTAAAATCTCAGCGCTTTGTGCTTTGGCAGTTTTTCTTGTTCAGATTTTCGATCACAAGAACTACCATCACGAGAACTATCTCCTTGTATTTCTTATATTAGAGCTTTTATGTCCACAATTTCAGCAGTACCATCCCGATGCTTCATTTCGGTTATATCGCACGGTCATGCCGACATGATTATTGAAGGCGGATGCTTAAAACTGCTGGCTGCACACAACTGCACTGTCGTTTTGAAAGATAATAAGCCACAACGCAAGCTGCAGGAGTACTGTGCAGAATTTGGCATTCATTACATTGTTGATCGCCCTATGGGGTTTGGTGCCAACAACAACTACATTTTCACCTGGTGTCAGCAAAAGCTGGGTATGAAAGATGAAGATCATTTTATGGTATTAAACCCGGATGTTTTCATCGAACCTTCCGTGGTGTCTGCATTATTGTTGCACGTAGTTCAGCACAAATACCCGTTGGTGGCGATAAATCTATATAATGATCAAGACTTTACTTTGTACGATAAAGGCATCCGTCGTTTCCCCACAGTGAGCAGTTTTGCTATCTCGTTCTTATTGCAGAAAAACAATTCTATCTATAACAAAAGTCAAATCACGCAAGACACCGAGGTCGAGTGGGCCGCAGGCTCTTTCTTGCTATTCAGCGTGCGGTGTTTTCGCGAACTGGGTGGATTTGATACGCAATACCATATGTATTGTGAGGATCTTGATATCTGTTGGCGGGCTCGACGAGAGTTCTGTATCAAAGTGGTCTATCTACCGCAGTTTAAAGCATTGCATCTTGCCCAAATGCGCAGCCGATCATTTTTTTCACGGCACTTTATCTGGCATGCAACAAGTGCCCTGCGTTTTTGTTTGAAACAGGCATTAAACAGATAGCTTCGCGTTTCAGTCATTGGCTAAGTAGTGGCGGTAATCTTGAAGGATCTACTTATCGCACCAATCACTACCCACGCGGCTCAATCCTGAGTTAACATGTGTGCCACATCACAAAACCTGTTGGCCACCGTTGTTAACAGGGTCATCCTCAGACAGGAGTTCTTCAATGTCCAAGCAACAAATCGGCGTTGTCGGCATGGCGGTAATGGGCCGCAATCTGGCACTGAACATCGAAAGCCGTGGTTACACCGTTTCGATCTTTAACCGTTCAGGCGATAAAACTGATGAAGTTATTGCCGAGAATCCAGGTAAAAACCTGGTGCCGCACTACACCGTCGAAGAGTTCGTTGAATCGCTGGAAAAACCACGTCGCATCTTGCTGATGGTGAAAGCGGGTGAAGCGACTGACAAGACCATTGCTTCCCTGACTCCGCACCTGGATAAAGGTGACATTCTGATCGACGGTGGCAACACCTACTATCAGGACACCATCCGTCGTAACCGCGAACTGTCTGATCAAGGCTTCAACTTCATCGGTACCGGCGTTTCCGGTGGTGAAGAGGGCGCGCTGAAAGGGCCTTCAATCATGCCTGGCGGCCAGAAAGAAGCTTACGAGCTGGTGGCGCCAATCCTGGAGAAAATCGCTGCGGTAGCGGAAGGCGAGCCTTGCGTGACCTACATCGGTGCTGATGGCGCCGGTCACTATGTGAAGATGGTGCACAACGGCATCGAATACGGTGACATGCAGCTGATCGCAGAAGCCTATTCCCTGTTGAAGCAGGCGCTGAACCTGAGCAATGAAGAGCTGGCTGACACCTTTGCCGAGTGGAACAAAGGCGAACTGAACAGCTACCTGATCGACATCACCAAAGATATCTTCACCAAGAAAGATGAAGAAGGTAAATACCTGGTTGATGTGATCCTGGACGAAGCTGCCAACAAAGGCACCGGCAAATGGACCAGCCAGAGCTCTCTGGATCTGGGCGAACCGCTGTCATTGATCACCGAATCGGTGTTTGCGCGTTACCTGTCCTCACTGAAAGACCAGCGCGTTGCCGCATCTAAAGTGTTGACCGGTCCTAAAGTGACGCCAGTCAGCGGTGACAAAGCCGAATTCGTCGAGAAAGTGCGCCGCGCGCTGTACCTGGGCAAAATCGTTTCTTATGCGCAGGGTTTCTCTCAGTTGAAAGCGGCTTCCAAAGAAAACAACTGGGATCTGCACTACGGCGACATTGCCAAGATCTTCCGCGCCGGCTGCATCATCCGTGCACAGTTCCTGCAGAAAATCACCGACGCTTATGCGCAGGACGCGGATATCGCTAACCTGTTGCTGGCACCTTACTTCAAGCAGATTGCTGACGAATATCAGCAGGCGCTGCGTGACGTGGTGTCCTATGCGGTGCAAAACGGCATCCCTACGCCGACCTTCTCTGCGGCTATCTCTTACTACGACAGCTACCGCTCAGCGGTTCTGCCTGCCAACCTGATCCAGGCGCAGCGTGACTACTTCGGTGCTCACACCTACAAACGTATCGATAAAGAAGGCGTGTTCCATACCGAATGGATGGAATAATCCCAACGTTTGAAGCATAAAAAAAGCCGCCGAGGTTAACGCCCGGCGGCTTTTTTATTGCCTGCAAAACAGGCTTACTTTTGATGACGTTCGCGCAGCCGACCAATCACCTTACTCAAATCCAGATCCTGATCCTGCAGCAACACCAGCAGGTGATAAATCAGATCGGAGGCTTCGTTGGTCAGCTCTTCGCGATCGTTCACCGTCGCGGCCAATGCGGTTTCCACGCCTTCTTCACCGACTTTCTGTGCGATGCGCTTGGTGCCGCTGGCGTACAGGCTGGCGGTGTAAGAGCTGTCGGGGCTGGCGTTTTTGCGTTCCGCCAGCAGTTGCTCCAACTGATACAGAAAACCCCAGTCGCTGGCGGCCGGGTGGAAGCAACTGGTATTGCCCAGATGGCAGGTCGGGCCGATAGGGTTGGCTAAAATCAACAGGGTATCGTTGTCGCAGTCCGGGGTGATGTTGACCACGTTAAGGAAGTGGCCAGAGCTTTCGCCCTTGGTCCAAAGGCGCTGCTTGGTACGGGAGAAGAAGGTGACCTTGCCGCTTTGCTCGGTAGCGGCCAGCGCTTCCTGGTTCATGTAGCCGAGCATCAGCACTTCGCCGGAGACGGCATGCTGGACAATCGCCGGCAGCAGGTGGTCAGTTTTTTCCCAGTCGAGCTGGTTTCTTTGTTGTTCTGTTAACACAGGCGGATCTCCACACCTTGGGTGGCAAGGAACTTTTTCAGTTCGCCGATATTGATGATTTGCTTGTGGAACACCGACGCGGCCAGGGCGCCGTCAACGTCCGCATCGCGGAATGCTTCCAGAAAATGTTCCATGGTGCCCGCGCCGCCGGAGGCGATCAAGGGCACTTTGCACACCTCACGAACCTTTCGCAGCTGTTCCAAATCGTAACCGTTGCGTACGCCATCCTGGTTCATCATGTTCAACACAATCTCGCCGGCACCGCGTTTTTGCACTTCTTTAACCCAATCCAACGTTTCCCATTGGGTGACGCGGGTGCGGCTTTCGTCGCCGGTGTATTGGTTAACGTGATACTTGCCGGTTGAGGCTTCGAACCAGGTATCAATACCCACCACGATGCACTGCACGCCAAAGCGATCGGCCAGACGGCTGATCAGATCAGGGTCGGCCAGCGCCGGAGAGTTGATGGAAATCTTGTCGGCGCCGAAAGAGAGGATCTGGCTGGCGTCTTCCGGGCTTTTGATCCCGCCGGCGACGCAGAAGGGGATATCAATCACCTCCGCCACCCGTGATACCCAGCTTTTGTCCACCACACGGCCATCGCTTGAGGCGGTGATATCATAGAACACCAGTTCGTCCGCGCCTTCCTGCGCATAACGTTGCGCCAGCGGCACGATGTCACCGATGATTTCATGGTTGCGGAACTGCACGCCTTTCACTACTTGCCCGTCTTTGACATCCAGGCACGGGATTATCCGTTTTGCCAGCATGCGATTGCCTCCTCAACGCTAAACTTACCTTCCAGCAGGGCTCGCCCCACAATCACACCGTCAACGCCGCTGCCACGCAACTGGGCGATATCCTCCAGGCTGCCGATACCGCCGGACGCCTGGAAGGCGATCTGCGGATAGCGCTGGCTGATCTCCTGGTACAGCGCCACGTTGGAACCGGCCAGCGTGCCATCGCGGGAAATATCGGTGCACAGCACGTGCTTCAGGCCGTAGGGCAGGAACTGCTCTATCACCTGTTCCAGGGTGGCGTCCGAATTCTCTTGCCATCCGCTGATCGCCACGCGCTTGGTGCCGTCGGCGCCGATACGCACGTCCAGCGCCAGCACCATGGCCTCTGCGCCATAGCGTTCGAACCAACCTTGTACCAATTGCGGTTGTTTCACCGCCGTAGAGCCGATGACCACGCGGGTCGCTCCGGCTTCCAGCAGGGCAGAAACGTCTTGTTCATTGCGAATACCACCGCCAACCTGTACCGGCACGTTCACCCCGGCGAGTAGCTTACGCAGCAACGGGATCTGGCGTGCTGCCGGATCTTTGGCCCCGGTCAGATCGACCAGATGCAATACCTGCGCGCCCTGTTGTTGATAGTCCTGCAGGCGTGAGCGCGGATCGTTACCGTAGTCGCGCTGTTGGCCGTAATCACCCTGATGCAAACGCACCACGTTGCCGTCGATCAAATCCAAAGCTGGAATAATCATGCTGCCTACATCTCCAGAAAGTTTTTCAACAGTTGCGCACCGGCTGCTCCAGAACGTTCTGGATGAAACTGCACGCCGAAGAAGTTGTCTTTTTGCACGGCTGCGGTGAAGGGCTCGCCGTAGTTCGCCTGGGCGATGGTGCTTGGGCATATCGGCATCGCATAGCTGTGAACGAAGTAGAAGTAGGCACCGTCTTCGATGCCGCGGAACAGATGGTGACCGGCCTGTGCCGACACCTGATTCCAGCCCATGTGCGGCAGCGGCAGACCGAAGTCGGTCATCTGGGTGACCGGGGTCTCGATAATACCCAGCGTGTCGATACCGCCGTTCTCTTCGCTGCTTTTTGCCAGCAACTGCATGCCGAGGCAAATGCCCAGCACCGGCTGAGTACAGGCTTTGATCAAATCGATCAACTCGCGTTGCTTCAACTGATCCATGGCCGCCTGCGCTGTGCCGACGCCCGGCAGGAAAAGCTTATCGGCGCGTAACACGATCTCCGGGTCACGGCTCACCTCAGGCTGGTAACCCAATCGCTGCACCGCGTAGGTGACGGAAGAGAGGTTGGCGCAGCCGGTGTCCAAAATCACCACGTTCATCACAACACTCCTTTCGAGCTCGGGAGGGTGTTGCCCTCAACGCGGATCGCCTGGCGCAGCGTGCGGCCAAACACCTTGAACAGGCTTTCGACGCGGTGATGGTCGTTTTTGCCCTTGGTTTTCAGGTGAAGCGTGCAACCCATGGTGTAAGACAGCGAGCGGAAGAAGTGCTCGACCATTTCGGTGCTCAGATCGCCGACGCGCTGATAGTTGAACTCCGCCTTGTATTCCAGGTGCGGACGGCCGGAGATATCCAGCGCGCAGCGCGCCAGGCACTCGTCCATTGGCAGCACAAAGCCGAAGCGCGCGATGCCGCGTTTGTCGCCCAACGCCTTGTTCAGGGCTTCGCCCAGCGCCAGACCGGTGTCTTCTACCGTGTGGTGATCGTCGATATAGAGATCGCCCTTCACGTTGATGTCCATGCGGAAGCCGCCGTGGGTGGCGATCTGATCCAGCATGTGATCGAAGAAACCCACGCCGGTTTTGATCTTGCTGCCGCCTTCGCGATCCAGCCAGACGTTAACGTCAATCTGGGTTTCTTTGGTGGCGCGGTTAACCTGCGCATGACGATCGCGCTGGGTCAGTTGGCGGGTGATTTCTTTCCAGCCCATGGTATCGCGCTGATAGCGTAACCCCTGAATGCCCATGTTCTCTGCCAGTTGAACGTCGGTGGGACGATCGCCGATCACGTAGCTGTGAGCGGTATCCATCACGCCGGGCTCCAGATAGCCTTTGACCAGTGCGGTCTTGGGTTTGCGGCAGTCGCAGTTGTCCGCCGGCAGGTGCGGGCAGATCAGGATATCTTCAAAGTGAATGCCCTGTGAGCTGAGGATCTGCATCATCAGGCCGTGCGGCGGATCGAAGGTTTCCTGCGGGAAACTGGCGGTGCCCAGGCCATCCTGATTGGTGATCATCACCAGTTGGTAACCTGCCTGCTGCAATTCAAGCAGGCAAGGGATGACGTCCGGCTCCAGCGCCAGCTTGTCCAGGCGATCAACCTGGAAGTCTTCCGGGGGTTCAGCAATCAGCGTGCCGTCACGGTCAATAAAGAGGAATTTCTGGCTCACATTGGCTCCTGGCGAGTCTCGGTTGCACCGGGCAGGGCAGACAGCGCGTCAACCACGCGCTGACATTCGTCACGGGTGCCGATGGTGATGCGCAGGCAGCCGGACAACCCAGGTTGTTTATTTTGGTCTCGTAAGATAATGCCCTGATCCCATAAGGTTTTAAACACATTACTGGAAGCAGTGAAACGAGCCAGCAGGTAATTGCTGTCGCTGGTGAAAACCTGCTCAACGCAGGCGCAATTTTGCAGCGCCTGCTGCAGCCAACTGCGGTTGGCGGCAATCTCGGTAACGCGCTGACGCATCACGCGGATCCCCTCGGTGCTGAGCGCCTGAGCCGCGATATCGGCGACCGGGGTAGAGAGCGGATAGGGGGCTATCACCTTCAGCAGCAGGGCGATCAAGTCTTCGTTACCCAGGGTAAAGCCACAACGCAGGCCGGCCAGCGCGAAGGCTTTTGACAGGGTGCGCAGGACTGCCAGGTGTGGATAATCGCTCAACCAGGCGGCCACGCTGGCCTGCGGGCAGAATTCGATATAGGCCTCGTCAACCGCGACGATCGCCTTGCCTTTGGCCATCTCCAGCAGGGCGCGCAGATCGTTGGGATCGATCAGGTTGCCGGTTGGGTTGTTTGGGCTGCAGACGTAGATCAGTTTCACGTTATCCAGGCTGTCGGCAATGGCCGGCAGATCCAACTGCCAGTCCCGTTTGGCCGCCACGGTGCGACGCTCCACGCCAAAGGTTTCAGCGCTGACGGCGTACATGCCGTAAGTCGGTGGACAGAACAGAATGGCGTCTTTGCCCGGTTCACAGAAGGCGCGGATCAGCAGCTCGATGCCTTCGTCGGCTCCACGGCTGACCAGCACCTGTTCCTTTTTAACCCCGGCGTAATCGGCGTAGCGCTCGATCACCCGCGCCGGCTGGCACTCCGGATAGCGGTTAAAGGTTTGAGCGGTCAATTGGAATTCCGGAGCGATCGGGTATTCGTTGGCGTTCAGCCACACATCGCCATTGCCCCCCAGACGGCGAGCCGATTGATAAGGGGTCAGCTCGCGAACGTTGGCGCGCGCCAGGTCTTCAATGCTCATGCTTGCTCCTTAAGCGCGGCAACGCGCAGGGTGACGGCGTTTTTGTGGGCAATCAACTGCTCGGCGGCGGCCAGGGTTTCAATGGTGGCGGCCAGGCTCATAAAGCCTTGCGGCGTCAGTTCCTGCACCGTCATGCGTTTTTGGAAATCCGCCAGGCCCAGGCTGGAACAGGTCGCGGTATAACCGTAGGTCGGCAATACGTGGTTGGTGCCGGACGCATAGTCACCGGCGGACTCTGGCGACCAGTCACCGAGAAACACCGAACCGGCGCTGGTGATGCTGTCGACCAGGGCGCGGGCATCACGGGTCTGAATGATCAGGTGTTCCGGACCATACTGATTGCTGATAGCCACGCATTCGGCCAAGTCTTTGGCGACGATCAGCCGGCTGCTGGCCAGCGCCTGACGAGCGGTTTCGGCTCGAGGCAGTTGCGCCAGTTGCTGCTCTACCGCTTCGGCGACCGCCTGTGCCATACCGGCGTCCGGCGTCAGCAGGATCACCTGCGAGTCAGGGCCGTGCTCCGCCTGCGACAACAAATCAGAAGCAACAAACGCCGGTGTCGCACCGGCATCGGCAATCACCAATACCTCTGAAGGGCCTGCCGGCATATCGATCGCTGCACCGTCCAGCCGTTGGCTGATCTGGCGCTTGGCTTCGGTGACAAAGGCATTGCCAGGCCCGAAGATCTTCGCCACGCGCGGCACGGAATCGGTGCCGAACGCCATAGCGGCAATGGCCTGTGCGCCCCCGACCTGAAACACTTCCTTTACCCCGCACAGCTGCGCGGCATAGAGAATTTCATCGGCAATTGGCGGCGGTGAACACAGCACCACGCGGCGGCAACCGGCGATACGCGCCGGCGTTGCCAGCATCAGCACGGTAGAAAACAGCGGCGCGGAGCCACCGGGAATATACAGCCCGACCGAATCGATCGGGCGGGTGACCTGTTGGCAACGCACGCCCGGCTGGGTTTCCACATCCACCGGCGGCAGCTGTTGCGCATTGTGGAAGGTTTCCACATTGGCTACGGCCACGGCCATGGCCTGTTTGATCTCATCACCCAGACGAGCGCTGGCGGCGGCGATCTGGTCGGCGGTGACGCGCAGCGCGCTAACTTCGGTTTTATCAAACTTGGCGCTGTAATCGCGCAGCGCTTGGTCACCGTTGGCCTTCACGTTGTCGAGGATCTCGCTCACCGTGCGGGTGATACTGTCCGAGGCGGAGATCGCCGGGCGCATCAACAGTGCTGCGCGCTGCTCGGCGCTGCAGCTTGCCCAATTGACCGGAGTATTGAAAGTCGACATGGCGTTACTCCATCATCTTCTCAATTGGCAACACCAGAATCGAACTGGCACCGAGCGCTTTCAGTTTTTCCATGGTTTCCCAGAACAGGGTTTCACTGCTGACCATGTGCATTGCCACGCGGTTTTGCGCGCCGGCCAGTGGCAGAATGGTTGGGCGTTCCGCGCCCGGCAGCAGCGCAACGATTTCGTCCAGGCGCTCGCTCGGCGCGTGCAGCATGATGTACTTGGATTCACGTGCCTGGATCACGCCCTGAATACGGGTCATCAGGCGGTCGATCAATTGCTGTTTGGCTTCAGGCATTTCACCGTCGCGTTGGATCAGGCAGGCTTTTGAGCGGTAAATCACTTCCACTTCGCGCAGGCCGTTGGCTTCCAGCGTGGCACCGGTGGAGACCAGGTCACAGATGGCGTCGGCCAGACCGGCACGCGGTGCCACCTCCACCGAACCGTTCAACAGGCAGGATTTGAAGCGCACGCCTTGCTTATCGAGGTATTGCTTCAGCAGGTGCGGATAAGAGGTGGCGATACGGGCGTCTTGCAGGCTTTGCGGGCCGGTGTATTCCGTGTCGAGCGAGGTAGCCAGCGACAGGCGGCAACCGCCGAAGTCCAGGCGGCGCAGGGTGAAGTAACGGGGATCTTCGCCCTGAGCGCGGCGGGTGAGCAGCTCTTCTTCCAGCACGTTCTCACCGATAATGCCCAGGTCGACCACGCCGTCCATCACCAGGCCTGGGATATCGTCATCACGGACGCGCAGGATATCAATCGGCATATTCTCCGCGAAGGCAATCAGGCGCTGTTGTTGCAGGTTGATTTTAATGCCGCAGCGCGCCAGCAGCTCCTGGGATTCATCACTCAGGCGGCCCGATTTCTGCATTGCTATCCGTAAACGTGTTTTGTCCAGCATGGTAACCTCTGTTTAATCTGTAATTTTATGAATTTATTTTAAAAATTATTTTTTCTGTCTGTCCGGAGCCAAAAAAAAACCCTCGGAAGAAATCTTCCGAGGGCTCTCTCTTGCATTCTGCGCGCCACTGGAAGATTAAAAAACCGTCTTCCAGCACACATCGCCTGAAAGACTAGTCAGGATGATGGTGATGATGGTGGCTGAACTGAATGCGTGTCATGGTGTTTTCTCTGTATAAAGTCGCTACAAACTCAATTGCTAATTAACCTAAACTATCCGCCGTCTGTCACGCAACCCTTTTTTACGGTCATAAATTTAATTTATTGAAACAGGTTGAGTTATTAGCTGGACGCGACTTTACCTAAGCTTAAACTGGGTGGATTGTATCACTTCACGCAGTGGCGTAGCCTTAATGGGCAAAGCGCAGCGATCTTCAAGAGAGGAAGATGATGAAAAAGGTAGCCATTATTGGTTTGGGCTGGTTGGGCATGCCGTTGGCCCTGTCGCTGATGAGCCGTGGGTTTGACGTCGTTGGCAGTAAAACGACGCCGGATGGCGTTGAGGCCGCACGGATGAGCGGTATTGAATGTTATCAGTTGGAAATGACGCCGGAGCTGATTTGCGAACCGGAAGATCTGGAGTCTTTGCTGCGCGTCGATGCGCTGGTGGTGACGCTGCCCGCGCGCCGCACCGTTGAAGGCAGCGAGAACTATTTCAATGCGGTACGCATGCTGGTGGACAGCGCGATGGCTTTCGGCGTACCGCGGATCCTGTTTACCAGTTCGACCTCGGTATACGGTGAAACTACCGGTACGGTACGCGAGGATTCGCCACTGCAGCCGGTTTCGCCTTCGGGGCGGGTGCTGGTGGAACTGGAGCGTTGGCTGCATGAACTGCCGAACACGTCGGTGGATATCTTGCGGTTGGCGGGACTGGTGGGGGGGGATCGCCACCCCGGCCGTTTCCTGGCCGGCAAAGTCGATGTGAAGGGCGGTTCGCAAGGGGTGAATCTGGTGCATCAGGATGATGTGATCGCCGCGATTCAACTGTTGCTGAAGCTGCCGAAAGGCGGTCACGTTTATAACCTTTGCGCCCTGGCCCATCCCACCAAGCGTGAATTTTACCCGGCGCTGGCCGAACAGCTGCATCTGGCACCGCCGCAGTTCGCCGTTGAGGCAGAGCAGGGAGGGCGTCTGGTGGACGGTAGCCGCATCTGCAATGAGCTGGGGTTCGAATATCAGTACCCCGATCCGGCGCGCATGCCGGTCAATTAATTGCTCTGTCTGACCCCGCGCCTGCGGGGTTTTTTGTCTGTGGCTCTCGCGCCAATCCGATCAAATCCTCTATCAGCGCCAACAGGGCTTCCTTCGGCGCCTCGGGCCGGGTCACCAGGCTCAGCGGTGCCTGGTAGGAGAGCGCCAGCCCGCCTAACTGCCTCAGTGCCCCCTGTTCTACCCAGCGTGCGGCGTAATGGGTTGGCAGATAACCGAGATATTCGCCGCTGAGCACCAGATGGGCGACTCCTTCCATATGGTGGGCGACGGCAGCGAGGTTTAACGGCGCCAACGGGCAGAGTTGCTGCGCCAACAGATAACCGCGCTTGACCCAACGGGCATTTTCAATTTGTTCGCGGCTCGGTTGCTCTGCGGTAAACAGCGGGTGATCGCTGCTGCAGTAGACCGCCTGCGTTTCGCTTATCCAGGGTTGATACTGCAATGCTTCCAACTGCTGGCCAAAATAACCGATGCCCAAATCGAGCTGCTGATTCAGCAGCCCCTGTTCTATTTCACCGGGGGCGCAAATTCGGCACTGCAACTCCACGTCCTGATGGCGACGTTGAAACTGTTTGATAGCACGGCTAAAGGGGTTGCCCGGCAGCGACACCAGATTATCCACCAACCCGATTTGCAGATCGCCGGTCAGCAGACCGTTCAGCGACTGGCTGACCCGGGTGAAGTCGCGTGCGGCGTTAAACAGGGTGCGGCAGGCGATCAATATTCGCTCCCCTTTGGGCGTCAGCATAAAGCCGGAGCGTCCTCGCTGGCACAGACGAAACCCCAGCCGGGTCTCCAGCGTCGCAAGATGGGTGCTGATGGTCGACTGATTCATCAACAGCGGCTCCTGGGCGGCGCTGACGCCATGGGCCTCCGCGACGGCGACGAATACCCGCAGCAGCCGCAGATCGATGTCGCTTAGATTAGTGAGCATCTTTTCCTCCGCAAAACTTCCCTTGTTAACCGATTGGTAACATCCATGGCGTCACCCTGATGGGCCAAAATCACTCTTTTTATGTCACAAATTACAAATAAAACCAACAGTTCAATGCGTTACCAAACATCGGTGTTTTCAATGCTTACATCACAAAGATGGAATGGTAGCTCTGTCGGGCATCGGGGTAGCCTGTATTTGTTATCTAAATGTTGAAATTAAATCATGCCTGAACGAGGAAAACACATGCTCAATCAACCCCAAAGTGGCAACGACATGCCGCGGTTTGCCGGTATCCCTACCATGATGCGCCTGCCCGTTGCCGAAAATGCGCGCGGTCTGGATGCGGCCTTCGTTGGCATTCCTCTTGATATTGGCACTTCAAACCGCAGCGGCACGCGCTATGGGCCACGGCAGATCCGTCAGGAGTCGGTGATGATCCGTCCGTACAACATGGGCACCGGCGCTGCCCCTTTCGAACGGTTGCAGGTTGCCGATCTGGGGGATGTCGCCATCAATCCCTACAGTCTGGCGGACAGCGTTAGACGCATCGAACTGGCCTATAGCGACATTCTGGCCCATGGCTGCATCCCGCTGACGCTGGGAGGCGATCACACGCTGACGTTGCCGATCCTGCGTGCCGCCGCCGGCCGTTATGGCCCGGTCGGTTTAATTCACGTGGATGCGCATTCAGACACCAATGAGGAGATGTTTGGCGAGCAACTGGCGCACGGCACCACTTTCCGTCGCGCTTTTGAAGAGGGGCTGTTGGCACCGCAACGGGTTGTGCAGATTGGGCTGCGGGGCAGCGGCTATGCAGCCGCTGATTTTGACTGGTCGCGCCGACAGGGATTCCGCGTCGTGCAGGCGGAAGAGTGCTGGCATCGCTCTTTAGCGCCGCTGATGGCTGAAGTGCGCGAGCAGATGGGCAATGCGCCAGTTTATCTCAGCTTCGATATCGATGGTCTGGATCCGGCGTTTGCTCCGGGTACCGGCACGCCGGAAGTTGGCGGGCTGTCGGTGTGGCAGGGCCTGGAAATTGTCCGAGGATGCCGGGGGCTGAATCTGATCGGCGCCGACGTGGTAGAGGTTTCACCGCCTTACGATCGTTCCGGTAATACCGCGTTGCTGGCGGCCAACCTGCTGTTTGAAATGCTGTGCGTGTTGCCTGGGCGATAAGGCACCGTCATACCTGACCGGCGGAGCCGTTGCGCCTGGATCCAATAACAATAATAAGCATGCGGAGTGACTCATGAATCTCGATCTGCTGGTAGTAGTGTTTTACTTTTTGGTGATAGGAGCGGTGGGCTGGTTAGGGGTGCGCCGGGCGACGACCAAAGAGGATTATCTGGTTGCCGGGCGTAATCTGGGGCCCTGTTTGTATCTGGGTACCTTGTCTGCGGTGGTGCTGGGCGGGGCATCAACCATCGGCAGCGTTAAACTGGGTTATACCTACGGCATCTCTGGCGTGTGGCTTTGCGGTGCGTTGGGGGCGGGCATTGTGGTGCTGAGCATGGTGTTGGCAAAGCCGTTGCTTAAGCTAAAGCTCTACACCGTCAGCCAGGTGCTGTCGCGACGTTATCACCCGGCGGCCAGGGTCACCAGCGGCGCCATTATGTTGGCCTACGATCTGATGGTGGCGGTGACGTCAATCATTGCCATCGGCAGCGTGATGCAGGTG
Source organism: Serratia sp. OS31 (assembly GCF_014164835.1). NCBI lineage: Bacteria > Pseudomonadati > Pseudomonadota > Gammaproteobacteria > Enterobacterales > Yersiniaceae > Serratia > Serratia sp. OS31. The sequence goes on along the minus strand of NZ_JACJFQ010000003.1, from coordinate 224,555 downwards.
ATGTTTGACTTGTCGTTTACCGTTTCAATTTTGCTCGGCGGCGGTTTGGTGGTGCTGTATTCAACGTTGGGCGGCATGTGGTCACTGACGCTGACCGACATTATCCAGTTTATCATCATGACCGTCGGCATGATGCTGGTGCTGATGCCGATGAGCATCGTCAAAGCCGGGGGCTGGGCAGCGTTCAGCAGCCAACTGCCGGAAAGCTACTACCGGCTATCATCCATCGGCCTGGACACTATCGCGGTGTTCTTCCTGATCTACTTCTTCGGCATTTTGATTGGGCAGGATATCTGGCAGCGGGTATTTACCGCCCGCAGCAGCACCATTGCGCGCTATGCCGGGTTAGGCGCCGGGGTGTATTGCGTGCTGTATTGCGTGGCCGGCGCGTTGATCGGCATGGCCGGCAAGCTGGTGCTGCCGCAGCTGGCTAATACCGACGGGGCTTTTGCCGCCATTGCGCAGGCGGTGCTGCCGCCGGGCGTCAGCGGGTTGGTGGCCGCCGCCGCATTGGCTGCGCTGATGTCAACCGCCAGCGCCTGCCTGTTGGCGTCATCGACCATTGCGCTGGAGGACGTATTGCCGGCGATCCGCAAGCGCCCCTCGGGCGGGCTGGCAGCCGGACGATTCACTACGCTGATCATGGGTTGCATCATGCTGGGGTTGGCGTTTGTAGTTCGGGACGTGATGGCCGCGCTGACGCTGGCTTATAACCTGCTGGTGGGTGGCATGCTGATCCCGCTGATCGGCGCGATTTTCTGGCAACGGGCCACCAGCACCGGCGCGATCGCCAGCATGCTGACCGGCAGCCTGAGCGTTTTGGGGCTGATGTATTATCAGGGTATTGAAGCCAACAGCCCAATCTACGGCGGCTTGCTGGCGGGCGGCGCGGCCTTCGTGATGGGCAGCTTATTGACCCGGCCAAGCCCGCAGCCGCAGGTGCAACCCGAGTAGCCGGTCACCCGGGGCTGCCATGCGCAGCCCCATTATCGTTTACAGCCAGCCGGATCGCTTCAGTTTCTGGTAAAGGAAGAAGCAGCCGACGACGGTGATCCCCAGCGTGGTGTGGTAGGCCCAGGGGAACTTCAGCTCCGGCATATCGGCGAAGTTCATGCCATACAGGCTGAATATCACCGTAGGGATCGCCAGGATCGCCCCCCAACCGGCCAGGCGTTTCACCACTTCATTCTGTTTTACGGTGACCAGCGCCAAATTGACGTGCATCGCGTTAGTCAGCATTTCGCGCATATCGTCGATATTGCTGACCACCTGATGCGCATGGTCCTGAACATCGCGTACGTAAGCGCGCAGTTCTTTCGGGATCACTTCCTCATGCAGGCGGATCAGCTGATTGCAGATTTCGTCCATCGGCATCGCGGCATTGCGCAGCGCCAGCAGGTGCCGCCGCAGGGTATAGACGTTCTCGATGGCGGCCTGATCAAAATCCGATTTGAACATATTGGCTTCGATACCTTCGATGGTCGACTCGAACTTCGCCACCACGGTACGGTAATTATCCACCACAAAGTCCAATACCGAATACAGGGCAAAGCCCGGGCCGCGGCACATTTGCTTGCGGTTCTCTTCGGCTTTGGCGCGGATCGGGGCGTAGCTCGGTGATTCGCCGTGGCGTACCGTGATCAGGAAGTTTTTACCCACGAAGAAGTGCGTTTCGCCGTACTCAATTTCGTCATTGCCCCATTGCGCGGTTTTGACCACGATAAACAGCGAGTCACCGTAGGCTTCAAGTTTCGGCCGCTGGTGGGCACACAGCGCATCCTCAATCGCCAGATCGTGCAGCCCGAACTCCTCCTGCACTTTGCGCATAAAGGCGTCTTCCGGCTGCCACAGCCCGAGCCAGACGAAGGTATCCGGCTGTTTGACCACCTCGCTGATATCATCAATGGTCACTTCGCCCAGCCGTTCACCGGCTTTGTATGCCACGCAATTCACAACCATGGTTGCGGTTTCCATCAGGTCACCTGCTATTCAATAAGGGTTTTGGTAAGAAAGTAACATTCATGTTCCACCGGGTAATTCTGCAGCGTCATCTGCAGCTGATAACCCAGTTTTTCGTAGAACGGCCGCGCCTGAAAACTAAAGGTATCCAAACGAACATAGCGGCAACCGCGCGCTTTCGCCTCCTGTTCCGCCGCCAGCAACACTTTGCGACCCAGGCCGCTGCCGCGTTGCGAATCCGCTACCCACAGCCATTCGACGCTCAGCCAGTTGCCCCAGGTCTCGCCGGTCAGGCCGGCGACCACCTGGCCGGCGGTGTCCCGGGCGTAAACGCCAACTGGTTTACGTTGGCTGGGATCCACATAGGGGCTGTTATGGGCTCGCAGCCCCTGACGGATAGCGTCGAGGGTGTCTTCATTGAGCGTCTCGGTTACGGTGATGTTCATCTTTCCTCCTTGGTGAACCCTTAACTTAAGCACAGTCTGCTCAAAAGGCAACACGTTGAAATTTAAAACAAACGTCAAAATCAGCCTGCTGGGCTACACTGAGTAGGTTGTTTTTTGTCCAGGAGGACGCTATGCACCGATTAACTATGATGACGGCCGCTTTACTGTTGTTCAGCGGCTTGCTGCACGCCGCGCCGACGGTAACGCAATTGCAGGACAAGCTGGAACACCCGTGGTCGCTGGCATTTTTACCCGACGAACAGGGAATGTTAATCACCGAACGGCCGGGGCGTTTACGGCTGTGGCAGCCGGGCCAGGGGCTTTCGGCACCCATCGCCGGTGTGCCGCAGGTGTATGCCCAAGGCCAGGGCGGTTTGCTGGAAGTGTTGCTGGCGCCAGATTTTTCCACCAGCCGGCGCGTTTATCTCAGCTTCGCCGAAGCGGGCGATGACGGCAAGGCCGGGACGGCGGTAGGCTATGGGCAGCTCAGTACCGACAACCGACGCCTGGAGAATTTCAAGGTGATCTTCCGCCAGCTACCCAAGCTGTCGGTCGGCAATCATTTTGGGGGCAAGCTGGCGTTTGATCGTCAGGGGAATTTGTTTATCGCGCTGGGGGAAAATAACCAGCGGCCGACGGCGCAGGACCTGGACAAGTTACAGGGCAAAATGGTGCGCTTAACTGCCGACGGCGCGGTACCGCCGGATAATCCTTTTGTCGGCCAGGCCGGCAAGCGGCCGGAAATTTGGTCCTACGGCCACCGCAATCCTCAGGGGCTGGCGTTGAATCCGTGGAGCGGGGTGATGTGGGAGAACGAACACGGTCCACGCGGTGGCGACGAGGTCAATATTCCGCAGGCAGGGAAAAACTACGGCTGGCCGATAGCCACCTATGGCATCAATTACTCCGGGCTGGCGATCCCGGAGGCGAAAGGACAGAAGGTCGCCGGTACCGAACAGCCCCTGCATTATTGGCCGGTGTCACCGGGTATCAGCGGCATGGCATTCTATGATTCGCCTCGTTTCCCTGCCTGGAAGCATTCGCTGTTTATTGGCGCACTGGCCCAGGAAGCGCTGATCCGCCTGACGCTGCAGGGGGACAAAGTGGTCTCTGAAGAAAGGCTGCTGGAGGATCGTGGAGAACGCATTCGTGAAGTGCGGGTCGGGCCTGACGGCTACCTTTATCTGTTAACCGATGCAAGCAACGGCAAGCTGCTGCGGGTGGGGCTCTAGGCGAAAATGGCGCCCCAGCGGATGCGGGGCGCAGGAAACTCAGGTTAATTCGCTCATCACGCCGCGCTGATAGGCCGGGCGTTCGCTTAGTTGCTTATACCAGCGCTCCATGTTTGGGCGCGGCTGGCGCTTGATCGGCATGGAGAACCAGGCGTAGGCGAAACTGCCCAGCGGGATATCGCCGATGCCGAAGTCTTCACCGGAAAGGTAAGGCTGACGACCCAGGGTGTCTTCCACAATGTCGAAATGCTTTTCCAATGTGGCGATTGCCGCTTCGATCTTCGCCATATCGCGCAGTTCCGGCTTGGTGCGTACCATCCCCCAGAACACCACGCTAAAGTGACTGACAATGGTGGCGGTGGTCCAGTCCATCCATTTTTCGGCACTGGCGCGTGCCTGCAGATCCTGCGGATAGAAAGGTTCAGCGCCAAACTTCGCGGCCAGATAGCGCACTATGGTGTTGGACTCCCACAGCACAAAGTCATCGTCTTGCAGCAGCGGCACCAGGCCATTCGGGTTCAATGAACGGTAGAGCTCGTCGTTCACCTTGCCGAATGCGCCACCGGCGTTGATATGGCTGTAACTCAGCTCCAATTCTGCGGCGCACCACAGCACTTTCCTGACGTTGTTCGAATTTTCACGACCCCAAATGGTCAGCATAGAACGCCTCTTTTACGTGGGTTAATCAACCTAACCAATTATTCCTACTCCACAATTCAGCGCTTGTCACACTGGAAGGCATTTTTTGCCGACGTGGGCGACACATTCAGCGATCCCAGCGGCAGATCTCCCAACCGTGCTCCAGCGCCAGCGCGTTGAGCTCGCTGTCGGGGTTGATCACCGTGGCGCTATCGACATATTCCAGCATCGCTTTGTCGTTGAGGGAGTCGCTGTAGCCATGGCTGTGCTCGAAGCTCAGTTCCGGATGTTCAGCCAACCATTTTTTCAGGCGGATAACCTTGCCCTGTTGGTAGGTCATGGTGCCGTAGGTGTTGCCGGTGAAGCGGCCGTCTTGCACTTCGACGCCGATGGCCAGCGCGCCGTCAGCGCCAAGCTGGGCGGCAATCGGCGCCACCAGGTGCTCGCCCGTGGCGGAAATGACCAGAATGCAGTCGCCGCGCTCGCGGTGCCACAGCAGCCGTTCACGGGCGGCAGGGTAGACTCGCGGCAGAATATCGCGGCGAATATATCGCTGCACCCAGCCGGCCACCGTCTCGGTACTCAGGCCGGCCAGCGGTGCCAACGTGGCCTGCATATAGTCCTCCATGGACAGCTTGCCCTGATAATAGTGCTGCATCAGTTGTTGTTCCTGCTGTTCCAGTTCCGCCGGTGCAAACCCTTCAGTAACCAACCAACGCATCCATAGGCTGGCGCTGTCTTCATCAATCAGGGTTTCGTCCAGGTCGAACAAGGCTAAATCCATCAGTATTTCTCCGGCAGGCAGGGAGGGGGAATGGGGCTGTTTATAGAATAGCGGATAGCGTTAGTCGCCAGCCAGTGGCGACGACGAAATTGCGCAGAGCATAAGTAACATTGATGACAGTTTTGCGACACTTTGTTGAAGGTTTGCATAACTTAGAACGCAACAATATTGGCTCGGGCCTTTGTACGGGTGGTAACTATAGGGGCAATACGCTGGCCATCCAGGAGTTGAAGATGCTGATAATTCGCCTTTATACCGGCCCGATTTTTGTTGGGGATGAAGAGGAACAGGATAATGACACCACCACAGACGCTGAAGAGGCTGCCGCTGCTGGATCTTTCGCAGCTTGATGGCGACGCCGGGCAGCGGCAGGCGTTTCTTGACGGTTTGCGTATTGCGGCGCGTGATGTCGGCTTTTTTTATTTGCGCGGCCACGGCGTTGATAGTGACCTGAATGCGCAGCTGCAACGGCTGGCGAGGCAGTTTTTCGCCCTGCCGGAAGCCGACAAACTGGCGGTGCAGATGGTGCATTCGCCGCATTTTCGCGGCTATAACCGTGCGGCGGCAGAATTGACCCGCGGCCAGCCGGACTGGCGCGAACAGTTTGATATCGGTGCAGAGCGGGCGGCGCTGCAGCTGGCTGAAGACACTCCACGCTGGGCGCGTTTGCAAGGGCCAAATCAATGGCCGGAGGCACTGCCCGAGCTGAAACCGCTGTTATTGCAATGGCAGCAGGCGATGACCGCCATGTCGCTGCGGCTGTTGCGTGCCTTTGCCCTGTCGCTTTCACTGCCGGAACAAGCGTTTGATTCGCTCTACGGCGACAAACCCAATGAACATATCAAACTGATCCGCTATCCAGGGCGTGAAGCGACCGCCAGCGGGCAAGGGGTGGGCGCCCATAAAGACTCCGGTTTTCTCAGCTTTCTGCTGCAGGATCGGCAAAAAGGACTGCAGGTTGAAGTCGACGAAGGGCGCTGGGTTGACGCCGAACCGCTTGAGGATACCTTTGTGGTCAACATTGGCGAATTGCTGGAGTTGGCGACCAATGGCTATTTGCGGGCCACCGTGCACCGTGTGGAGACGCCACCGGCAGGGAGCGACAGGTTGTCGATTGCTTTCTTTCTGGGCGCGCGACTGGACGCGGTGGTGCCCTTGTATCAGCTTCCGGAGCCTCTGGCGGCAGAGGCGCAAGGGCCGGCCAGCGATCCGCACAATCCGCTGTTACGCGATGTGGGCTTTAACTACCTGAAAGGACGCATCCGTTCCCATCCGGACGTGGCACAGCGTTATTACCAGGACGTCGTTGCTTAAGGGCAGCGGCGCCGCATATGGCGCCCAACGGGGTGAGTCGGGTCGAACATGTTCGACCCGATTGTTTTGAATTACTCTGCCAGTGCCTGCTGCAGATCGGCGATCAAATCTTCCGCATCCTCAATCCCTACCGACAGGCGCAGCAATTGCGGTGTGATGCCGGTTTTCAGCCGCTGTTCCAGCGGGATAGAAGCATGAGTCATGCTGAACGGCTGACTGATCAGGCTTTCCACGCCACCCAGACTTTCGGCCAGGGTAAACAGACGTGAACGTTTGATTACCCGGCGCGCATAGGCGTCGTCGCCTTTCAACCGAACTGAAATCATGCCGCCGAAGCTGCTCATCTGCTTTGTCGCCAGCGCGTGCTGCGGATGGCTCGGCAGGCCAGGGTAGTAGACCTCTTCTACCTGAGGTTGGCCTTCCAGCCACTGGGCAATATGCAAGGCGCTATTGCTGTGGCGCTCCATGCGCAGCGCTAACGTGCGGATACCGCGCAGCGTCAGGAAGCTGCTGAACGGATCGAGAATGCCGCCCACCGCGTTTTGCAGGAACCCAAGCTGTTCGGCCAGCTCTGGGTTATTTCCCACCGCAGCAACCCCGGCGACAACGTCGGAGTGGCCGTTGAGGTATTTGGTGGCAGAATGCACCACCACATCAAAGCCGAGATCCAGTGGACGCTGAATATAAGGCGAGGCAAAGGTGTTGTCCGCGACGCTGATTAAACCGTGTTTTTTAGCGATGGTGGCGATGGCGCTCAGATCCGCCAATTTCAGCAGCGGGTTGGTCGGTGTTTCTACCCAAATCATTTTTGTGTCGGGTTCAATCGCCTGTTCCAGTGCGGCCAGGTCCGCCGGTGAAACATAGGTGACGCGCAGGCCGGCAGTGCGGCTGCGTACCTTCTCCAGCAGGCGATAAGTGCCGCCGTACAGATCGTCGACCGCCACCAGATGGCTGCCCTGATCGAGCAGCTCCAGCACGGTTGAACAGGCTGCCAGGCCAGAGGCAAAGGCGTAGCCGCGGCTGCCGCCTTCCAGTTCGGCGATGGCGCTCTCCAATGCGGTGCGCGTTGGGTTGGCGCTGCGTGAATATTCATAACCGGTATGCTCTCCCGGCGCCGGTTGGGCGTAGGTGGAGGTGGCATAAATGGCCGGCATTACCGCACCGGTGGCATCCGGCGTGTAACCGGCATGAACGGTCAACGTATCAAACTTGGCCATACAATCATTCCTTATTAACGTAATTTTTGGCGCCAGGCGTTAAGCACGTCTGTGCGGGTAATCAAACCGAGGAAACGCTCACCGTCGAGGACCACCGCTACGTGGCCGTGATTGAAGGTGGCAAGTAAATCCTGGTAGCTGGCTTCTTTTTGCAGCGTATTGACCGAATGGGTCATAGCGCGGGCGGCCGGCAGACTGAAGTGGCTGGCATCCGCCTGCACGGCGTTGAGCAGATCCCACTCGTCGATCAGGCCGACGACCCGATCGCCTTCCAGCACCGGCAGCTGCGAGATGTCATACAGCCTCATACGGGCATGAACGATAGCCAGCGTGTCTTCCGCCGTGACCGAAACGGCGGCCCCCTCGTCATGACGGTAGGCGATCAAATCGCGTAAATCCTGATGCTGCGGCTTGCTCAGCAGGCCTTGTTCCAGCATCCAGTGGTCGTTATACATTTTAGACAGGTATTTGTTGCCGCTGTCGCAGACGAAGGTGACCACGCGTTTCGGCTCTGTCTGCGCCTGGCAATAGCGCAGCGCTGCCGCCAACAGGGTGCCGGTGGACGAACCTGCCAGCACGCCTTCTTTGCGCAGCAGATCGCGCGCGGTGGTGAAGGCTTCGGCATCGCCGATACGGTAGGCATTGCGTACCTGGTTAAAGTCGCTCAGCGGCGGAATGAAATCTTCGCCGATCCCTTCCACCAGCCAACTGCCGGCCTCGCCGACCTGGCCGTTATCAAGATAGTCAGCCAGGATCGAACCGGCCGGATCCGCCAACACGAACTCGGTTTGCGGCGAGACTTCGGCAAAATAGTGGCTCAGACCGCCGAGCGTGCCACCGGAACCGACGCCGACCACGATGGCATCGACCTGATGATCCATCTGTTGCCACAGTTCCGGTGCGGTGGTGCGGGTATGGGCCGCCGGGTTGGCCGGGTTGTTAAACTGATCGATATAAAACGCCCCGGGGATTTCGTCGGCCAGGCGTTTGGCGTAATCCTGATAGTAAGCCGGGTGCCCCTTGCCCACGTCGGAGCGGGTCAGCACCACTTCTACCCCCAGGGCGCGCAGATGGAAAATCTTCTCGCGGCTCATCTTGTCCGGTACCACCAGCAACAGCTTATAACCCTTCAGGGCCGCCACCAGCGCCAGGCCCAGGCCGGTGTTGCCGGCGGTGGCTTCAATGATGGTGCCGCCGGGCTGCAGGCTGCCGTCGCGTTCCGCCTGCTCGATCATCGACAGCGCCACGCGGTCTTTGATGGAGCCGCCGGGGTTTTGATTCTCAAGCTTGACGAACAGGCGGCAGGGGCCGGTATCGAACTGAGTCAGTTCCAGCATCGGGGTATTGCCGATCATATCGATGACGGAATGCGGTATTGCCATGAGGATCTCCAGAATAATTCGGTTTAAAGGCCGTTATCTGGATGATAGCGCTGTCAATAAGCCTATTAAAAAGAACAAATAACCACTCAATATGCCTTTTTGGAATATATTAATTCAATTTAGATGTATGGAGGCATGGATGTTCAGCGGTGCAGATGTTCAGCCGTGTAGCCGTGAGCCGTTTAAAAAAGCGACGCACCGTCGGCTTTTCATCCAATTTGCGCGTAACAGCGTACAGTTATGTAAAAATGCTGAAAATTCACGCTAAACCCTGCAAAAATAAGATGAATCTAATAAACTCACAGCAAGGGCATTTTCGGTGCGCCGCTCAACCCGTCATGGGGCCGCAGGGAGTTTGCGGTTGGCAGGCGCGTGCCGGGCCACTCTCGCTGGTTGGCTGAAAACGTGAATATGTTTGAAAGTTAACGCTATTTCAATAATTTGAATGGACACTCTGGCGACGTCATGATGAAAAAAAACTTTTCCACTACCCTGAAAAAATTAACCTTTAGCGTCAGCATCCTGCTGTTGGCTGCGCCTGTCGTACAGGCGGCGGAAGCCCCGGCCGCCCCGCAGGTTGATGCCAAGGCTTTTGTGCTGATGGATTACAACAGCGGCAAAATTCTGACGGAGGGCAATGCCGATACCCGGCTCGATCCCGCCAGCCTGACCAAGATCATGTCCAGTTACGTGATTGGCCAGGCGATCAAGGCCGGCAAGATCAAGCCGGAAGACATGGTCACCGTAGGTAAAGACGCCTGGGCCACCGGTAACCCGGCGCTGCGCGGCTCCTCGCTGATGTTTATCAAGCCGGGCGACCAGGTGCCGGTGATGGAACTGAACAAAGGCATCGTCATTCAATCGGGTAACGATGCCAGCATCGCGCTGGCCGATTACGTTGCGGGCAGCCAGGATTCGTTTGTTGGCCTGATGAACAACTACGCCAAATCGCTGGGTTTACAGAACACCCATTTCCTGACGGTGCATGGGCTGGATGCGGAAGGGCAGTACAGCACCGCGCGTGATATGGCGCTGCTGAGCCAGGCGCTGATCCGCGACGTGCCGGATGAATATGCGCTGCATAAAGAAAAAGAATTCACCTTCAACAAGATCCGCCAGGTTAACCGCAACCGTCTGTTGTGGAGCTCCAACCTGAACGTTGACGGCATCAAAACCGGTTATACCGGCGGCGCCGGTCATAATCTGGTGGCCTCTGCCACCGACGGCCCGATGCGCCTGATCTCGGTGGTGCTGGGTGCTCCGAGCGATCGCATCCGCTTTAGCGAAAGTGAAAAGCTGCTGACCTGGGGCTTCCGCTTCTACGAAACCGCCACCCCTATCAAAACCGACAAGCCGTTTGTTACCCAGAAAGTGTGGTTTGGCGACGTTGGTGAGGTGCCGTTGGGCGTAGCGAAAGACGCGGCGGTCACTATCCCGAAAGGGCAGATGAAAAACCTGAAGGCCAGTTACAAGCTGAACCAGCCGACGCTGGAAGCGCCATTGGCAAAAAATCAGGTGGTTGGCACCATAGATTTCCAGCTTGACGGCAAAACCATCGAGCAATATCCGCTGGTGGCGATGCAAGAGGTGAAAGAAGGGAACTTCTTCAGCCGCATCTGGGATATGGTGATGATGAAACTGACCCAGTGGTTCGGCAGCGTGTTCGGTTAACTCCGCTGGCAGCAAGCTTAATGACGAGGGCGCAATGATTGCGCCCTCATTTTTTATCAGTTACAGGCGACCACCTTGATCGCCAGACCGCCCTGCGACGTCTCGCGGTATTTGGCGTTCATGTCCTTGCCCGTCTCATACATGGTTTCAATCACCTTATCCAGGCACACCCGCGGCTCGCTGGTGCGGCGCAGGGCCATACGTGCGGCATTGACCGCTTTCACCGCGGAAATCGCGTTACGTTCGATACAGGGCACCTGAACCTGGCCCGCCAAGGGATCGCAGGTCAGCCCGAGGTGGTGCTCCATGGCAATCTCCGCCGCGATGCAAACCTGAGCCGGGCTGCCGCCCATCAATTCTGCCAGACCGGCCGCCGCCATGGAGCAGGCGACGCCCACTTCTCCCTGACAGCCCACTTCGGCACCCGAAATAGAGGCATTCATCTTATACAGTGCACCAATGACGCCGGAGGTCAGGAAGTAACGGCTATAGGAATTAGGATTCACCGGGCGAATAAACTGGTCGTAATAGGCCAGCACCGCCGGGATGATGCCGCAGGCACCGTTGGTTGGGGCGGTCACCACGCGGCCACCGGCGGCGTTTTCTTCATTCACGGCGAAGGCGAACATATTGATCCAATCAACCACGTTCATCGGATCGATGTTGTTCTTGTCGCCGGTCACCAGAATACGGCGCAGAGCTGCGGCGCGGCGCTGAACCTTCATTGGGCCTGGCAGCAGGCCTTCGGTGTTCATGCCGCGTTCAATACCGGCGCGCATCACTTGCCAGACCTCGGCGAAATGCGCGTCGATCTCGGCCTTGCTGTGCAAAGCCAGTTCGTTTTGCATCACCAGACCGGACAGCGAAAGACCGGCGTCCTTGCAGTGCTGCTGCAAATCGCGCGCCGAGCTGAACGGGAAGGGCACCTGAATCGGATTGGCCTCCGACAGGCCGAAGTGTTCTTCGTCGACGATAAAACCACCGCCGGTAGAGTAATAGGTTTTGCTGTGCAGCAGACGTTCGTCGGCGAAGGCGCTAATGCGCATGCCGTTTTCATGCAGCGGCAGATTATTGCTGTGGAAGTTCATGCTGGTTTGCAGCGGAAAATCCACTTCGTGATGACCCTTGGCCATCAGCAGGCGACCGCGTTGCTCAACGTCGCGGATAAAACCGGCGATACCGTCGATATCCACGTCGTGCGGCAGGTTACCCGCCAGGCCCATGATGATGGCGATATCCGTGTGGTGTCCTTTGCCGGTCAGAGACAGCGAACCGTAGACGTCCACCACGACGCGGGTGGTATCCATCAACTGCTGGCTGGCGATCAACTCATCGGTGAACAGCTTGCCGGCTTTCATCGGACCGACGGTGTGGGAGCTGGATGGACCAATACCAATTTTAAAAATATCGAAAACGCTGACCATGGTCTCGCCTCCTTCTTCAGGTGTTAGGCGTTAATGCAGGAAAGGGGGCCGTGCAGAGAAGCCGGCGCACAAGGCGCCGGCCGGGCTGGATTAGAGGCTGTACAGGATTGCGGAGATGGCGATCAGGCCCATCACGACCACGAACACGTTGCTGATGTGGCCGCTGTACTTGCGCATGGCAGGCACTTTACGGATTGCGTACATCGGCATCAGGAACAGCAGCATGGCGATGATTGGACCACCCAGGTTCTCGATCATGCCGAGGATGCTTGGGTTCAGGGTCGCAACAATCCAGGTAGTCACCAGCATGAAGATGGCGGTGATGCGGTTCAGCTTGTTGGTGCTGATGGTTTTACCGCGGCTCTTCATCGATTTGGCGATCAGGCCGTTAAAGCCTTCACGTGCGCCCAGATAGTGACCCAGGAACGATTTGGTGATGGCGATAAAGGCGATAACCGGCGCGATGTAGGCGATCATCGGGTTGTTAAAGTGGTTGGCCAGGTAGGACAGAATGGAGATGTTCTGCGCCTTGGCTTCCGCCAGGTTTTCCGGTGACAGGCTCAGTACGCAGCTGAACACGAAGAACATGACGGTCAACACCATCATGATGTGAGCAAAGCCCAGAATGCGAGAACATTTCTTCTCGGCTTCTTCCTGGCCGTACTCTTCACGTTTAGCTACCGCAAAGGCGGAGATGATCGGCGAATGGTTGAAGGAGAACACCATGACCGGGATAGCCAGCCACAGGGTGATGATCAGGCCGTGGCCCATACCGGTACCGGCGCCAGACAGGGAAACGTTGTCGAAGATGGCAGTGGACCAGTTAGGGATCAGGTACAGGGCCAGCAGCATCAGCACGCCTACAAACGGGAACACCAGGATGCTCATGGTCTTCACGATAGCTTGCTCACCGAAACGTACGATGGTCATCAGGCCCACGATCAGGATCAGCGACAGAATGGCGCGCGGTGGCGACGTCATGCCCAACTGGTGAGTAATGAAGCTGTCGACGGTGTTGGTGATCGCCACGCTGTAAACCAGCAGGATTGGGTAGATGGCGAAGAAGTAGAGCAGGGTGATCAGCTTACCGGCGCCGATACCAAAGTGCTCTTCAACCACTTCGGTGATGTCTTCACCGGCGTTTTTACCGGAGAGCACGAAACGGCACAGGCCACGGTGGGCGAAGAAGGTCATCGGGAAAGCAATGATGGCCATGATGATCAGGGGAATCAAACCACCGATACCGGCGTTGATTGGCAGGAACAAAACGCCTGCGCCGATCGCGGTGCCGTACAGGCCCAACATCCACATGGTGTCGGTTTTACGCCAGGTACTGGTAGAGCCAGAAGCCGCAGAGGCAATGGTGCCGGTCTGTGTAGTGTCCATAAATATCTCCGAAGTGAACACGTTAATTTAAAATTAAAGGCAAAACTTAAGGTTAAAACCGAATGTCGCAACAGCAGATGGCGGCATCGGTAAGAATCAGGTGTTGCTTGCGGGGATAATTGGCGTCCCCCTGGTTGTTTATTATGCTAATTACCGTTGGCCTGCGTGGCGGGTAATTAATCAAGTGATGTTCAACCCCCGAAGGGACTCACATCGATACTGCTGCCGGAAGGTCATGGCCTGCCGATTTTCGTTGGCGGCAAGATAACGATTTACAGTAGAAACAACCGTGATCATGCTCTCAAATGCGTAATGTGTGCGGCTAATTGCTTTTTTATTGGTTTTTCATGCATATGTTGCGCGCTTGTGTAAGATTTCATGCTGAGAACGCTCTCATGGATGTTTCAGGATTTATCCGGTGTGAATAATCTGTAACCAGATAAAACGCTGCCGTTGTCAGCAAGCCGAGCAATATATTTTAAGCGTGGGTTTGGATCTAGCTAAAAACCCGGAATAAGCGGTTTTAGTGACGTAGATCACATTGTTATTTTAAGTGAATTTCTTATTATCCAATTGTTTTATTTGAATTTATTTAAAATATCCCGCTAATAACGAAGGTAAACTATTTAACTGGATAGCGGATAAAAATGCTTAACCATTCATCATATAAATGAACCGAATTGGTTATATTTAAACCGCACTGGTTACGTAATTGTTGATATTTATCTTGTGGATGTTACTGCGATTTATCATATAAAACCCCGCAGAGACTGGGAGTGAAAGTAATATTGTGTAGGATTTATCCGTGCTAAAGGAATAAGCCGGAAGAACTGTTGCAATTTATTAACCTGAGATTGGCTGTGGATAAAGAGATTTGCGCATCAATCGAAGGTTATTTGTTCAATTTTTGCAGAGGAAAGGGAGCCAGGGGAAGGGCACCGTCGGCTGGAACCGACGGTAAAACTCAGCTTAAAAACGAATGGCGATCGCGTTTTCACTGAAAAAGTCCGCAAACTGCGGCTCGGGCTGACGATCGGTAATCACCCGGTCAAACTGCGTCAGCGGGCCAATACAGGCGGGTTTGGTTTTACCGAACTTGCTGTGATCGGCCACCAGGATTTTTTGTTGTGACATGGCCATTGCCCGGTGCTTCATTTCCAGCTCATCAAAATTAAAGCAGGTGGCGCCGTGCTGCAGGCTCAGACCGGCGGCGGAGATAAAGGCGATATTCGGGCAGATATGATCCAGCTCGTTGTGCTGGCCGACGGCGGTGAAAATATAGTTGTTCGGCTTGAACTCGCCGCCGCACAGGATCACTTTGCAGTTCGGTTTGTCCTGGAGCGCCAGAAAGGTATTTAGCGAGTGGCATACCGCAGTGAACACCAGATCGTCGGCAATGGCATCGATGATCGCCGGGGTTGTGGTGCCGCAGTCGAAAAATACGGTGTCGTTTTCGTTGATCAACGCAGCGGCCAGCAGGCCGATACGACGCTTTTCCGTGACCTGTTTGGCTTTTTGATCGGAAACAAAATAGTTGGTGACGCCATTGCTGCGGGGATCGGCGACCACATAGCCGCCCAACAGCACCACGGCGGCCGGCTCCGCGCTGAGATCGCGGCGGATCGTCATTTCCGAAACGCCCAACAGCACGGCGGCTTCTTTTAAATGGATCTTGTCAGAGCGTTTTAACGCCTGGACTAACCGGTTGATTCGTTCTTCGCGCCGAGTTTCCATCTGTCTTCCCACAGGGTTAAGAGCCATTCTCCAGGGCCGAACACACAAATGCGGGGTAATAGTTGACCAGCCTAAGGCTGGACATATTACCCCGCATCAGATTATCACGGCGCGCGCCCGGTACTGAGGCGCCTCAGGTTATCAGTAGCTGCCGGCGGCAGCCTGATCACCGGAAACGATTGCTACGCCAGAGCTGGTGCCGATACGAGTAGCGCCTGCTTTGATCATCTTCTCGGCTGTTGCGCGATCGCGCACGGCGCCGGATGCTTTAACCCCCATCTCACTGCCTACCGTTGCACGCATCAGTTTGACGTGCTCTTCACGAGCACCACCGGTGCTGAAGCCAGTAGAGGTTTTAACGAAGGCCACATCGAGTTCGCGACACATTTCACAAACCTGAACGATCTGCGCATCGCTGAGCAGGCAGGTTTCCAATATTACCTTCAACGGGATCGCCGCGCAAACCTCGCGCACGGCGGCGATGTCGGCTTTGACTTGATCCAGCAGGCCGCTTTTCAGCCAACCCACGTTGATCACCATGTCAATTTCCTGCGCGCCGGCCGCAATCGCCGCTTTGGCTTCGAAAGCTTTGGCTACGGTCAGGCCAGCCCCCAGAGGGAAGCCGATCACCGAACAGATTTTCACTTCGCTTTCCTGCAGCAGATGCGCAGCCAGCGGCACGTAGCCGGAATTGACGCAAACGGCGTAGAAGTTGTGTTGTTGCGCTTCTTCACAGAGTTTGGCGATTTGCTCTTCGGTGGCATCCATCGCCAGCAGGGTGTGGTCGACATAGCGGGCGTAATCAATGTTTTCAGTCGTCATTTCGATTCCTTGTTGAGGTTTGATCAAAGCATAATGTGAATTATGTTAGAATAATAACATTCATCTGACGGTTAGGATAGCGTGATTTTTTAAAAATGAAGCACAGATCATCGTTTTTAGGCTGTGTGGTGTATAACATTGGAAGTGATGATATGTTATTTAAGTAACATTTTGGTGCTGAATGCAGGTTTGGCCTGCGAGAACACCCAGGGGAAAAACTATGGATATGCTAATAAATCTGGTGCCGCAGCGGTTTGGGGCACAACCGGATGAAGTTTTCCGCAATGCGGATTTTGTGGTTACCGCAGTTCATTGTGCTCAGGCAGGACCGATGCTGACGCTGGAAAATCGCCGTGGCTCGCTGCGGGTATTGCCCTTCCATGGCCTGACGATTTGGGATGCCGATTTTGATGGCTACTCGCTGAAGTCGGGCCGTCGTAGCGTCAAAGCGGCCCGTTGCCATCCTCAGAGCGGCATGGCTTTTCATTCACCTTGGCCGCATCAGGACGACTCGCTATTAGACATACAGCATGTAGGCCTGCAGATTGAGGGCAATACCCTGACGCTGCACGGCAGTGGGGAACTGGCCGATCGGCAGTGCAGGCTGCGCCCGGCGGTGAGCTTGACGGCGGACAGCGCACAATTCTCTATTGGTATGCAAATCACTAATCTCGCCGAGGCGCCTTTGCCGCTGAACTATGTCTGCCAACTGAACTATGGCTGCATCCCTGCGGCGGTTTTCCGACAGAATTTGCCGGCACCGGCCCTGACGCCAGACGGGGGTATCGCCGATCAGGGCGTGTTGTGTTCGGACGATTTATCGCTGTATGTCGATCAGGCCGAGTTTTTTATGCTGGCGTCAGAGGGAAGGCGATATGTCACGCGTTTTTCGACCGAACAATTCAGCTACGGTCTGCGTCCTATCACACAGCAGGGAAATCAGCGTTTGTTTCGGTTTATACAACCGGCCACCGCGGGCTTGCAGACGGGTAATAGAAGGCAGGCAATGGTCATAGAGGCAGGAAAAACGCGAGAGTTTTGCGTAATGACCGGGGTGGTGTGAAACAGGGGCGGAGCCGCCCCTGTCTGAAGAGAGATTACTCTTTAACCCACCCTTTACGGATCGGGAAGGCGAACAGGAAACGGTACAGGCGCGTCAGTTTAGCGGCAATGATGTCGCCGAACAGGTTCCACACCAGTTGGGCAAACAGGCAGCCCACCAGGCCGAGCAGGAAGCCGCCCACCATATCCAGTGGCCAATGTACGCCCAGATAAACCCGTGACCAGGCGATGCCCGCCGCGACGGCCAACAGTAAAATACCTGACCAGACGCGATGCCAGAACAGGAAAGCCAGTGCGAAGGTGAAGATGGCGGTACCGTGGTCACTGGGGAACGAACTGTCCGGCGCATGCGCCAGGAAGGTGTACCCCACACCGGCGACGAATGGCCGTTCGTGCGGCAGCAGCATACCGATAGTGGCAGCAGAAAGCAGGGCAAACAGCAGAGCAATTGTCGTCTTGGCCACCACTTCACGTTGCGACACCAATTGATTCTGCGGCCCCCACAACCATAGCCCGATAATCAGCATCGGCACGATGGCGATCAGATCGCGCGCCAAAAAGGTGGCGACATCGATTAATCCTTCGGGGGACGCCGGGGTCGCGTTGATCCAGGCGAAAAGAAGATAATTCAACTGCTCTATCATAGTTACCTCGTCTTGCGGCGGCTAAAACCGCTCACTATCGAATAAACAGCCAGTTGGCTGAGCCAAACCCACCAACCTGCCCACAGGTTATGGGTAAGAAAATGTGCGCCGCGCATCACCTGACCAAAGCCCATCAGCATGCCGAGCACAATGCCGCCGAACCAGCACCAGTAAGCCAGGCGCGGGCGTTGCGGATAAAACAGGAAAAACAGCGCCATCACGGCAAAGCCGCTGGAGGCATGGCCGCCAGGGAAGCACCGCCCGGGGCCGGATTCTGCCGGTATTGCCCCAAACAGGGGGTAGGACATCGCCTTGCCGCCGTATTCGATCAAATCCCATGGGCAAGAATGCGCGCTGGTGGCTTTCAGCACGCCGACCACCAGGGGACCGATGCCGATCAGCAGCATGGTGACGATCATGCGTGGGTTACGGCGATAAATACCCCAAAACAGCGCCAGCACCGCACCGGTAATCACGCCGATTTTCAACAAGCGGTGGTTTATCAAGTCCAGCCAGGGATCGTTCTGCCACGGAAAATGCCCGCTGGCGGCATCGAACCAGAAATTGCTGATGGCCCAGTCCAGCTGTTCATTGCGCGACAGCCAGAGGAACAGCAACCCACTGACTATCAATCCAAAAACCTGCCAACGGTAAAAGGAAGCCGGCAGGGAGTAAAGGGCGTTAGTCTGAATTTGGGGTGCTGTTGAGGATTGATTTAGTGAAGGTTTTGGATTCACGCGGGGCTCAGATTCAATGACAGTAATAGAGAGCCCCACTGTAATAATTCTGTCTTAAGAAAACCTTAATGCCAGGGCAAGCCTGCTGCGAGAAAGGGATAGGCGGGCTATCGGCTTTCAGTTAAGGTAATCGTTTGCTTTTTTATTGGGAAGCTGTGGCGATGACAAAAAAATTGAATCTTGTGCTGGTGGCGGTGTGTGGCGCGGTTTTTTCTCCTCTGACGATGGCGCAGCAGGGCGTTGTCCTCGGGCCGATTGTGGTTCAGGGCGCGATGCCGGTGGAGGCGGAACGTTTCGCCCAACGTCTGGACAACCCGCGTGAAGAACAAATTGGCGGCTGGCGCTTCTGGTGCGGCACTGTGGACGGTTATCCTGTGGTGGTGTCGGAAACGCTGAAAGGCATGTCTAACGCGGCGGCGGCTACGGCGATTGCCGCGACCCAGTTCCGCCCGGTGGCGATCATCAATCAGGGGACGGCCGGCGGCCACGATCCTGCGCTGAAAGTGTATGACATCGTGCTGGGAAAATATTCGGTCAGCCTGGGCGCGTTTAAAACGCCGAAAAAAGCACCGGGCGAAGGCAGTGATTCACGGCAGTGGCAACCGATGGATTTACTGGCTTCGAAAGGCAGCGCCGGTGAGGATAAAAATCGCCATACGATCCGCCAATTCCCGGCAGACGCTAAACTGTTGGCGGTAGCGGAGAGCGTTAAGAGCAGCTACGCTCAGGGCAGGGTGGTTGAAGGGGTGATTGGCTCCGCCGACGTCTGGAACAGCGAACTGGATCGCATTCGTCACTTCCGCGAAAACTATCATACCTCGGTAGAGGAGATGGAAACGGCTTCCGCCGCTCAGATAGCCGCAGCTTTCAATATTCCTTTTGTCGGCATTCGCGTACTGTCCAACAATATTACCAACCAGGGTAAATACGATCCGCAGACCGGGCTGGCGTGTCAGGATTATGTCTACCAGGTGGTGAAGGCTTATATCGCCAAAAACGCATCTCGCTGATTGCTTGTCCTGATTTATGGTCGGCATTCTGGTTGTTGTTGCTGACCATTGTCCATTGTAAAGAAGATTAAACTACTGGCGGGCTTGTCGGGAGTGTATTAGCTTATGGGCGAAGCATTTAATCATTGTAGGGATAAAACATGAACAAGGCATCCGTCGTATTTTCCGGCCTGCTGATGGCCGTTTCCGCCAGCGCCATTGCTGCCACCTCTGCTGAAGACACCGATATCAGCAAACAGCCGCTGGAAAAGGTTGCGCCTTACCCTAAAGCGGAAAAGGGCATGAATCGTCAGGTGATTTACCTGCTGAAACAGGAACACGAAGAGAACTTCAAGGTTGAACTGCTGATCGGCAAAACGCTGGAAGTGGACTGTAACCGCCATATGATCGGTGGCACGCTGGAAAGCAAAACCCTTTCCGGCTGGGGCTACGATTACCTGGTGCTGGAAAAACTGTCCGAACCGGCTTCTACCATGATGGCCTGCCCAGATAACACCAAACAGCAGAAGTTTATTGCTGCCAATCTGGGCGACGCGTCCATGCAGCGTTACAACAGCCGCTTGCCAATTGTGGTTTACGTGCCAAAAGACGTGGAGGTGAAATACCGCGTGTGGAAAGCCGAAGATACTGTGAGCAAGGCCGAGCATAAATAATATCGATGCGTGCTAATCATTAGCACAGCTAAGCGATTGGTGAATATGAGCCCGTTTTGGGGAGTGCATTGCGCCGTTGGCCACTGCCCCCCGGCGGGCTTTTTTTTGTTTATTGCAGCCTGGCCATTGCGCCCAAACTTCTCGCCAATGCCGTGGCCGGGATGGTGGCGTGGGGCGGGAATATATCCCTTCAAGACATGTCAAAATGGATAAGCTGCTCGCAAACGCTTTGAGTTAACCAGTATTCTTCGGATGAATGAGGAAGTGGTTTGTATTCCGCCTGTCATAGTTTAGGCACCAAAGGAGTCAATGGTTTTGCCGGGCCTGGCCACCGATTCATTTTATTTCAGGCAACAAAAAACCCGATAGTCTTGAACCTAAAAAGGCGGGACTAACGGGCTCCACAAAATGGGGACATCAAAGAAAAGCAGTGGCACTAATTCAGACTACCCCCGGCAAGGAAAGTTCTCACCGGGGATAAAAATTTCAAAATATTTTTGCCACTGATTCATCTTCGTTACTTATCGTTTAACCGAGGATCCCCGGCCACAACACCACAATCAGAGAACCTGCCAGGGTTAACAATACGTTAGCGATAGCATAGGTACCGGCATAGCCCAAGGCCGGAATGTTGCTGCGTGCGGTGTCGCTGATAATCTCCATCGCTGGCGCACAGGTACGGGCCCCCATAATGGCGCCAAACAGCAAGGCTCGGTTCATGCGCAGCACGTAGGCGCCGAACAGGAAGCAGATCACTACCGGTACCAGGCTGACGATTAGCCCGGCGATCAGCATCTGGCCGCCAACGGCCCCCAGGCTGTGGCCAATACCGGCACCGGCGCTCAGGCCGACACCGGCCATAAACACCATCAGACCGAACTCTTTCACCATATTCAGCGCGCCCTGTGGAATGTAGCCAAAGGTCGGGTGGTTGGCACGCAGGAAGCCGAGCATGATGCCGGACATCAACAAGCCGGCAGCGTTGCCGATGCCGAACGAGAAGTTGCTGAACTGGATGGTGATCTGGCCAATCAACAGTCCGATGATAAAGAAGGCGCAGAATGCCAACAGGTCGGTGACCTGACTGTGGATCGAGATAAAGCCGATCTTCTCCGCCACGCTTTTCACCCGACGGGCATCCCCGCTGACCTGCAGCACATCGCCTTTGTTGAGCACGATGCTGTCGTCGATAGGCATTTCAATCTGGCTGCGGATCACCCGGTTGAGGAAGCAGCCGTGATCGGTCAGCTTCAACTGGCTCAGGCGCTTGTTCACCGCATTGCTGTTCTTGACCACAATCTCTTCGGTGACGATGCGCATGTCCAGCAGATCGCGGTCGAAAACCTCTTTGCCGTTGCGGAAGCTGGGATCCAGTCGTGCATGAGCATCAGGATAACCAACCAGTGAAATCTCATCGCCCACCTGCAGCACCGCATCGCCGTCCGGGTTCGCCAAAATGCCGTTACGGCGGATGCGTTCGATATAGCAGCCGGTCTGGCGATAGATGCCCAGCTCGCGCAGGTTTTTGCCATCGGCCCAGGCCACCAGCTCCGGCCCCACGCGGTAGGCGCGGATAACCGGCAGATAAACCTTGCGCTGGCTGTCCGTGTCCAGGCCGCGTTCGCGGGCAATTTGCTGAGCGGAGGTAGAGAGATCCTGGTGTTGCAGCTTGGGCAGGTAACGCGCGCCGAAAATCAGACTCACCAGGCCAATCAGGTAGGTCAGAGCATAGCCGAGGCTCAGGTGATCCTGTGCCGCCAGCAGCGCCGGGCCGTTGGTGATGGTATTGCGCAGCGTATCGCCGGCACCCACCAGGACCGGGGTCGAGGTCATGGATCCGGCGAGCATGCCGGCGGTCAGGCCAATATCCCAATGGAAAAGTTTGCCGAGGCCGATGGCGATCACCATCGCGGAACCGACCATCACCAGCGCCAGCATCAGGTAGTTTTTGCCGTCGCGGAAAAATATCGAGAAAAAGTTGGGTCCTGCTTCCACGCCAACGCAGAAAATAAACAGCATAAAGCCGAGATTCAGCGCTTCGGTGTTAATGGCGAAATGTTGCTGGCCGAGCAGCAGCGAAACCACCAAAACGCCAATGGAATTACCGAGTTGAACGGAGCCCAGACGGACTTTACCGAGGCACAGCCCCAGTGCGAGTACCACGAACAGTAACAGGATGTAGTTACCGTTTAACAAACTAGCGACGTTTATGTTCACGGAGGATAACTTATTGTTTACCAGTAAGTGCTTGATATAGATAACTATAAGATATAAATTCAGTCAAAAAGCGACGTCATAAATAACTAACCAGCGGAAGGCGATTCGAACCATCGATCGGCGGCGTTTATTCTAGTCGCTATGGCGCGTGACAGCCAGCATAAAGCTGAGTTCCTGCGCCGCCGAACGCATTTATACCCGTTGTATTTCAAGCCGCAACGCCATTTTTTGCTTTCAGTAAGGTGTTCTGCCCTAAGGGCACCGCCTTCGGGGGCAAGGGCACACGGCTTGAAATGACCGGGGTAGCTCTCTTTTAGTAGCCAAGGAAAAAGTTCAGTTCAGCGTTGCCGTTTTACGGCAAGGCGTCACCGGCTTTGTGACACGGCTGATTTCTACGGTGTGGTAACAGGTTAAAGGGGAGAGATCGTATGGCGAACGAACGGTATTGGTGGGGTATTTTAAGCTGTTTCCTGCTGTTCAGCCTGGTGTATCTCGGGCAACAGAGCGGGGTCTTTGGCAGTACTGATCATGAGCATCAGGGGGAAACCGGCCTGCTGTTGTTTGTGATACCCGGCGCGGTCGCCAGCTATCTGTCGAGCAAAAAACGCATTATCTGCCCGTTACTGGGCGCGCTCTATGCACTGCCGCTGTGCCTGATCATCCGCCATTTTTGGTTAACACCGTCTTACTCGTTCTGGCAGGAATTGGCTTATGCCACCAGCGCGGTATTCTGGTGCATGTTTGGCGCGCTGCTGGCGCTGTTTATCGGCGGCTTGTTGCAGGCGTATCTGCAATGTCACCGCCGTGAACGGCAATAAAAAAAGGCGCTTTGAGCGCCTTTTTGTCGTTCTCGCCTGAAGTTTACTGGAACAGGTTCAGGTTTTCTTTGGCATAAGCTTCGAAATCGGTGCAGCCGCCGATATGTTTCTCATCGAGGAAGATCTGCGGTACGGTTTCTACCGGCTTGCCAACGGTTTTTTCCAGATCGGCTTTGGTGATGCCTTCAGCGTGGATATCAACATAACGGAAGTTGAAATCGTCACGTTCTTCAGTCAGTTTTTCCGCCAACTCTTTCGCACGGACACAATAAGGACAGCCTGGGCGCCCGAAGATAACTGCAAACATGCAACACTCCTTAGATTGATATTCAATAATATAATCGCAACTGCAATGACATTCTGTCAGTCATAAAGACTTAAGGTTGAGCATTACCCGCATTGATGGCGCCTACTATGCCCGTTGGGTCAGCGAAAAAAAAGCAGGAATTACCTGTTAGTCTGATTCATCTAACCGATTAAGTTGCCGGGGCTGTCGCCATCGGGGGGAATTCACTACACTGGAGGCAGAGCTTCTGGAGAAGAAAAATATGCGTTCATTCGGTGACTTACCTCGTACGGTGTTGGTTTTGGAAGGCTTGGGCATGCTGTCGTTAGTGCTGGCTTATCTGAGCATTCACGGTCACGTTCAATTGCCGGGCTGGTTGGCTTCCCAGCAGGCAGCGGTGGGCATGATTTTCCTCGGCGTGGCGCTGATGGTCCCGGCGGCGGCGTTTTTGGTTTGGCGCGTGGTGCAAGGATTCGGCCCGCTAATGCGTGGCGGTCAACCGCCGCAGAACGATCGACATAAGCCTCATTCGCCGGTCGATAAAAACGACAGTGAGCCGCGCGGCTAAGTGATGGCCGCCGGTGCATGCCTGCCTGACAGGTGATTGCCTTTTTGGGGTGACGAGTGAAAATTGCCATTCTTTCGCGCGATGGAACGCTGTACTCATGCAAGCGTTTGGTGGAGGCGGCAGAGCAGCGCGGCCACAGCGTGGATATTATCGATCCGCTTTCTTGCTACATGAACATTAACCCTGCCGCGCCGACCATTCACTATCGCGGTCGTCAGTTGGAGCGCTACGATGCGGTGATCCCGCGCATCGGCTCCGCCATCACTTTCTATGGTACCGCCGTACTGCGTCAGTTTGAGCTGCTGGGCAGTTACCCGCTGAATGAGTCGGTGGCGATCACTCGCGCACGCGACAAACTGCGTTCGCTGCAGTTACTGGCACGGCAGGGGATTGACCTGCCGATCACCGGTTTTGCCCATTCGCCGGACGACACCGGTGATTTGATCGAACTGGTCGGCGGCGCGCCATTGGTGGTCAAATTGGTGGAGGGCACGCAGGGCATTGGGGTGGTGCTGGCGGAAACCCGTCAGGCGGCAGAAAGCGTGATTGATGCTTTTCGTGGTCTCAACGCCCATATCCTGGTGCAGGAATATATTCGCGAGGCCCAGGGCAGCGACGTTCGCTGCCTGGTGGTCGGTGGGCGGGTCGTCGCCGCGATTGAGCGACAGGCTAAACCGGGAGAGTTCCGTTCCAATCTGCACCGTGGCGGTACAGCCCGTAAAGTGAGCATCACTGCCAAAGAGCGAGCTGTGGCGGTTAAGGCTGCCACCACGCTGGGGCTGGATGTTGCCGGGGTAGATATTTTGCGAGCGGCTCGCGGCCCGTTGGTGATGGAAGTGAACGCCTCACCGGGGTTGGAAGGGGTGGAAACCACCACGGGATTGGATATTGCCGGCATGATGATCGAGTATATCGAGCCGCGCGCCAGAGCGGGATTTCGTCTCAAGTCGGGCGGCTGATGTCGCCGACCAAAATCGGCTTTGCCATCGCCAGCTTTGCGTTTTTTTCCCGGCGATATTTGCCCAAATAGCGAATTAAGCCGCATTGATCGTGGCATCGCGGGGGAATATTCCGTAAGCTATGCGCCTTTTCGCGTTTTGAATATTGTGAGGCTGGTATTATGGATTCACTCATTGTCCCTGATTTGGCGTTGTTACGACGCTGGCTGGATCAATCGGGCATTTCATTCTTTGAGTGCGATTCCTGTCAGGCGCTGCACCTGCCGCACATGCAAAACTTCGATGGCGTGTTCGACGCCAAACTCGATCTGGTGGACAACGTTATTCTGTTCTCCGCGCTGGCCGAGGTGAAACCGACCGCGCTGATCCCTCTGGTGGCCGATCTCAGCCAGATCAACGCCAGCTCGCTGACCATCAAAGCCTTTGTCGATATCCAGGACGATAACCTGCCGAAGCTGATCGTCTGTCAGGCGCTGAGCATCGCCGTGGGCGTCACGCTGGAACAGTTCACGCACTTTATGCAGCAGGGCGAAGAGCAGATCTCCATGGTGATCCTCGAGGCGCGGGCGAACGATCTGCTGTTTATGGGTGACGAAGAAGAGAACCCGGCTAGCGCCGAACGCCTGCCAATGTTGCACTGATCCCCGCTGTAGATTATGCATGTCGCCCCTCTGGCGGCATGCTGCCGTTATTTCCTTCCACGATAATATATTCTGCGTTTTACCCTCTTTTGCCCGATATTTCTCGCCGTTTATGCCATTAATGGCGTATCACATAGAGAGAAACTGCATAAAAAATCGATAAAAGCCGTTTTTGACCCCGGAGGCTGGTGCGTTTTGGCAACAGCGGTTATGCTGCTGATTCTGCTAAGGGCTTGCGATTCCCCAGGTGACCATGCGGGCTGGGCAGTTGAAAAAGGTGTCTGCAATCAACTGCATAGCTATTCAATCCGCGGTTGCAACGATTGCGCTCGATCAGGAAAGGTTTTGTATCAGTTTGCGATACAAGTTCAATTCTATGATTCACCCCTGTTTTGGAGGAAGTTACGGATGGTCACCCAACGTAAAAAGTGGTTATCGGGTGTTGTTGCCGGCCTGCTGATGGCCGCGTCCGTCACGGCGTCAGCCGAGGAAAAAACGCTGCACGTCTATAACTGGTCCGACTATATTGCGCCGGACACCTTAGCCAAATTCCAGAAAGAAACCGGTATTAAAGTGGTGTACGACGTCTTTGACTCCAACGAAGTGTTGGAAGGCAAACTGATGGCGGGCAGCACCGGCTATGATCTGGTAGTGCCTTCATCCAACTTCCTTGAGCGCCAGTCGAAGGCCGGTATTTTCGAGCCGCTCGACAAGAGCAAGATGCCGAACTACAAAAACCTTGATCCCGAAATGCTGCAGCTGGTGGCGCACAATGACAAGGACAACAAGTACGGCATCCCTTACCTGATGGTGACCACCGGCATCGGTTATAACGTCGACAAAGTGAAGGCGGTGCTGGGTAAAGACGCGCCGGTCGACAGCTGGGATCTGATCCTCAAGCCGGAAAACCTCGAGAAGCTGAAAAGCTGCGGCGTTTCCTTCCTGGATGCGCCGAGTGAGGTTTACGCCACCGTGCTGCACTACCTGGGCAAGGATCCCAACAGCACCAACGCAGCGGATTACACCGGTGCGGCCAACGATCTGCTGCTTAAGCTGCGGCCGAACATCCGTTACTTCCACTCTTCTCAATACATCAATGACCTGGCGAACGGTGATATCTGCGTAGCGATAGGCTGGTCCGGCGACGTGATGCAGGCGGCCAACCGCGCCAAAGAGGCGAAGAACGGCGTGAACGTGGCTTATGCTATCCCGAAAGAAGGGGCGCTGACCTATTTTGACATGTTTGCCATGCCGGCAGATGCCAAAAACAAGGACGCCGCCTACCAGTTCCTGAACTTCCTGATGAAGCCTGATGTGATGGCCGGCATCAGCAACTACGTCTATTACGCCAACGCGGTGAAGGATTCTACCCCGCTGGTAAAAGCGGAAGTGCGTGATAATCCGAACGTCTACCCACCGGCCGATCTGCGTGCCAAGCTGTTCACGCTGAACGTGCAGTCGCCGAAGTTGGATCGTGTGATTACCCGCGCCTGGACTAAAGTTAAAAGCGGACGCTAGTACTCAGGGCCCAAAATGCCGGGCCCGGCTTTCAGTGTTGTCTTGACCAGCAGGCGGGGCTACCCGCCTGCATTGCCATTTTGGGCCATGGCAATCGCCGTGGTTTTTTGTACTGTTTGCACCGGAGAGCACCCCGATTGAACGACGCTATCCCTCGTCCTCAAGCCAAGTCGCAGAAGGTCTTCACCCCTCTGCTGGAAATCCGTAACCTCACCAAAACCTTTGACGGCCAAAACGCGGTCGAAGACGTTAGCCTGACCATCTACAAAGGCGAAATATTTGCCCTGCTGGGCCCCTCCGGCTGCGGCAAGTCAACGCTGTTGCGCATGTTGGCCGGTTTTGAACAGCCGACGGAAGGGCAAATCGTGCTCGACGGGCAAGACATGTCACACGTGCCGCCCTACCAGCGGCCGATTAACATGATGTTCCAGTCCTACGCGCTATTCCCGCACATGACGGTGGAGCAAAACATCGCCTTCGGCCTGAAACAGGACAAGATGCCGCGTGGGGAAATCGCCGAGCGAGTGGCGGAAATGCTGTCGCTGGTGCATATGCAGGAGTTTGCCAAACGCAAGCCGCACCAGCTTTCCGGCGGTCAACGCCAGCGTGTGGCGCTGGCCCGCAGCCTTGCCAAGCGGCCAAAGCTGCTGCTGCTGGATGAACCGATGGGCGCGCTGGATAAAAAACTGCGTGACCGCATGCAGCTGGAAGTGACGGACATTCTTGAGCGCGTCGGCGTGACCTGCGTGATGGTCACCCACGATCAGGAAGAGGCGATGACCATGGCAGGCCGTATCGCCATCATGAATCGCGGCAAGTTCGTGCAGATCGGCGAGCCGGAAGAGATCTACGAACACCCGAACAGCCGTTTTAGCGCCGAGTTTATCGGTTCGGTCAACGTATTTGACTGCGTGCTGCAAGAGCGCCAGGACGATGCCCTGATCCTGCAAAGCCCAGGTTTGCGGCATGCGATCAAGGTAGATTCCGACGCCTCGGTGGTGGACGGGGTGCCGATCCAGGTTGCGTTGCGACCGGAAAAAATCATGCTGTGCGAAGAGATCCCGGAAGATGGCTGCAATTTTGCCGTGGGGGAAGTAGTGCATATCGCCTACCTCGGCGATTTGTCGATCTACCACGTGAAGCTGCTCAGCGGCCAGATGCTCAGCGCCCAATTGCAAAACGGTCACCGTTTCCGCAAGGGGATGCCGACCTGGGGCGACGAAGTGCGGCTGTGTTGGGAAGCCGACAGCTGTGTCGTGTTGACGGTGTGAGTGGCGAAGGTGAGGAATAATCATTATGACAATGCTTGCTGAACGCACGCCGCCGGAACCGCCGGCCAAGGGACCCGGCCCGCTGAAAGCTTTTTTCCAGCGTCTGCAAATGGCCCACGGCCGCAAACTGGTGATTGCGGTGCCGCTGCTGTGGCTGACATTGCTGTTCCTGCTGCCGTTCCTGATTGTGTTCAAGATCAGCCTGGCGGAGCTGGCGCTGGCGGTGCCGCCTTACACTGACCTGATGAGCTGGGCTGACGGGAAGCTGGATATTGCGCTCAACTTTGCCAATTACCTGCAACTGACCGACGACCCGTTATATCTGGACGCCTATCTGCAGTCGCTGCAGGTGGCGGCGGTATCGACGGTATGCTGCCTGATCATTGGCTATCCGTTGGCCTGGGCAGTGGCGCACAGTAAAGCGTCAACCCGCAATATTTTGCTGCTGTTGGTGATCCTGCCGTCGTGGACCTCATTTTTGATCCGCGTTTATGCCTGGATGGGCATATTGAAAAACAACGGTATCCTTAACAATTTCCTGCTGTGGCTCGGGGTTATCGATCAGCCGCTGGTGATCCTGCATACCAATCTGGCGGTCTATATCGGCGTGGTGTATTCCTATCTGCCGTTTATGGTGTTGCCGATTTATACCGCCTTGACGCGTCTGGATTATTCGCTGGTAGAGGCCTCGCTGGATCTGGGCGCCAAACCGCTGAAAACCTTTTTCAGCGTGATTGTGCCGCTGACCCGTGGCGGCATCATTGCCGGCTCGATGCTGGTGTTTATCCCGGCGGTCGGCGAATTCGTGATCCCGGAACTGCTGGGCGGGCCGGACAGTATTATGATTGGCCGGGTACTGTGGCAGGAGTTCTTTAACAACCGCGATTGGCCGGTGGCTTCGGCGGTGGCAACCGTGATGCTGCTGTTGTTGATTTTGCCGATTCTCTGGTTCCACAAGCACCAGAACAAGGAAATGGGGGGGCAGGGATGAACAACTTGCCGGTAGTGCGTTCACCGTGGCGTATCGCTATTTTGGTGCTCGGTTTCACCTTCCTGTATGCGCCGATGCTGATGCTGGTGATTTACTCGTTCAACAGTTCGAAACTGGTGACGGTGTGGGCGGGCTGGTCGACGCGTTGGTATACCGCGTTATTCCATGATTCGGCGATGATCAGCGCCGTCGGGCTCAGCCTGACCATTGCTGCCGCCTCAGCCACCGCCGCCGTGGTGCTTGGCGCGATTGCCGCCGTGGTGATGGTGCGTTTTGGCCGTTTTCGTGGTTCAACCGGCTTTGCCTTTATGCTGACCGCACCGCTGGTTATGCCGGATGTGATTACCGGTCTGTCGCTGCTGCTGCTGTTTGTAGCGATGGGGCATACGTTGGGTTGGCCGTCGGAACGCGGCATGTTCACCATCTGGCTGGCGCACGTCACCTTCTGTACGGCCTACGTTTCGGTGGTGATCAGTTCACGCCTGCGAGAATTGGATCGCTCGATCGAAGAGGCCGCGATGGATTTGGGCGCGACGCCGTTGAAGGTGTTTTTCGTGATCACGCTGCCAATGATTGCACCGGCGCTGGTTGCCGGCTGGATGTTGGCATTCACGCTGTCGCTGGATGACCTGGTGATTGCCAGCTTCGTCGCCGGGCCGGGCGCGACCACCTTGCCGATGCTGGTGTTCTCCAGCGTGCGTATGGGGGTTAATCCGGAAATCAACGCCCTGGCCAGTTTGATATTGCTGGTGGTCGGCGTTATCGGCCTGATTGCATGGTGGTTTATGGCTCGCTCGGAAAAACAGCGATCGCGCGAATTACAAAAGGCTGCCCGTAGCTGAGTCTGATTAAACCTGCTATTTTTGCAATTATTGGTATTGCAATTGATTACCTGACTTTATATATCTCGTTTGAGTATACCCTATAGCTTTAGAGTTACAGCCAGGCGGCCAGCTCGCTCATCCCCAGGCATTGTAGGGGCGCCGCATGCTGCGCCCGCATTAATCGGGGCGAATTTATTCGCCCCCTACGGTCACTGGGGTGAGCGACAAATCTGTCGGGAACAGATTTGAACGCTGCAACTTGAAAGATGACGGGTATAGGCGGCGTTTCATTGCGGAACATGGACATGTCAGACATGCTGAACAGCAGGCAGGGAATGAGAACGACTTCAGATGCGCCAGTACCGGTGATGGTGGCCGGTACGGCGATGGTGGCTATCAAATGCATCAGCGTGCTGTTGCTGTTGGGTGAACTGGGCGTCGATGGCGCTCAGGAGTTTGTCAGCACCAGCGCCCAGGCCTGGGATTCCACCCTGATATTTTTGGCCGGTCTGGTGTTGCTGTGCCTGCAAATCAGCTGCGGTTTTGCGGTAATGCGCGGTCGCAACTGGGGACGTTGGGTCTACGTGGCCTGTCAGTGTGCGGTGGTCGGTTATTTGCTGTTGGCGACCATTGGCAGCTTTCTACCCGAGGTCTTTACCGTGGAGGGGGAAACCAGCGGCCAAATTCTGCACGTGTTGATCCTGCAGAAAATCCCCGATGTTGTCATCCTGGCCTTATTGTTTGTTCCCGCCGCCAGCCGCCGCTATTTCGCCGCGCACAATTGAGATTTTAAGGGCGTAGAGTGATAAACTCTGCGCCCTTAATTATTCACCCCGAACTCAGAGTCAACTTAATGCATTGCGCCTTGTATACGGCGGGCACCTGCCGTTCTTGTCAGTGGCTGGAAAAGCCTTACCCGCAGCAGCTGACAGACAAACAGCATCATCTGCAATCCCTGCTGGAACAACGTGACGTTGCCCAGTGGTTGGCGCCGATCGCCGGCGAGCAGAGCGCATTTCGCAATAAGGCCAAGATGGTGGTCAGCGGTAGCGTAGAGCGCCCGTTGCTCGGCATGCTGCACCGCGATGGCACGCCGGTTGATTTGAGTGCCTGTCCGCTGTATCCCGCCAGTTTTGCGCCCATGTTCGCGGTGTTGAAAAGTTTTATCGCCCGCGCCGGTTTGACGCCCTACAACGTGGCGCGTAAGCGCGGGGAACTGAAGTACCTGCTGCTGACCGAAAGCACCCACAGTGGTGGCGTGATGCTGCGCTTTGTACTGCGTTCAGAGAGTAAATTGGCACAGCTGCGGGCGGCGTTGCCGTGGTTACAGCAGCAATTGCCACAACTCAGGGTGATCTCCGCCAATATTCAGCCAGTGCATATGGCGATTATGGAAGGAGAGCGTGAGATCCCGCTGACCGAACAGCAGGCGCTGGAAGAGCAATTTAATCAGGTGCCGTTGTATATCCGCCCGCAAAGCTTTTTCCAGACTAACCCCAAAGTGGCGGCTGAACTGTACGCTATCGCTCGTGACTGGGTTCGTGCATTGGGGATCGAAAGCATGTGGGATCTGTTCTGCGGCGTGGGGGGATTTGGCCTGCACTGTGCGCAGAAGGAAACCCGCTTGACCGGGATTGAGATCAGCGCCGAGGCGATTGCCTGTGCGCGTCAGTCAGCGGAAACGCTGGGCCTGCAGCGGGTTGATTTCCAGGCGTTGGATTCCACGCGGTTCGCCACCGCCGAAGGCAGAGTACCTCAACTGGTACTGGTCAATCCGCCACGGCGCGGCATCGGTAAAGCCTTGTGCGACTACCTGAATCAGATGGCACCCGGCTATATTCTGTATTCGAGCTGTAATGCCGAGACGATGGCGAAAGACATTGAGATGTTGCCGGATTACCGCATTGAACGCGTGCAACTGTTTGATATGTTCCCCCATACCGCCCACTACGAAGTGCTGACGCTGCTGGTACGCTATTAAAGGCGTTTTTGGGATAAGGTGCTGGCAGTAGAGGGTTTGTTTGAGATAGGGCGTGGTGTTCCACGCCCTGGCGAGATCTTACTGCGGGAACCACTTGTCGTTGATGGCTTTGTAGGTGCCGTCCGCCTTGATGGCGTCCAGTGCGGTATTCAGCTTGGCCAGCAGCGCCTGGTTGTCCGGGCGAACGGCAATGCCCAGGCCGGTGCCGAAGTATTGTGCATCGGTAACATGCTCACCGACCGGCGCCAATTGCGGGCTGTTCTTCAACCACTCGTTGACGACCGCGGTATCACCGAATACGCCGTCAATACGGCCATTTTTCAGTTCGAGAATGGCGTTCTGGTAGCTGTCGTAAGAGACGGTATTAATCTCCGGGTGTTTGTCCTGCATGTATTTTTGGTGGGTAGTGCCGTTCTCCATGCCGATCTTTTTGCCTTTCAGATCCGCCAGCGAGCTGAATTTGCCTTTCTGCGCGATCACGATCGCTGAGTTGGCGTAATAAGGTTGGGTAAAGGAAACCTGCTTGCTGCGCTCTGGCGTGATGTCCATACCGGAAATCACCGCGTCGTATTTTTTGAATTTCAGGGCGGCGATCAGGCTGTCGAACGCCTGATTGGTAAAGGTGCATTCGGCTTTCATTTGTTTGCACAGCGCGGTAGCCAGATCGATATCAAACCCGACAATCTTGTTGCTGGCATCCAGCGATTCGAAGGGAGGATAGGTGGCGGAAGAGGCGAAGCGAATGGTCTCGGCTGCACTGGCGTTGAAGGCGATGCCCGCCAATACCGTAGCGGCAAGTAATAGTTTTTTCATGCGTAAAGCTCCTGTCTGCAAGTCTGCGTGTTTTTATCTCTTCACCGCTTGATTTTACTGACAATAACCCAAAGGTTTAGGCGGCTGTTTATCGACGTTTACCCTGACATTTAATGCATTAATATGCAATATAAATGATTAGAAAATTACGACGGAAATAAAAAAGCCCCGCACGATGGCAGGGCTCCGAGACTTGTAGGGGCGGGCTCAGTTGCGGCGCTCGAAGGCTAGCGCCCGACGCTCGACCACGCGCATCAACAACGTCAGCAGGCCGTTGACGCACAGATACACCAACCCGGCGGCACCAAACACCATCACGTCGTAGGTACGGCCATACATCAGCTGGCTGTATCCCATCACTTCCATCAGGGTAATGGTATAGGCCAGCGAGGTGCTCTTGAACACCAACACCACTTCGTTGGAGTAAGACGACAGCGCACGCTTGAAGGCAAAGGGCAGCAGGATACGCAACGACTGGGCACGCGACATGCCAAGCGCTTCGCAAGATTGCCACTGACCGGCGGGGATCGCCCTCACGGCACCGTAAAACAGTTGGGTAGTGTAGGCCGCGCTGTTCAGCGCCAATGCGATCATCGCACACAGCCACGGTTGTGACAGCAGATCCCACAACCACGGATATTCGCGGATCGCCGGGAACTGGCCGGGGCCGTAGTAGATCAGGAAGATCTGCACCAGCAGTGGCGTACCGGTGAACAGGGTGATATAGATTTTCACCAGCGGCGTCAGGATCGGCGTTTTCAGCGTCAGGATCACCGTCAGCACCAATGACAGCAGCAGTGCCACGATCAGGGCGGTAACGGTCAGCGTCAGGCTGGTGTGCAGCCCTTTGATAATTTCCGGCAAGAACTCAAACATCAGGCTGGCCCCCGCTCAAAGCGCGTGGTGCGCAGTTCAATACGTTTAATGATGTATTGGCTGAACAGGGTAACCACCAGATAGATTGCTGCCGCGATCACATACCAGGTAAAGGGCTCCTGAGTGCGAGTGGCGATACTCTTGGTCTGCAGCATCAGGTCGTTAACGCTGATCAGCGACACCAGCGCGGTGTCCTTCAGCAGAACCAACCACTGGTTGCCCAGCCCCGGCAGGGCGTGGCGCCACATCTGCGGCATGATCAGGCGAAAGAAAATCGCTGCGGTGCTCATCCCCAGAGCCTGACCGGATTCCCATTGCCCTTGCGGTACCGCTTTCAGCGCCCCGCGCAACGTTTGCGACGCATAGGCGGAATAGAGCAGGGCGAGGGCAATCACGCCGCACAGGAACGGGCTGACTTCGAAATTATCAATCGCCAGTTGGACGGGCAGTTGGAACAGGCCAAAGTTCAGGGTGAAGCCGTCGGACAGCATCAACAGCAGCTGCGATGAGCCGAAATAGATGAACAGCACCACCAGAATTTCCGGCAGGCCGCGTAACAGCGTGACCCAGGCGGTGCCGAGCCAACTGACCACTTTCCAGCGAGATGACTCCCAGACGGCAAACAGCATCGCCAGGATCAACCCGAGGATAAGGGCGCAAACGGCAAGGCCGACGGTCATCCCGGCGGCGCTTGCTAGAGGTTGAATTTCATTCATGGGGATAGATTACTGCTGGAACCATTTTTTGTAGATGGTTTCGTAAGTCCCATCCTGTTTGATCTTGTTGAGGGCGGCATTGAACTTGCCCTGCAGATCGGTATTTTTCTGGCGAACGGCAATGCCGAGCCCGGTACCGAAGTAGTCTTTGTCGGTCACCTTATCGCCTACCGCGGCCAGAGCGGCATTCTGTTTCAGCCATTCGTTGACCACTGCGGTGTCACCAAATACCGCGTCAACGCGACCATTCTTCAGATCCAAAATGGCGTTCTGATAGCTGTCGTAAGGCACGGTGGTGATTTCAGGGTGTTTATCGGTCAGGTATTTCTGATGCGTCGTGCCGTTCTGCACGCCCACTTTTTTGCCTTTCAGCGCCGCTACGTCGGCAACTTTGCCCTTCTGGGCGACAAACAGCGCGGAGTTGTCGTAATACGGCTTGGTAAACAGCACCTGTTTTTCACGTTCAGGCGTGATGTCCATACCGGCCATCACTGCGTCAAAACGCTTGAACTTCAGGCTTGGGATCAGGCTGTCGAAAGCCTGATTGGTGAAGCTGCACTCGGCCTGCATCTCTTTGCAAAGCGCATTGGCCAGATCGACGTCAAACCCCTGGATCTTGTTGCCGGCGTCAATAAATTCAAACGGAGGATAAGAAGCTTCGGTAGCGAAACGGATCGTTTCGGCTGCAGAGGCGGAAACGCTGATGCCAGCCAGAACGGCGGCGATTATTAGTTTTTTCATCGCAAACTCCCCAAATTACAGCAAGTAAAATTGTTAGTGTGATAAGTAATTGGCAAACTCGGTGGTCTGTGGCTGCGTGAAGTGGCTGGCATCGCCTTGCTCCACCACGTGGCCGTTTTCCATGTACACCACGCGGCTGGCGGTTTTGCGCGCCACTTCCACTTCGTGGGTGACGATCACCTGGGTGATGCCGGTGCCGGCCAGCTCGCGAATGATGCTGACGATTTGGGCGGTGATTTCGGGATCCAGCGCGGCGGTCGGCTCGTCGAACAGCAGCACCTGCGGTTCCATCATCAGCGCACGGGCAATGGCCACACGTTGCTGCTGGCCGCCGGAAAGGTGCAGCGGGAAGCGGTCGGCAAAGTCGGTCAGGCGCAAGCGCTTCAGCAACTTGTCGGCGCGCTCCATCGCCTGAGCCTTGGTCAGGCCCAGTACGCGGCACGGCGCTTCGATCAGGTTTTGCACCACGGTAAGATGAGGCCAGAGGTTGTATTGCTGGAATACCATGCCGACGTTCTGACGCAGCTCGCGAATGGCTTTTTCGCCGGGAGCCTGCTTGAAGTCGAATTGATTGCCGGCGATCTGCAACTGACCCGAACGCGGCATTTCCAGCAGGTTCAACACCCGCAGCAATGAACTTTTCCCCGCGCCGCTTGGACCCAGCAGCACTAAAGTTTCCCCTGCTGGGCAATCCAGCGTGATGTCAAACAGCGCCTGATGTGCGCCGTAGTAGCAGTTGATACCGTTAAGTTGAATGCTCATGCGCCAGAATTGAATAGATATTGATGCCGCGAATGTTAACTTCCACAGAATACTTATGCAATCTTTGTGCGTTAAAATTTATTACTGCGCGGCAGGATAGTAAAAGAATAGCACAAGATACCGCGAGTCAGGTTCGAAGGGGGGATTTGTCGTGCACGCTGTGAGGTATGTAGCGAAAATTCTCAAAGTGAACGAATGTTGAGCGGAATCAAGGCATTTTTTTACCCACCGGCATCAGGGCGATGACGGTGGGGCGTGTAAGCTTACTGGTTTTCCAATACCTGACGCAGCGTCCCGCTGGCGGCATGCGGCGGCACGTTCAGATAGCGGATATCATCCACCACCCAACAGGTGCCTTCACGCACCATCAGCACCTCATCCTGCCAGTTGACCGCGCTGCCGCCGTCCTTCTGGTAGCTGAGCTGCACGCGCAGCGGAATATTTTTGGCGTCGGTATTCGGGATGGTAGAAGCGCTGGCGACGGTGGCGCTGGTCGGACCCTGCGCGTTACCGGTAAACAGATCGCCGGTGACCTGATGTTTGCCGGGGTTCTGGTTGGCGGCCACCAGGTCCTGATACAGCACTTTACTCAGGTAAGGTTGCAGCTGCGCCAGACGGTTGCTGTCGGGCAGGGTGGTAGCGGCACCCTGTTGCAGGCGCAGATCGTAAAATTTCTGTGCGACCGTATCCGGGCCGCCTTCCACACAA
This sequence comes from Serratia sp. OS31, assembly GCF_014164835.1. Classification (NCBI taxonomy): domain Bacteria; kingdom Pseudomonadati; phylum Pseudomonadota; class Gammaproteobacteria; order Enterobacterales; family Yersiniaceae; genus Serratia; species Serratia sp. OS31. Next base: position 187,749 of record NZ_JACJFQ010000003.1, on the reverse strand, counting down.
CCGCCGGTACGGGAGCCGATATCCTTGAATGCCGGTTCGACGGTGGTGCAGGCACTCAGTAACAGCGCTAAGGGCAAAACAGCCGCAATCGTTTTTGTTTTCATCTCATTACCTTATGTGAAAGTCTCTACCATGAAGACCATTAGCCTACAGTATAAATGCGATTTCAGGCCTTGCATTCGTACTGCGTGCCATTTCAATACAGAACATAATGCCAAATCAATGGTCAGATAAGTGCGATGAATCAATCAAGCAAGGAGTTTTCATGCAGCTTTCCACTACCCCGACCCTGGAAGGGTTTACTATTACCGAGTACTGCGGCGTTGTCACCGGCGAGGCCATTCTGGGCGCCAATATTTTCCGTGATTTTTTTGCCGGCGTGCGTGACATCGTGGGTGGCCGTTCGGGCGCTTATGAGAAAGAGCTGCGTAAAGCGCGCCTGATTGCCTTCCGGGAGTTGGAAGAACAGGCGAAAGAGTTGGGGGCCAACGCGGTGGTCGGCATTGATATCGATTATGAAACCGTCGGTAAAGACAGTAGCATGTTAATGGTGACCGTCAGCGGTACCGCGGTGAAAGTCAGCCGCTAATCCTTTCTTTGCCCCCGGCCATGACCGGGGGCATTCGTTTAGCCTACCTTGTGTTCTTCCACTTTTAGCGGGCGATGTTCCTGCGGTTTGGCCGCTGGGGCCGGACGATGTTGCGCCTGTTGAATCTGCGGCTGATGGAACGGTGTCGGTGCGTTATGCGGCATCATGGCATTTGGCCGTGGTTGAACCGGCTGCGGGCGAATAACGTTAGCCTTGGGCGCGACGTGTTCGACAGGTTTGATGGTCGGCAGCGGCGCCCTTTTCTGTATGGTGACAGGGGCCGGCAGGCGTTGTTCAGGCTCACGAACCGGTCGCACGTCGGTCTGATGAACGGGGGCTGAAACTGTCGCTGAGTGTGGGTGCGTGGTCGCCGGTGTTGAATGGGCGAAACTCGGCAGGGTCATTGGCTGCTGAAGATGGGCAACTGGCGTCACCACATGGGATGCCGACGTTCCCGCATGGGTAAAGTTCGGTGCCGTCATCGGCTGGCGTTCATTGGCTGCGACGGGCGGCGTTAAATGTGGCTGTTGCAAGCTGGCAATCTTGGGTGCTGCATAAGGGGTTGGCGCAGAAAAATGCGGCACCTGATTGACTGGCGTGTTGTGGTAGTTATTCACCGTGGTGCTGCGATTCACATTATTGTATTGGTTGATATTGGTGACACGGTTAATCACCGTGGTGGAGTGCGAGATATAAGGCGCATTGTTATAAACCACCGGTTGACGCCGATCATTCCAGCGCACGTCCCAGCTATGCCAGCCGTCATTATGCTGGTTGATCAATGCCCCGACCGCGACGCCCACGCCAAAACTGATCGCGCCTGCCGCCAACAAATCGCCACTGCTGTAGCCTGAGGCACTCTGATAGTGATAGCTCGGGTAGGCAGGGACGGGCTCGCCATAGGCCACCCAGGGATCGTAACGCGGCACGTAAACCACATCCGGCTGGCTGGGCTCAATGACAATGGTTTGCGCCGGCGCAACCACTACCCTTTGCGGATAGGGTTGCGGTTCAACGTATCGGGTCGAGGGGGTGACGACCACCCTTTGCTGTGGCGACGTTTTCAGCGAGCCTTTGGCGGCGGCGCGTTGGCGCATGACCTGAATGGCGTTCATCACGTCGCTAGGGTCGTTGAGATAAGCGCTGCCCAGCGCGGTGGTCCAGGGAATATTTTTAGCCATCTGATCCAGCACGTCAGGAAATTGTACCAAACCGCGTACGCTGGGGTCCCAGGGTTGAGCGTCAGCGGCCGCGGTGAGCGCCGCCGGTTGCAGGTCGCGGTTTTGCGCCAGCCAGCCATCCGCCACGCTGATTTGATCGGGATAACCCGCAGCGGCCAGCACCTGCGCCAACAGTTTGTCAGGAAAAAGCGCCACCGGACTGACCAGTTGATACAATTGATCGGCACTCAGTGGCGTATAGGTTGATGCTGCCGCGGGCGTGGCCACAGCAGGTGCGGTTCCCCCCATGGTATTGGCCACCGTTTTTTGGTCACAGCCGCTGAGCGGCAGCATGGCGATGCAGATCAGCCAGGCGACAGGGTTGAGCTTAAACATGAGCGACTCACTTTTATCAGCGCAGGTAATACTATGAAGCTATCATCTGCCATGGAGTCCGCCAGCGCGGCGCAACACTCACTTGCACATCTGGCCTCTCTGTCATCATTTATTGATCAACTTGATTATTGGATACAGATTAATCAATTTGAGTTACAAATTTGAGCCGCTATCCGGCAGGAGGGATTCGTGAAAATTTGGCCAGGGATATTTGCTGCTGCATTGCTTGCCGGCTGCCAAAGCGCGCCGCAAAGCACCACCATTGACCGGGGCGACTATCAGTTGGAAACCCTGCATCAGGCGCAGGGAGCAGACCAGCGCATTCGTTTTCTGGTGATGCATTACACCGCAGAAGATTTCCATTCCTCGCTTAAAACCCTGACGGATGAGCACGTCAGCGCGCACTATCTGCTGCCCGCGCACCCGCCATTGGTACAGGGCAAACCGGTGGCGTTTCAACTGGTGCCTGAAGCCCTGCGCGCATGGCATGCCGGGGCCAGCACCTGGCGCGGCAGAACTAACCTGAATGATACCTCGATAGGGATTGAAATCGTCAATCGCGGGTTCAACCACACCCTGCTGTTTACCCATTGGCAGCCCTATACGCCGCAGCAAATCGCCCTGTTGATCCCGCTGAGCCGCGACATCATTCAGCGCTATGGCATTCAACCGACCGACGTAGTGGGGCACAGCGATATAGCGCCTCAGCGCAAGCAGGACCCGGGGCCGTTATTCCCCTGGCGGCAACTGGCCCAGGCCGGTATTGGCGCCTGGCCGGACGAGCAACAGGTGCAGAAGCTGCTGGCCGGGCGCGACAGGCGGGCGACCGTGCCCTTGGCGCCCTTGATTGAAAAGCTGGCGCGTTACGGTTATGGCATTGACTCTCAGTGGGATGTCAGGCAGCAGAAGAACGTGCTGGCGGCGTTTCAGATGCATTTCCGGCCCAGCGATTATCGCGGTGAGCCGGATGCGGAGACAGAGGCGATCGTTGATGCCTTGCTGTTGAAGTACGGTGCGGCTCGCTAATTAAAGGCCGTGCAGTTTACCGTGTTCTTTCAGCCAGCGAGCGGTGCGGGAAATGCCTTCATCGAGCGAAACGATGGGCCGGTAATCCAACTCCTGCTGGGCACGGGTGGTGTCCAGCGTCAGATCAAAATTGAGCTTGGCGACCCCATAGTGGGTCAGCACCGGCTCTTTCTCGCTTTTGCTGCCGAGTTTCTCCATGCCGCGCGCCATCATATCGAGCATGGGGTAGGGCACTGAGCGGATCCGGCACTTCATTCCCAGTTCGTCAATTAACTGCTGCACCACGCTGCGCAACTGACGTGGCTGCTGGTTGGTGATGTTATAAGCACGGCCGGACGGGGTATTTTCTTTCTGGGTGGCCAGCCACATGGCATGCACCGCATTTTCCAGATAGGTCATGTCCACCAGTGCCGCGCCGCCGCGTGGCAGCAGCAGGTTGCCGTAGCGTTTGATCATCTGCAACAGGCGCGGCAGCATCACTTTGTCATGCGGCCCGAACAACCCCTGAGGACGCAGGATGGTGAAGTGGGTTTGCGGGTTGGACATCGCCAACTGCTGGATCACCTGTTCACCGGCGGCTTTGCTGCGCGCAAACTCGTTGGCATAGCGCGCGGGGCGGAAGTCTTCGGTAATGTTGCGATGGTGATGGTAATCGAAGTAGATCGCCGGCGAAGAGATATGGATAAACTGCGAAACGCCGTAGGCCGCTGCCCATTCGCCCAAGCGACGGGTAGCGCGCACGTTGGCCAGTTCGAAGGCTTCTTCGGTGCCCCATGGCGAGGTGAAGCTGGAACAGTGCCACAGCACGTCCACGTCGGCCAGCATGGCTTTGGCCTGCGATGAGATCAGGTTGGTGAGATCGGCATGAATGAATTCCGCGCCCATTTTTTCCAGCAGACTGCCCATGGCCTGGTTGCGGCCGGTGGCACGCACTTTAATGCCTTGGCGGCGGAGATATTCAACGGCGTTACGGCCTAACCCACTGGTTGCACCGGTGACCAATACCTTCATAACGAACTCTATTCTCACCAAAAATCAGAATGCTGACGGCCTTCAGCGGCGTTCCAGCAAATAAGATGCCATTCTTCCGTTATTTCGTGCGCTATGCAATCGGAAAGGCCCTAACCGCAGCAGTAAACTGTGCGGTTGATCGACAAATAAACGATGTTCAGGACATATTGCGCGGGTTCTCTTCGGCCAGCCTGGCGATACGGCGTGCCATACCGCGAAAAATGAACAGGTGAGCGGGCATCATGGCGAACCAATACAGCAGCCCGCTAAAACCGGCAGGGTGCCACCAGGCACGCACATCCAGGGTGCGGTGGTCGCCATGATCTTTGATGGTGAAAACCAGCCGGCCCAACCCCGGCGCTTTCATGCCGAACAGCAACGCCAACTGCCGCAGCGGTTTGATGGTAATGACCTTCCAGCCATCGACCAGGTCGCCAATGGCCAACGTATCACGCTGGGGGCGGCCATAAACCACGCGATTGCCGATCATGTCGTCCATGCGGGCCCGGATTTTCCACAGGATATTGGCGTAAAAATAGCCCTCTTTCCCGCCCAGTTGCTGCACCGTATGCCACAGTGCCTGGCTGGATGCCTGGGTTTCCAGCGAACAGCCCGCCTGTTTCGGGTAGAAGCCATAGCCTGGTCGCCAGCGGGCCCGTGCTTCCGGATCGTAGCCCCAGTCGGCGGAGTCGACCACTTCTTCCTCGCGCCGCAGGGTAGCCGTCACCGCCTGATCGAAGGTTTGCAGCGTCTGCGGAATCAGCGCCTGTAGCGGTTTACCGTCGGCGGGAAGATCGTGGTTCAACCCCTGGATCAACGCATTGGCGATCGAGGTGGGTACCGAGGTGATCATGCTGATGAACCATACCGAGATAAACCGGGTGGGCAAGGGGATGGGGATCAGCCAGCGTTTTTTGCCGCTGATGGCAATGAAGCGTTCAAACATGGTTTGATAACTGATGTACTCCGGGCCGGCGACGTCAAAAATGCGGTTTTCTTCCGCCGGGTGCGCCAGCAGATCGGCCAGATACACCAGCAGATTTTCCAACGCGACCGGTGAGGATTTGGATCGCACCCAGCGTGGCGGGGTCAGCACCGGCAGGTTGTAGACCATATCGCGCATAATTTCGAAGGCCGCTGAACCGGGGCCGACAATGATGCTGGCGCGCAACTCGGTGACCGGTACGCCGCTCTGGCGCAAGATCTCCCCGGTCAGCTTGCGTGCCACCAGGTGCGGTGAACTCTCGCCTTCCGGTTGCAGCGCACCGAGAAAAATGACCTGTTTTACGCTGGCGTTACGTAGCGCATCGCGCAGGTTTTCCGCCGCCTGGCGTTCTTTTTCGATAAAGTCATCACCGTCGCCCATGCCGTGGATCAGATAATAAACGGCGTCGATCTCCCACAGCGCGGCGGTCAGGGTTTCCGGTTGGTAGACGTCCACGTACTGGCAGTTGACCTGCGGCCAATGCTGCTCCTGAAGCCATTCGAGGCGGCGCGCGGCGGCGGTAATGCTGTGTCCCTGTTCGATCAGGTGGGGGATCAGATTCTGGCCAATATAGCCGCTGGCTCCAAGAACCAATACGCGTTGAGGTGTCATTAGCGCTGCCTTATGCAGTGGAAGTCGATGACAGCATGCCAAACTCAGGGTTTAAATGCACTTTTTGTGTGGTTATGCGGGCGTTGCATCCACCGTCAGGCAGCGTCACACTATGCACCGTTTGTCTGTGCTAAGCCGAAACAACATGAAACTCAATGCCGTTTGTTATGCCCTGTTAGGTCTGGCGCTGATCGCCAGTTTATTTTTCCTGCATCCGATTTGGATGTGGTGGCTGTTGGCTAACCTGCTGACGTTATTGGTGTACGGTGTCGATAAACTGGCCGCGCGCAAGGGATGGCGTCGGGTGCCTGAAAGCACGTTATTGGTGTTCGGGCTGGTGGGGGGCTGGATTGGGGCGATTGTCGCGCAGCAATTGTTCCGTCACAAAACCCAGAAACAGCCGTTCAAAAGTTGGTTTATCTTCAGCGTAGTGTTGAACGTCGCGGCGACGCTGGCGATTTGGTACTGGGTTTATGGCCGCTGGATCCTCTAAAGCACGGGGCGTGTTAGCGCCCCGTTGAGGCAATGCATCAGGCATGCTGCTTGAGGAATTGTTGCCACAAATCGACGACCCGCTGTAAATCCTGACGGCTGACGTCGAGGTGGGTCAGAATGCGCGTCAGCGGCCCGCTGCTGATCAGCACGCCGCGTTCCCGCATCCAGGGGCCCAGTTTAGCCGCCAATTCGGCGGATTGACGCAGGTATAACACGTTGGTTTGCGCGCCCGGTTCGGCGATCTCCACGCCAATGTTTTGCAGCTGCTGCTCCAGCCACCTGGCGTTATCGTGATCTTCCCGCAGCCGTTCGACATTATGCTCCAGCGCATAGAGTCCCGCTGCGGCCAGAATACCGGCCTGGCGCAGGCCGCCGCCGGTCATTTTGCGCCAGCGTATCGCTTGCTGAATAAAGGCTTCGCTGCCGCACAGCAACGAGCCTACCGGAGCGCCCAGCCCTTTTGACAGGCAAATGGTGAAGGTGTCGCAATACTGGACGATCTCTTTCAGCGGCACATTCAGCGCGACGGCGGCGTTGAAGATGCGCGCCCCGTCGATATGCAGTGCCAGCTTGTGTTCACGGCTGAACTGCCAGGCCTGTTGCAGGTAGGCCAGCGGTAACACGCGGCCGCTGATGGTGTTTTCCAGGCTCAGCAGTCGGGTTCTGGCAAAGTGAATATCATCGGGTTTAATGGCCGCCGCAACCTTGTCCAGCGGCAGGGTACCGTCTGGGTTGGCTTCAATCGGCTGCGGTTGGATGCTACCCAGTACCGCGGCACCGCCGGCTTCGTATTTATAGTTATGCGCCTGCTGGCCGACAATGTATTCGTCACCGCGCTGGCAATGGCTCAGCAGCGCCACCAGATTTGCCTGGGTGCCGCTCGGCAAGAACAGCGCCGCCTCTTTACCGGACAGGCGAACCGCTTCCGCCTCCAGTGCGTTGACCGTGGGGTCATCGCCGTAAACATCATCACCGACTTCGGCCTGGGCCATGGCTTCGCGCATAGCGGTGCCGGGGCGGGTGACTGTGTCGCTGCGTAGATCAATAAGCATAAAAATCCTTAGCGCCAATGAGATGAACGGTTTCTATCATAGCGGGATTATTGCGTGGCAAAAGCGGAAAGTGAGAGGCGCGGCGGTAGCCGCGCCTGCAGAAGGGTTAACGCAACCAGTTGGTTTTCGCCAGTTCGACCACTTCATCGCCGCGGCCGTTGATGATCGCCCGCAGCATATACAGGCTAAAGCCCTTGGCCTGCTCGAATTTGATCTGCGGCGGCATCGCCAGCTCCTGCTTGGCGGTGACGACATCCAGCAACGCCGGGCCGGGGTGCGCCAGCATTTCCTGCAGTGCGCCGTCCAGATCCGAAGCTTTCTCCACGCGAATGCCCTTGATGCCGGCGGCGTTGGCTATTGCCGCAAAGTCAGGGTTGTGCAGGTCGGTACCGTCGGTCAGATAGCCCCCGGCCTTCATTTCCATGGCCACGAAGCCCAAAACGCTGTTGTTGAAGATCACAATCTTGACCGGCAGTTTTAGCTGGGCTAACGACAGGAAGTCGCCCATCAGCATAGTGAAACCGCCGTCGCCGCACATGGCGATCACCTGTTTGTTCGGTTCGGTTGCCTGTGCGCCAATCGCCTGCGGCATGGCGTTGGCCATCGAACCGTGGTTGAACGAACCGAGCAGGCGGCGTTTGCCGTTCATCTTCAGATAGCGTGCAGCCCAAACCGTCGGCGTGCCGACGTCGCAGGTGAAGATGGCGTCGTCGCTGGCGTACTGACTGAGCTGCTGTGCCAGATACTGCGGGTGAATAGGCTGGTCGTCGTTGGCGGTGGCCAGGCCGTCCAGATCCTTGCGCGCGTTGTGGTAGTGCTCCAGGGCCTTGTCGAGAAAGGCACTGTCGCTCTTGGGTTCCAACTGCGGCAGCAGGGCGGTGAGGGTGGTGTTGATGTCGCCCACCAGCGCCATATTGACCGGGCAATGTGCCCCGATGCTGCCAGGGTTGATGTCGATCTGAATGATATTGGCATTGGTTGGATAAAACGCGCGGTACGGAAATTGGGTGCCGAGCAGCACCAGGGTATCGGCGTTCATCATCGCGTGGTAGCCGGAAGAGAAACCGATCAGGCCGGTCATGCCGACGCTATAGGGGTTGTCCCATTCGATATGCTCTTTACCGCGTAAAGCATGCACCACCGGTGCCTGCAACAGTTCGGCCAGCTTGACCACTTCATCATGAGAACCGGCGCAGCCGCTGCCGCACATCAGCGTAATATTTTTCGCCTTGTTCAGAGTTGCAGCCAGCTTGTTCAACTCGCTCATGGGCGGCTGCACCAGCGGTAGCGCAGGGGTGTGCCATACCATGCTGGCGTCTTCCGGCGCCATGCGCAACGCCACGTCCCCCGGCAGCACAATCACCGACACGCCGCGATTGAGGATCGCTTTGCGCATGGCAATCTCCAGCACCCGCGGCAGCTGTTCCGGATTGGAAACCAGTTCGCAGTAGTGGCTGCATTCGCGGAACAGTTCTTGTGGGTGAGTTTCCTGGAAGTAGCCGCTGCCAATCTCGCTGGAGGGAATATGGGCGGCAATGGCCAGCACCGGCACGTGGTTGCGGTGGCAGTCGAACAGACCGTTGATCAGGTGCAGGTTGCCGGGCCCACAAGATCCGGCGCAGACCGCCAGTTGGCCGGTAAGCTGGGCTTCGGCACCGGCGGCAAAGGCGGCGACCTCTTCGTGGCGTGTGCCCAGCCATTCGATGGTGCCCATACGGTGCAGGCTGTCGCTGAGGCCGTTAAGCGAATCGCCGGTGACGCCCCAAATGCGTTTCACACCGGCCTGTTCCAGAGTTTTGGCGATCAGCGTGGCTACAGTTTGCTTCATAATTCCCCCAAGCGTTGTAAAGGCCCCTTCATCTTTCAAGCCACAGCGTTGTTGGCTGCACGTGTGCACCCCAGTCACTGACCTGAGTCAGCTCCTGGGGATACCCACGCTTGCCGCCTAGCTGTGACTTGAAATCTATTGGGTATGATTTATCAGTCTTTCTCAAATAAACGCAGTAATACGCATGGAACCGGGAAAGTGTAGAGGGGGAAGGGAAAACCTGCTTGCCGATAAATGCCCCATCATTGGCGATGGGGCGGCAAGCGTCAGGCGAGGGTGACGTCGCCCTGGAGCTGGCAACTGCAGGCCAGTACGTAGCCTTGGGCGATTTCAGCCGGGGTGAGCGTCATGCTGCTGCTGGTGGTGTAGTCGCCTTCGAGGATACGCGTTTTGCATGAGCCGCATACCCCGGCGCGACAGGCCGCGTTGACCGGCAACGCGTTCGCTTCCATGGCCGCCAGCAATGTGCTGCCGACCGGAACACGGAATTCACGCAGCGGTCGGGCGGTGCGCAGCGTTAATCCTTCGCCCTGGCCAATATCGGCTTCTGCTGGAGTATGGAACTGCTCTTTGTGGAAGCGGGGGGCTGGTACGCCAAGCTGCAGGCAAAGTTGCTCCGCCTGCGCCATATAAGGTGCCGGGCCGCAGGTCATCACCCTGCGTTCGGTGATATCCGGCGCGACCTGGCGCAGCACTTCGGCACTGATCCGCCCGCTGAGATAACCTGGCTGGATATCTCGCTCCGCCATCAGCGTCAGCCGCAATTGCGGATGAGCGGCGCACAGCTCGCGCCATTGCTCGGCGAAAATGGTGTCGGCAGGGGTGCGGACGTTAAAGATCACAGCGATATCACAGGTCGGGCGATTGGCCACCAGCCAACGGCACATGGAGATGATTGGCGTGACGCCGCAGCCGGCGGCCAGCATCAGGTAGCTGTCGGCCGGGTGTTGTTCACAGCTGAACTCGCCCTGAGCATCGGACAGCCACAGGGTGTTGCCAGGTTTAACCTCACGCGTCAGCCAGCGGGAGCCTATACCGTCCGGCAGACAACGTACGCTGATGCTGAGAAAACGGCTCTGGCCGGGTGAAGAAGATAACGTATAGGCGCGCAGCGTCTCTTCGCTATTGCGAATGCTGACCAGCGCAAACTGACCGGCTTGATAAGGGTAAAAAACGTCGCAGATCAGGTTTAACGTCCAGACGTCGGCGGTTTCCTGCCGGATCGAATGGACCTGCATACGGTTAGGGCAAAGTGGGCTGGGTTGGGTCATAGGGCACCTCAAAAGCAAAGGGGCCGGCATCTGCGGCCCCAAAAAAACGGGATCAACCAAGCAGGGCGTGCAGGTCCTGCTCAACGGTAGTAATCGGACGCATGCCGAACTTGTCGTTGAGGATCGCCATCAGGTTATCGGTCAGGAAACCCGGTGCCGTCGGGCCAGTGACAATATTTTTCACCCCTAACGACAGCAGCGTCAGCAGGATGACGATCGCTTTCTGCTCAAACCACGACAGGACCAGGCTGAGCGGCAGTTCGTTGACGGTACAACCGAGCGTATCGGCGAGTTTGACCGCCAGCATGATGGCAGAATAGGCGTCGTTGCACTGGCCGACGTCCAGCAGGCGCGGCAAGCCTTCCAGGGTGCCGAAATCCAGCTTGTTGAAGCGGTATTTGCCGCATGCCAACGTCATGATCAGGCAGTCTTGCGGGACGCTGCGGGCAAAATCGGTGAAATAGCTGCGTTCATCGCGGCTGCCGTCACAGCCCCCCACCAGGAAGACGTGACGCAGTTTCTTTTGCGCCACCAAATCGATCACCGTATCGGCGGCATTGAGCAGCGTCTGGCGGCCAAAGCCGACGGTGATCATATGTTCGATTTCGGTATACGGGAATCCCTTCATGTCTTGTGCCTGGGCGATCACCTGGGTGAAGTCATCCCCTTCCAGGTGGTTGACGCCCGGCCAGCCGACGATGCTGCGCGTCCAGATGCGATCGCCGTAGTTGCCGACGTTAGGATCGATAATGCAGTTGGAGGTCATCACGATAGGACCGGGGAATTTGGCAAACTCGGTCTGCTGGTTCTGCCAGCCGCTGCCGTAGTTCCCCACCAGATGTTTGAATTTTTTCAGCTCCGGGTAGCCGTGTGCCGGCAACATTTCGCCGTGGGTGTAGACGTTCACGTCCTGCCCCTCGGTTTGCTCAAGCAGCATGCGCAGATCTTTCAGATCGTGACCGGAGATCAAAATGGCTTTACCTGCCACCGGGCGGACGTTAACCGCGCTTGGCAGCGGATCGCCATAGGTCTGTGTCTCGCCATGATCGAGAATGGCCATCACGTTGAAGTTCATTTTGCCGATGCCCATGGCGTTGTTCAGCAGGGTATCCACATCGCTTGGTTGGGTGCCGAGCCAAGCCATAAAGGCGTGGTAATCGGCGTAGATCTGGTCGTCATATTGGCCCAGCACGTGGGCGTGCTCCATGTACGCCGCTGCGCCTTTGAGGCCGTACAGGCACAGCATGCGCAGGCCGTGCACGTCGTCGCCGACCTCGGCTTTATCGGTATTCAGGGCAAACTGTGCCGCCTGTTGCAGCAGTGTCGACATATCGTCACCGGCCAACTGCATCGTGGCTAATGGGTGATCCACGCGTACGCTGGCATCCAGCAGGCGACAGCGGGCGGCCAGTGATTCACGCAGAGCAATGGTTTCGCGTGCATAACCGATGATGCGGTCAGAATCGAAGTTGACGTTGGTCAGGGTGGAGAAGAAGGCGCGTGGGGCAAAACTGTCGATATCATGATCGACGATCCCAATAGCCCGTGCCTGCAGCGCCCAGGCTGACAGCCCTTGTAATGCTGCTACCAGCAGATCCTGCAGGTCTGAAGTTTCCGCCGTTTTACCACACATACCCTGGGCATAAGAGCAGCCGTTGCCTGCCGGGGTACGAATGGTTTGTTCACATTGCACACAGAACATAATCGCTTCCTTTTTTAAAGTTGCATTTAAAATGCTTGTTTAAGAGCATAGATCGGCAACCGAGGCTTAAAAAGGCTTTTGTGGCGTAACCAAGGGGAAGTTTGATTTAGCGCAATTTTGCTGTGCGGATGGGAATTATTACGCTTTCCGGGGGCGCGCCCCCCGGAAAAGAGGTCAGGAGAACAGGGCGATCAGTACCGGTGCCAGCAGGCTTAGCAGGAAGCCATGCACAATCGCCGGCGGCACCATTTCCAACCCGCCGCTGCGCTGCAACACCGGCAAGGTAAAGTCCATGGAGGTGGCACCGCACAGGCCCAGTGCAGTGGAACGGCTGCGTCGCACCAGGCTTGGGATCAGCATAATCGCCACCAGTTCGCGTGCCAGATCGTTAAAGAAGGCTGCGCTGCCCAACACCGGACCGTAGGCATCGGTGATCAGAATGCCGGAAAGGGAATACCAGCCAAAACCGGAGGCCATGGCCAGCCCGGCTTTGATCGGCAACCCCAGCAGTTGCGCTGCCAGCGCGCCGCCGGCCAGTGCACTGATCGTCACCACCACGGCCACCATCATGCCGCGTCGGTTAAGTACGATTTGGCGCAGGGTCATGCCGCTGTTGCGCAATTGGATGCCGACCAGCAGCAGCAGGAAAATCAAAGCGTACTCGCTGCCTTTATTGGCAAACTGCAGCCATTGCCACTGGGTCAGGCCGAGCAGGAAACCGCCGAGCACCACGCCACAGAGTTTGAGCGATTCCAGCGCCATATGCAGGCGCGAGGGCAGCTTTTCCTGTTTATGGTTGTTACGCCACGGCATTTTATGTTCCAGCAGCGCCAGCATCAGCAGGCTGGCCGCGATAATGCACAGGAAGAACACCGAGGCATACTGGAAAATCAGCACCAGATTACTGCTCAGATCCTCCAGAAATGCCAGGCTGATACCCATGAAAAACAGGATCACGTAAACCATCCAGCTCAGCAGACGGTTAATGGTTTGCAGTAACGTTCTGCTGCGTAATGGAACCAGGTAACCGGCAATCAGCGGTAAGAGAATAATCAGCAGTCCTGAATACATGGTGAAGCTTGCGTCCTTTGTTCGGCAGATGGCGCCAGGATGACCGGCGTGGCCCCACACGCTAACCAAAACGGCGACCGGAGTAAAGCGGCAGATTTGACCTCCCCCTCTTGACCTGCAAGGGGTTTTTTGACCATGCTCAGAGAAGGTCACCCCATTAAGGACGGTGGCAGCGCGCACGGGAGGCGACAGATGTTCTTAGAGCGTATCGAGATTGCAGGTTTTCGCGGCATTAACCGGCTGTCGCTGATGCTGGACGATAACACGCTGCTGCTGGGCGAAAACGCCTGGGGTAAATCCAGCTTGTTGGACACCTTGACCCTGCTGTTGGCGCCGGAGCAAAAGCTGTACCGTTTCGAAGGGCATGACTTTCATTTTCCCCCTGGCGAGGAAGAGGCCAAAGAACGGCATTTACAGGTGGTCTTTACCTTTTGCGAGAAAGACATCGGCCATGCTCACCTGCCCCGTTACCGCCACCTTTCGCCACTGTGGGTCAAAGGCGAGGATAACCTCAACCGAATTTATTACCGCTGCGAAGGCGAACTGGCCGATGACGGTACGGTTTGTACCTGGCGCGGCTTCCTGGATGCCGACGGTAACGCGATGCAGTTGCATCATATTGAGCAACTGGCGCATGCCATTATCCGCATCCATCCGGTGTTGCGCCTGCGCGATGCGCGTTTCATCCGCCGCCTGCGGCCCAGCACGCTGAACGATGAAAACCCGGCTGACAATAAAGCCCTGTCCCAGCAGTTGGATCAGTTGACGCGAGAACTGGTGCGCAACCCGCAAAAGCTGACTAACGCCGAGCTGCGGCAGGGGTTGGCGGCAATGCAGCAACTGCTGGAGCACTACTTCGCCGAGCAGGGATCGCAGGTATCGCGGCCGCGCCGACAGCGGCTGGATCAAGATCAGGATCAGCAGGCGTGGCGCTCGTTGGACAGCATCAACCGTATGGTGGCAGAGCCTAACAGCCGTAGCATGCGGCTGATCTTGCTGGGGATGTTTTCTACTCTGCTGCAGGCCAAGGGCAGTATCAAGTTGGATCCGCACGCCCGGCCGCTGCTGTTGGTGGAAGACCCGGAAACCCGTCTGCATCCGATTATGCTGTCGGTGGCCTGGGGGCTGCTTAACCAGTTGCCGCTGCAACGGATCACCACCACCAACTCCAGCGAACTGGTGTCGCTGGTGCCGGTAGAGCACGTCTGTCGGTTGGTGCGTGAGTCTGGGCGCGTTGCCACTTACCGCCTGGGACCGCGTGGGTTGAGCCCGGAGGATGGGCGTCGCATTGCTTTTCATATTCGTTTTAACCGGCCATCCTCGCTGTTCGCCCGCTGCTGGTTGCTGGTGGAAGGTGAGACTGAAGTTTGGCTGTTGAGCGAGCTGGCGCGCCAGTGTGGGTATCACTTTGAGGCAGAAGGCGTACGCGTGATCGAGTTCGCCCAATGCGGATTGAAACCTTTGCTGAAGTTCGCCCGCCGCATGGGCATTGAATGGCATGCTTTGGTGGACGGTGATGAAGCGGGGAAAAAGTACGCCAACACCGTACGCAGCATGCTGGATAACCACGATGATAACGAACGCGACCGACTGACCGCGTTACCGGCACCGGATATGGAGCATTTTATGTTCCGCGAAGGCTTCAGCCCGGTCTACTACCGGGTGGCATCGGTGCCGAAGAATACCCAGATGCCGGTGCGTAAGGTGATCCTCAAGGCGGTGCATCACTCCTCAAAACCCGATTTGGCGATCGAGGTGGCGATGCAAGCCGGCCAGTGGGGCACGGATTCGGTGCCGCCTCTGTTGAAGAAAATGTTTTCGCGGGTGACCTGGCTGGCGCGTGGCCGCGCCGATTAGACCGGAGTAAAGCGGGGCAGGGCACGAAAGTGCTCTGCCATACCCTGTTCCAATTCGTCCAGCAACTGATAGCGGCGGCGGTATTCGGCCCGCTTCTTGCTGACCACTTCATCGATCGGTTTGCGGGTGATGTGTTCCGGCAGCAGGAAATAGCCGCTTTCAAGCATCTTGCCGCCCATGGACGTCCAGAATTGATCGTAATCGGCATGCAGCTTGTCTTTCTTTTTACTGTGATAACGCCAGTTCTGGTAGATATGGGTGGCGTTGCCGACCGCCACAATTTGTTGAATCCCCAGATGATGAGCCAGTGCGCAAATCCCTTCCAGCGCCAGGCGTTTCGGGAACAATCCGTGACACTCCTTGGTAGCCTGCTGGATTTCGGCATGCGGAACCTGATGATTCGCTCCCTGTAACCCACCGATAAACAGCGTCGGTTGCTGCTGATAGTGCATCAGCGAAAAGGTAATCTCCGCCAGCATAATGCCGTTGGCGTTACGCAACAGCAGGGTGGCTTCGCCTTCCTTATTCAGGTTATCGATGGCCGCCAGCTCCAGTGAAACCGAGTCGCCGCTCTTGCCGTTGGCACAGGCTAGCACAAAGGGCTTTTTCAGATGACCGAGCAGCATTTTCATCGGCATGCGTTGCGTGCTGAGATCGTAGTGATCGCGCAGGGCGAACAAGCACTCGATTTTGCTCATGTTTGCTGCCAGATACGGGCGATGCAATTTGCACGGCAGATTGGGCTGTGCGTTCAAGATCTCATCCAGCAGGGGATTGGACGCCAGCATATTGAGCAAGCCGCTGGTGGTTCGCCAGCAAAATAACGAACGACCGATAAATTTCAAACGGAATGACGTTTTCTTCCAGGCTTTACTCGGCGTCTTTTCGCCATTGATCAGCGCCGTCATCAGTTGCCAGCCGTTTAGCGGGCGTGCAGATACGAGTGGATAGCTGAGCTGTGACATGATGAAATCCTTGACTGTATTGAATGGTGCTATTTCATCAAGGCTTCACTAAACGAGAGGTCAATGCCCAACTGTAACCAAGCGTGTCTCCACATTGTGTTGAGCTAAGGTTTAGTTATTCCGCACCGTGCGTGATAATTTAGCCCCGCTGCCGCTATTGGCAGTATGAATTGCAACAGGCAGGAACCTATTTTGACGTGGTTTAAAGGACACAAGCGACGCTGGATAATGGCGCTGATCGTAGCGGCGGTAATCGCTGTGCCGGCGGCCTGGCACTTCGGTCACCCGACGCCAACTCAGTTTAAAACGGTGAAGGTCGTCAAGGGCGATCTGCAGCAAAACGTCCTGGCGACCGGTCAGCTAGATGCGGTTCGCAAGGTGGATGTGGGTGCACAGGTCAGCGGTCAGTTGGAAAGCCTGTACGTCGAGATTGGTGATCGGGTTAAAAAAGGCCAATTGCTCGGTGTGATTGATCCGCAACAGGCGCAAAACAGCATCCGCGAGGGTGAGGCGACGCTGCGCGAACTGCATGCCCAACTGCAGCAGGCCCAGGCGGAACAACAGCTGGCGGCGGTGACGCTGCAGCGTAATCAGGCGCTGGCCAAGCTGCAGGCGGTTTCACGGCAGGATCTGGATCAGGCGGCCACGCAACTGGCGGTGAAAAAGGCGCAGGTGGGGACCATCCATGCGCAAATCGCCAAAAATCAAGCCAGCCTGGACACGGCAAAAATCAATCTGGCGTTTACCCGTATTGAAGCGCCGATGGACGGTGACGTGGTGCAAATCACCACGCTGCAAGGCCAGACGGTGATTGCGGCGCAACAGGCGCCGAACATTTTGACGCTGGCAGATCTCAGCACCATGCTGGTGAAAGCCCAGGTGTCGGAAGCGGACGTCATCAGCCTGAAGCCGGGGCAGAAAGCCTGGTTCACCGTGCTCGGCGATCCAAATCGGCGCTTTGACGGCGTGCTGAAAGACATTCAACCGACGCCGGAAAAGGTCAATAACGCCATCTTCTATTACGCCCGCTTCGAAGTGCCAAACCCCGAAGGGTTACTGCGTCTGCAAATGACGGCGCAGGTGCATATTCAACTGGCGGGGGTCAATCAGGCGCAAATTATCCCTTTGGCGGCCTTGGGCGATCAAATCGCGGATAATCGCTATCAGGTTTCGATCCTCAAGCAGGGCAAGGAGGAAAAGCGCGAAGTGGCGATCGGCCTGCGTAATAATATTGACGTGCAAATCCTCAGCGGGCTGAATATCGGCGATGAAGTGATCGTCAGCCGCGGCGGCGCGGAGCCTCTCTGATGGCCGCGTTGTTGGAACTGAGTGGCATCAGCCGTAGCTATCAGTCGGGCGATCAGACGGTGGCGGTGCTGAAGAACGTGAGCCTGAGCATCGAGGCCGGTGAAATGGTGGCCATTATGGGCGCCTCCGGCTCCGGTAAATCGACGCTGATGAATATTCTCGGCTGCCTGGATAAGCCCAGCGCCGGCGTGTATCGGGTGGCCGGGCAGGACGTGGCGACGCTCGATAGCGACGCGTTGGCTCGGCTTCGGCGTGAACATTTCGGCTTTATTTTCCAACGGTATCATTTGTTGCCGCATTTGAGCGCGGCGCATAACGTAGAAGTGCCTGCGGTGTATGCCGGTCTGGGCAAGGCGGCACGACGTGAGCGTGCGGTGGCGTTGTTGCAGCGCCTGGGGCTAAGCGAGCGCGTCGGCTACCGGCCGAGTCAGCTTTCCGGTGGCCAGCAACAGCGCGTCAGTATTGCTCGTGCGCTGATGAATGGCGGTCAGGTGATCCTGGCGGATGAACCGACAGGCGCCCTCGACAGCCATTCCGGTGAAGAGGTGATGACCATCCTCAAGCAGCTGCGCGAGCAGGGGCATACGGTGATTATCGTGACCCACGATCCTGCGGTAGCCCAGCAGGCCGAGCGGATCATTGAAATTCGTGACGGCGAAATCATTGCCGATTCACGCCCGGCCGGGCAGAGCAACCCGAACGCCAAACCGCTGGAGATGGTTACGCCGGCGCCGACCTGGCAGCAGACTATCGGGCGTTTCCGTGAAGCTTTGGTGATGGCCTGGCGGGCAATGGCAGCAAGTAAAATGCGCACCGCGTTGACCATGCTCGGCATTATTATCGGCATCGCTTCGGTGGTTTCGATCCTGGTGATTGGCGACGCAGCTAAACAGATGGTGCTGGCAGATATCAAATCCATCGGCACCAACACGGTAGATATCTATCCCGGCAAGGACTTTGGTGACGACGATCCGACTTTCCGCCAGGCATTGAAGTACGACGATCTTGCCGCGTTGCTCGAGCAGCCTTACGTCAGCGCATTGTCACCCAGCATCGCCAGCAGTATGCGGCTGCGTTTGGGTAACGTCGATGTTGCTGCCAACGTTAACGGGGTCAGCGAACAGTTTTTCCGCGTGTACGGCATGACCTTTACTGAGGGCGTCGGCATTGATCAACTGCAGGTGCAATCGCAGTCGCAGACGGTGGTGATTGACGCCAACACCCAGCGCCGCCTGTTTCCGAATCAGAAAGAGGTGGTAGGCCGGGTGATCCTGGTGGGCAATATGCCGGCGACGGTAGTAGGGGTGGCGAAGGAAAAGCAATCTATGTTCGGCAGCAGCAAGACGCTGAACGTCTGGGTGCCCTACAGCACCATGGCCAATCGGCTGATGGGGAACGCCTATTTTGATTCGATTACCGTGCGTATTCGTGATGGTTATAATAGCCAGGAGGCGGAGCAACAGTTGACGCGTTTGCTGACGCTGCGCCACGGCAAGAAAGACGTCTTCACCTATAACATGGACAGCCTGGTGCAGACCGCAGAAAAAACCACGCGTACGCTGCAGCTGTTTTTGACGCTGGTGGCGGTGATTTCACTGGTGGTCGGCGGTATCGGTGTGATGAACATCATGCTGGTGTCGGTGACGGAGCGCACGCGTGAGATCGGTATCCGCATGGCGGTAGGGGCACGCTCCGGCGACGTATTGCAGCAGTTTTTGATTGAAGCGGTGTTGGTGTGTCTGGTCGGTGGTGCCTTGGGGATTACGCTGTCCTTTGCCATCGGCCTGTTGGTGCAGGTGGTGTTGCCGGGTTGGCAAATCAGCTTCCCTCCTGCGGCCTTGTTGAGCGCGTTTGTGTGTTCTACCGCTATCGGCGTGGTATTCGGTTATCTCCCGGCCCGCAGCGCGGCGAGGCTTAACCCGATCGACGCGCTGGCACGCGAATAATCAGCGAATAAAAAATGCCAGTCACACGGCGGCTGGCATTTTTTAGCGGGGTGTTTCAAACTGACTCGGTGGAAGGGCGTTAGGCCAGGGCCTCGCTTTCCAGTGGCACAATAAGACTCGCATGGTTCCCTTTTGGCCCTTGGTGCACATCAAAACTGACCTGCTGGCCAGCCTTTAGCGTCCGGTACCCATCCATCTTAATCGTAGAATAATGGGCGAAGATGTCTTCGCCGCCGCCTTCAGGACAGATAAACCCAAACCCTTTGGCATTGTTGAACCATTTAACAGTACCCGTCTCCATGCTTTTACATCCCTCGCAACGCTATTTTTAGGTGAGATGAATAACTGAATTCGCACCCGCCAGAAGCAGGTAGCAGATGAGCCTGAAAGTGGTTAAAACACCACCAGCTCACGAATTTACACTCTAGAGCAAATGATCATCACGTCAAGGGATCGGCTTTTGTCGGCAGGGAGCAGTTCATCAAAGTTTGAAGCAGGTAACGATCTTGACATTGTTTGGTAACAATTCGTCAGAGATTTTTGCGCACGTTCCAGTGCGGCGGGATGATGGCGAAGATGATAAAATAGTAATGATACCCCACTTTGAATAACCGGAACCTGTCCCCATATTAAAGGACAGAGCAGAGAAGATGAGCAGCGATGGGCAATAACAACGGTTGGCTAAATTTCGAACATTTGGCCGAGGAAAAACAAATCGATGCGGTAAAACCGCCGTCTATGTATAAAGTTATACTTAACAACGACGATTACACACCGATGGAATTTGTGATTGACGTTCTGCAAAAGTTCTTTTCTTATGATATTGAACGCGCAACGCAACTGATGCTCACGGTCCACTATCAAGGCAAGGCGATCTGCGGTGTTTTTACCGCCGAGGTGGCGGAAACCAAAGTCGTCCATGTGAACCGTTATGCGAGGGAGAACGAGCATCCGTTGCTTTGTACGCTAGAAAAAGCCTAGATTTAGGCAACTATTGGGGAGGTGCTTATGCTCAATCAAGAACTGGAACTCAGTCTCAACATGGCTTTCGCCAGAGCGCGTGAGCACAGACACGAGTTTATGACCGTGGAGCACCTGTTGCTGGCGTTACTCAGCAACCCTGCCGCGCGAGAAGCGCTAGAGGCATGTACGGTGGATCTGGCTGCGTTACGCCAGGAGCTGGAAGCCTTTATTGAACAAACCACGCCGACGCTGCCCGCCAGCGAAGAAGAGCGCGATACTCAGCCGACGCTCAGCTTCCAGCGCGTACTGCAGCGTGCGGTATTCCATGTGCAATCTTCCGGCCGCAGCGAAGTCAGCGGCGCCAACGTGCTGGTGGCGATTTTCAGCGAGCAGGAGTCGCAGGCGGCTTACCTGCTGCGCAAACACGACGTCAGCCGTCTCGACGTAGTGAACTTCATTTCACATGGCACACGTAAAGACGAGCCGGGCCAAGCGCCGAATGCGGAAAACCCGGTGAATGAAGAGCAGTCCGGAGGGGAAGACCGTATGGAAAACTTCACCACCAACCTCAACCAGTTGGCACGGGTAGGCGGCATCGATCCTTTGATTGGCCGTGACCCTGAGCTGGAGCGTGCCATTCAGGTGCTGTGCCGTCGTCGCAAAAACAACCCGCTGCTGGTGGGGGAATCCGGCGTGGGAAAAACGGCGATCGCCGAAGGCCTGGCCTGGCGCATTGTGCAGGGCGACGTTCCGGAAGTGATGGCGGACTGCACGCTGTATTCATTGGATATAGGTTCATTGCTGGCCGGTACCAAATACCGTGGCGACTTCGAAAAACGTTTTAAAGCGCTGCTGAAACAGTTGGAACAGGATAAGAACAGTATTCTGTTTATCGATGAGATCCACACCATCATCGGCGCCGGTGCGGCTTCCGGTGGGCAGGTAGACGCCGCCAACCTGATCAAACCGCTGCTCTCCAGCGGCAAGATCCGGGTTATCGGTTCGACCACCTACCAGGAATTCAGCAACATTTTTGAAAAAGACCGCGCATTGGCCCGTCGTTTCCAGAAAATCGACATCACCGAGCCGACGCCGGAAGAGACCATTCAGATCATCAATGGCCTGAAGACCAAGTACGAAGCGCACCATGACGTGCGTTATACCGCCAAAGCGGTGCGCGCGGCGGTCGAGCTGTCGGTGAAATACATCAACGACCGTCATTTGCCGGACAAGGCTATCGACGTGATTGACGAGGCGGGCGCCCGCAGCCGGTTAATGCCGGTAAGCAAGCGCAAGAAAACCGTCAACGTTGCCGACATCGAATCCGTGGTGGCGCGTATTGCGCGTATCCCGGAGAAAACCGTGTCGGCGAGCGATCGCGACGTGCTGAGAAGTCTGGGCGATCGTCTGAAAATGCTGGTATTCGGGCAGGATCAGGCCATTGAAGCGCTGACTGAGGCGATCAAGATGAGCCGTGCCGGGCTGGGCCACGATCGCAAGCCGGTCGGTTCCTTCCTGTTTGCCGGGCCAACCGGCGTCGGGAAAACCGAGGTGACGGTGCAGCTGGCGAAGGCGATGGATATTCAGCTGCTGCGTTTTGATATGTCCGAGTATATGGAACGTCATACCGTCAGCCGTCTGATTGGCGCGCCTCCGGGCTACGTCGGTTACGATCAGGGCGGTCTGCTGACCGACGCGGTGCTCAAGCATCCGCACTCGGTGGTGCTGTTGGATGAAATCGAGAAGGCGCATCCGGACGTGTTCAACCTGTTGTTGCAGGTTATGGACAACGGCACCCTGACCGATAACAACGGCCGCAAGGCGGACTTCCGCAACGTGATCCTGGTGATGACCACCAACGCCGGGGTACGTGAAACCGAACGTAAATCGATCGGTCTGGTGCAGCAGGACAACAGCACCGATGCGATGGAAGAGATCAAGAAAGTGTTCACGCCGGAATTCCGTAACCGTCTGGACAACATTCTTTGGTTCAACCATCTGTCGACCGAGGTGATCCAGCAGGTTGTCGATAAGTTTATCGTCGAACTGCAGGCACAGCTGGACGCGAAGGGCGTGTCGTTGGAAGTGAGCGATGAAGCGCGTGACTGGCTGTCGGTGAAAGGCTATGACCGTGCAATGGGCGCTCGCCCGATGGCGCGTGTGATGCAGGAAAACCTGAAAAAACCGCTGGCCAACGAGTTGCTGTTTGGTTCACTGGTTGACGGTGGTTCGGTGAAAGTCGAGCTGGACAAGGACAATCAGAAACTGACTTACCACTTCCTCAGCGCGTCGATGCGTAAAGCGGATGAAGGTGCGGTGCACTAAGGCCGGGTCAGATAAAGAAAAAGCGATGCTTCGGCATCGCTTTTTTTATGGGTGAATTTCACCACAACAGAAATGATTGAGCCCTCTCAGTTTACCTGCGCTCTCGCAACTCGATGTTGAACGTTGCTACGGGGGTAAACGGAAAGGGCTCCGGAGGCATTACATCCTCGGTGCCGCCATCGGCTGGCGACGAGTGAGCCGATTAACGGCTACGGAAGACAATGCGGCCTTTGCTCAGGTCGTACGGGGTCAGCTCTACAGTGACTTTGTCGCCCGTCAGGATGCGGATGTAGTTCTTACGCATTTTACCGGAGATATGTGCGGTTACCACGTGCCCGTTTTCCAATTCAACGCGGAACATGGTGTTCGGCAGCGTATCAAGAACGGTGCCCTGCATTTCAATATTGTCTTCTTTGGCCATCGAATCCTCTAGGTCTAACTACCTTAGTTTTTAACCGGCAAGATAATGCCGAAAAACCCACATTATGTAAAGAAGTGTCGGCGAACATTGCACCGTTTCCGCAAAATTAGTTTGTTGGGGAGGGTGGTTCAACCTGCTGTGGGGGTAACACTTGCGGTGCCCAACACTCTGGCGCTAATGGCTTGCGCTGAAGTTGGCTGAGCTGCTGCAAAAATTGTCTTCGGGGGATCTCTTTCGCTCCCAGCGTGGCAGTGTGAGCGTTAAGCACCTGACAGTCAATCAATTCTCCGCCATAAGCGGCAAAATGACGGCAAAAAGCCATCAAAGCGCATTTGGATGCGTTGGGGGTACGGCTAAACATCGATTCGCCGCAGAACAGGGCGCCCTGAGCCACGCCGTACATGCCCCCCACCAGCTTGTCATCCTGCCACACCTCTATCGAATGGGCGAAACCGAGGCGGTGCAGATGCAGATAAGCGCGCTGCACCTCCGGGCCAATCCAGGTGCCTTCGTCCGGCCGATCGGCACAGGCGGCGATCACGGCCGCAAAGTCGTGGTTTAGCGTGATGCGGAAGGGGTTGTTGCGCAAAAAACGTTTCAGACTGCGGCTGACATGGCGTTCGGCCGGGAACAACACCGCTCGCGGGTCGGGCGACCACCACAAAATGGCTTCCCCTGGCGAAAACCAGGGAAAGATCCCGCGCTCATAGGCAGCCAAGAGGCGAGGTGCCGTCAAATCACCGCCGATAGCCAGCAAACCGTTAGGATCGCGCAGCGCGCCCTCAGGAGAGGGGAACGCCAGCGACTGCGATGACAGCTTAACAATGCGCATATAAGGTCTCAGCGTCCTCTACAGGCTCTTTTACAGCGGTATCCCGCTGATACGTTGACGGAACTGGGCATAACGCCCCTGCTGGCGCATCAGAGAGAGGTGGTCGCCTTGCTCAACGATGTGCCCACCGTCCATCACGCAAATCCGGTCAAGGTGTTCCAATCCATACAGGCGGTGAGTCACCAGGATCAGCGTTTTTCCCCGGCAATGTCGGCGCAGCAGCGCCAGGATCTGCTGTTCGGTTTCGGCGTCCAGGCCTTCGGTCGGCTCATCGAGCAACAGCAGCGGTGCCTGATGCAGCAATGCACGAGCAATGCCCAGACGGCGCTGTTCTCCGCCGGAAAGCTGCCGGCCGCCGTCTCCCAGCCAGGCGTTGAGCCCCTCGTTTTCCAGCAGCTTGTCTAAACCGACCTGCTGCAACACTTCGCGCAGTTGTTCATCGGTCGCCGTTGGCGCGGCGATACGCAAGTTTTCGCGCAGCGTATCGCTAAAGATATGCACTCGCTGACTGACGACGGTGGTCATCTGACGCAGCGTGGTTTCATCATAAGCAGCCAGGGGATGGCCGTTGAGCAGCATCTGCCCGCTGTCGGCGTTCCAGGCGCGGGTGAGCAACTGCAGCAGGGTCGATTTACCGCATCCGGTGCGGCCGAGCAATGCAATGTGTTCACCGGCGGCAATCTCCAGCGTGACGTCCTGCAGCACCGGCTGCGGCTGGCCGGGATAGGTAAAGGTGACCTGTTGCAGGCTTAGCATGGCGCCGTTTTCGGCGGCCGGGCCATCGGTAGGGAAGGTCACTTCTGGTTGCCGATCGATAACCTGCTTCACCCGAGTGGCGGAAGCGATCACCTGACCCATATGCTGGAAGGCGCTGGCTACCGGCATCAAGGCTTCAAACGAAGCCAGGGCGGCAAACACGAACAGCGCAATCAGTGCGCCGGGTTGGCTGTCGCCACCGATACCGGCAGCGGTGAGCCACAACATCAACGTTACCGTCAGGCCGCTGGCCAGGATCATCAAAGCCTGTGCCATGCCGCCCAACGAAGCTTGCTGCCACTGACGGCGCTGCCACTGTTTTTCAGTGGTATCCAGAGCCGCGCGGAAGTGATCCACGGCACCGAATACCACCAGCTCGGCCTGACCTTGCAGCCAGGCGGTCAGATCGGTGCGGTACTGGCCGCGCAGGGCGGTCAACTGGCTGCCAATCGGCTTGCCGGCACCATAAAATACCGGTGGCACCAGCAGCAACAGCAACAGCAGGATGCCCCCCAGCGTCAGGGCCAGTGAAGCGTCCAGCCAGCTAAGGCCGTAAGTGACCACGACAATCACCACGGCGGCGCTGACCAGCGGTGAAATTACCCGCAGATACAGATGATCCAGCGTATCGACATCCGCTACGAGTCGATTCAGCAGGTCGGCCTGGCGGAAGCGAGCGATGCCCCCCGGCGACAGCGGCAGGATCTTTTTAAAGGTGAAGACCCGCAGATGAGACAGCACGCGGAAGGTGGCATCGTGGCTGACGACCCGTTCGGCATAGCGGCCGGCGGTACGGAAAATGGCGGCACCACGCACGCCGGCTGCCGGCAGCATGTAGTTGAAGGTGAACAGGCCTGCCAGCCCGGCGAGGGCGGAGGCGGCGAGGAACCAACCGGACAGTGCCAGCAGGCCGATACTGGCCAGCAGCGTGATGATGGCCAGCAGAATGCCCAGACAAATCAGCAGGCTGTGGCGACGGTACAGCGCCAGGAACGGCAGTAAAACGCGCATGATTATAGGTCCCCGCGGCGGTGAGCGATCAGATTGGCAAACAGGCCCGGTTGGGCGCTCAGCGTGGCGTAATCGCCTTGCTGGACGATGTGCCCGCCTTCCATCACCCAAATCTGGTCGTAACCTTCAGTATCTTCCAATTGGTGGGTCACCAGCAGGGTGGTTTGTTGATGTGAAGCCGCGTTCAGCGCCAGCATGACTTGCCGTTCACTGTGGGCGTCCAGGCTGGCGGCCGGTTCATCTAACAGCAGCAAACGGCGCGGGCTGATCAACGCCCGGGCGACGGCCACGCGCTGAGCTTGCCCGACGGACAGGCGCGCGGCGTTGTCGCCGACTTCGGTATCCAGGCCCTGCGGCAGATACGGCAGGATCTCGCCGACATAGGCGTCCTCCACGGCCTGTTGCAGTTGGGCCTCGCTGGCCTGTGGATTGCCCAACAGAATGTTGGCCCGCAGCGTTTGCGCCGGCAGATGCGGATTCTGTCCTACCCAGCCAAGTTGCCGGCGCCAGCCTTCGGCCGCCAGTTCGCGCAGTTCGATACCATTAACTTTCAGCGAACCGCGATAGGGTAAAAACCCGAGCAGCAGGTTCAGCAACGAACTTTTTCCGGCACCACTTAACCCGACCAGGGCAATGCGCTGGTTGGCGGGCAGGGTGAAGCTCAGCGGCCCGGCCAGCAGCACGCCATTGGGCGACAGGATCTCCAGATCCTGCGCTTGCAGCTCCAGCGGCGCATGGGTATCCAGGGTTTGTGTGCCATTGCCCATTTGTTCGCCCTCGGCGCTGAGAAAGGTTTCCAGCGCTTCGGCGGCACCCACGGCTTGCGCCTTGGCGTGATAGAAGGTGCCCAGATCGCGCAACGGCTGGAAGAACTCCGGTGACAGGATCAGCACCAGGAAGCCGGCAAACAGCGTGACGCCGGTGCCATAGCTGCCAAAATTAAGTTCGCCAAGGAACGAGAAGCCAAAATAGACCGCCACCACGGCGATAGAAATGGAGGCAAAGAACTCCAGCACCGCCGATGACAGGAAAGCCAGACGTAGCACTTCCATGGTGCGGCTACGGAAGTCTTCGGAAGATTTGGCTATCTGCTCGGTTTCCGCCTGCGCCCGATTGAACAAGCGCAGCGTGTCTAGCCCACGCAGGCGGTCGAGGAAATTACCGCTCAGGCGTGCCAGCGCTACGAAATTGCGTCGGTTAGCATCGGCGGCGCCCATGCCGACCAGAGCCATAAACATGGGGATCAGCGGTGCGGTGGTCAATAGAATCAGACCGGCGGCCCAGTTGATCGGGAATACGGTGATCAGGATCAGCAGCGGAATAAATACCGCCAGATACATCTGCGGTAAATAACGGGAATAGTAGTCCTGCATATCCTCGATCTGTTCGACGATGATGCTGGCCCAACTGCCGGCCGGTTTTCCCTGGATCCAGGCGGGGCCGAGTTGTTGCAGTTTATCCAGCACCTGCTGACGCATGCGCTGGCGGATCATTTGTCCGCAGATAAAGCCGACGCGTTCACGCAGCCAGCTCAGCACGGCCCGCAGTGCGAAGGTGGCAGCCAACCAGATAAACGACGGGATCAACTGTTCACGTGGCGCCTGTTCGATAATCAGGGCGTGGAGCAGGGCGGCCAACAGCCATGCCTGAGCGACAATAAGCATGCCGCTGATTAGCCCCAACAACATGGAAAGGCGCAACCAACGCTGCGCCAGGGTGCTCTGAGTTTTGAGCCAACGGGTTAACTGCTGCTGTCTGGTTTTTTTCATCAGATATGAGTCTGCGTCGCCGGTGCCTGTTGTTACAGGCAAGGTTAACGTACTGTTAAAAAAAGTGTTTGCCCCAACCTGAAGCGAACAAGTGAAGGCCAATGTTACCTCTTCACCCGGCAGACTGAAAATAATAAAGCGGTCAAATATCGCTATAACAGACCGCAATAGCAGGATTAGGCTACCGCTTGACTGGTTGCTTCCGCCGCCAGGGCGGCTTGCACGGATCTGCGCTGGCTAATCAGCGACATATAGCGGGTTATCGCTGGCCAGTATTTTAGGTCGATGGAAAACTGATCCATCCAGCGCAGTACGGTAAACAGATAGGCGTCCGCGACGCTGAAAGCTTCTCCCAGTAGAAACGACTGTTCGTCCAGCGTCTGAGCAACAAAATCGAGGCGACGTCGCAGCTTGTCGCGAAACAGCATTTTGACTTCTTCCGGCAGGGTTGAGTTGAACAGCGGGCTGGATCCCGCGTGGATCTCGCCGGTAATGAAATTCAGCCACTCCTGCAAGCGCACCCGTTCGAAGGTCGCGTTTGGTGGGGCCAGCCCGGCCTCAGGGCGCAAATCCGCCAGATACTGCACGATGGCAGTGCCTTCGGTGATCACCTGACCGTCGTCCAGCATCAACGCGGCGACGTAACCTTTGGGATTAATTCGATAAAAGTCTCCGCCGTCGGCGCTGCGCTTGGTGCGGTTATTGACGCGGATCAGTTCGAACGGCAAATCCAATTCCCGCAGAACGATATGTGGCGAGAGGGAGCAGGTATCGGGCGCAAAATAGAGTTTCATCGGCATATTCCTGAGGCACAAAGCGACATCGCTTGGTCGTCAGAATGCCGTCGGCGCCGCCAACAGAAAAATTAGAATCTCAGAAACCCGGTATCAGCTCAGCTACTGACGGGCAACGGCAGATGATCCTGTAGATAGTGCAGCAGAGTTTGCACTGGCGCGGAGCCTGCACCGGCGAAAGAACAAACCAGGCCAAAATGGCGATAAAGTGGCGTGCTCAGCGGCAGGGCGCAAATGCCTGGCGTATCTGCAGGTATGACCGATGCGGGCACCAGCGATACGCCGATCCCTTCACGTACCAGCGTCAGTGCGGTGTTCCAGTCACTGACGGTGACGCGGACATCCATCAGCGCCAAACCTGCCTGTTGCGCCAGCAACTGAGCATTGAGCCGGCAACCTCCGGTGGCCAAGACAAACGGCTGTTTGACCAGTTCGCTAAAATCTATCGGCCGGCGATTTCTGGCAAACTGATGAGCAGCGGCCGTCACGGCAAGCCATAGGTCTTTTCCCAGTGGGTGGCTTTGCCGTTCCGGTTCCGGATTCAACACTATGCCCACGTCGGCAGCTTCCAATGCCAGCCAGTTTTCGACCTCCAGATCGGTGCCTTCCAACTGAACCAGTTCAATGGCGGGAAAACGGCGGTGAAATTTGCGCAGCAACGGGGGCAACAGCAGAGCAAATGCCGAAGGGAAACTGGCCAGGCGTATTTTGCCGGCGTGCGAACTTTGCGCCTGCTGCGCGCAGCGTTGGATTGCATTGAGTTCGGCCAGCATGGTGCGGGCATGGGCGACGATTTGTTCACCACTTTGCGTTAGCGTAACGCTGTGCGGTAGGCGAACCAACAACGGAGTGTTCAACGCCTCTTCCAACTGAGCGATGGCCTGGCTGGCGCCGGACTGAGTCATGCCGCATTGACTTGCCGCCAGGGTGATCTTGCCGCTGTCGGCTACGGCAACCAACAGACGCCAGTGGAGAAGATTCTGCATCGAAGGCCCGCCCGGTGTTGTTTGAGAGACAAAAAAAAGCGGCTGAGTAGCCGCTTTTCAGGATGACAATCTGTGCCGTTACAGAACTTCTGCGTCGGCAATACCGTCCAGATAACGTTCTGCGTCCAGCGCCGCCATACAACCGGTGCCGGCGGAGGTGATCGCCTGGCGGTAGATGTGGTCCATCACGTCGCCGGCGGCGAATACGCCGGGGATGGTGGTTTGGGTGGCATTGCCGTGAATGCCGGACTGCACCTTGATATAGCCGTTTTCCAGTTCCAACTGACCACCGAAAATGCTGGTGTTCGGGCTGTGGCCGATGGCGATAAACACGCCGGCCAGCGCCAGTTCACGCGTTTCATTTTCCGCTTTGGTGCTGCGAATGCGTACGCCGGTCACGCCCATTTCGTCGCCCAGCACTTCGTCCAGGGTGTGGTCGGTGTGCAGCACGATATTGCCGTTTTTCACTTTTTCCATCAGGCGGTTGATCAGGATCTTCTCTGAACGGAAGCTGTCGCGACGGTGGATCAGGTGAACTTCGGCCGCGATGTTGGACAGATACAGCGCTTCTTCTACCGCCGTATTGCCACCGCCAACAACGGCGACTTTCTGATTACGGTAGAAGAAACCGTCGCAGGTAGCGCAGGCGGAAACGCCTTTGCCTTTGAAGGCTTCTTCTGTCGGCAGGCCAAGATAGCGGGCTGATGCGCCGGTGGCGATAATCAGCGCATCACAGGTGTATTCGCCATTGTCGCCAAACAGACGGAATGGACGATTCTGCAGATCAACGCTGGTGATATGGTCAAACACGATCTCGGTCTGGAATTTCTCTGCATGCTCGCGCATACGCTCCATCAGCGCCGGACCGGTCAGGTCTTCGGCATCACCCGGCCAGTTTTCCACTTCGGTGGTGGTGGTCAGCTGACCCCCTTGTTCCATACCGGTAATCAACACCGGGCTCAGGTTGGCGCGCGCTGCGTAAACCGCGGCGGTGTAGCCAGCCGGGCCGGAGCCCAGAATCAATAATTTGCTGTGTTTAGCCGTGCCCATGAATAACCTCTTTTCCCACAATGGCGGACAATGGGTTCGATTGTAGGGAAAATGCGGCATTAAAAAAAGCGTCAGGGGATGTTGTTAACGATTTGTTTGATAGTCATTGCCTATTAATTATTGTTTTGCTGCTAAAGCGAGCGCAAAACGCAGCAATTTAACTTATGGAAGCCGCTGGCGGGCGTTGGGGCCTCAAGTGACCGGAAACAGCACATTAAGCGGGTTTAAGTGCCTTACCCACGGCGTTTTTAAGCCAGCGATTCATAACTAAAAACGGGGTGCTAACTTTTCATGACGGTACGTTCTTCTGATTTTGCTTCTTTTACTTTGACAATCCGCTGCGCATTTGCGAAAACATCATAGGAAGAAGAAATTATCCTCCCACCTGCAGTAAATCGTACGTATTTGCGGCGTTGGCGCAGGATTTTGCGCCGTTGCCGGATCCGCGTGCGGCAGGGGAGGAACATCGCGCAAGCGAATGGCACCTTTCTTCTTGCTTAAAACGCCTTGTGCAGAGTTTGACAGACAGGCTGCACAGCGGTGAATGATGGTAGTGAAGCATATGACAGGCATCGGGTCTTCGCTTGGAACGAGCCCTTACACATTGACGTTGGCTAGGGTGTGGCAAGTGCAGGGAAGAAAATAAGAGAGACAATAATAATGGCAGACAATAAGAAACGCCCGGGTAAAGATCTCGACCGTATCGACCGCAACATCCTCAATGAACTGCAAAAGGATGGGCGTATTTCGAACGTTGAACTTTCGAAGCGCGTGGGGTTATCCCCAACCCCGTGTTTAGAACGTGTGCGCCGCCTCGAGCGCCAGGGTTTTATTCATGGTTATACCGCATTGCTCAACCCGCATTATCTGGATGCGTCCCTGTTGGTCTTCGTGGAAATCACGCTGAACCGCGGTGCGCCGGATGTGTTTGAGCAATTCAACTCAGCAGTTCAGAAGCTTGAAGAAATTCAGGAGTGTCATCTGGTGTCCGGTGATTTCGACTATCTGTTGAAAACCCGCGTGCCGGATATGTCCGCTTACCGTAAGTTGCTTGGCGAAACCTTGCTGCGTCTGCCGGGGGTTAACGACACCCGTACGTACGTGGTAATGGAAGAAGTGAAACAGAGCAACCGTCTGGTTATCAAAACACGGTAGGGTGCAGGTGCAAAACCTGATTAAATTGGTTACACTCCTGTTTATCCATACAGTTTCAGCGCCGGGGATGCTTCTCGGCGCTGTTGCTATGTCAGCTAACAGGAACCTGGAGAGCCTTTCTTGAGCCAGGAATATACAGAAGATAAAGAAGTTACCTTGAGAAAACTCAGCAGCGGTCGCCGTTTGCTCGAAGCTGTGTTGATTGTGGTAGCCATATTTGCCATTTACCTCATGGCTGCCTTGGTCAGTTTCAATCCCTCTGACCCAAGCTGGTCGCAGACCGCGTGGCATGAGCCGATTCATAATCTGGGCGGTGGCGTCGGGGCCTGGATGGCCGACACGCTGTTCTTCACCTTCGGGGTACTCGCCTATGCGATACCGCCGATCATGCTGGTGTTGTGCTGGGCGGCTTATCGTCAGCGCGGCAGCGGCGAATACATCGACTATTTTGCGCTTTCCCTGCGCCTGATCGGCACTTTGGCGCTGGTGCTCACTTCGTGTGGCCTGGCGGCACTGAATGTCGACGATCTCTATTACTTTGCCTCCGGCGGCGTTATCGGCAGCTTGCTGAGCAACGCCATGCTCCCCTGGTTCAACGGCATTGGTGCAACTTTGGCGCTGCTGTGCGTTTGGGCTGCGGGCCTTACGCTGTTTACCGGCTGGTCATGGCTGGTGATTGCCGAGAGGATCGGCGGCGTGGTGCTGGGGACGGCCACCTTTATGACCAACCGCTCGCGCCGTGATGATCGTTATCACGACGATGACGACCGTTACGTCGAAGATCAACCCGAATCGGTAGAGAAAGGGGCAGCGATTGCTGCGGCCTCGAACGCGGCTGCGGCCAATGCGGCGGAAGACGACGTCTTGTTCTCAGCGCCTTCGGTGACGGAAACCGCCAAAATGGCGGCGGAAGAGGTTGAGGATCCGTTGCTCAGCGGCCTGCGGGCGAATGACGACGAAGATGCCGATGCCGCGCCTGTCGTGCCAGCGGTGGCTCGTGAACCTGTCACCGCAGCCCCGGTTGTGGCACAGGCTCCGTCGGTTACGGTAGCCCCAACGGCGCCGGCTTCGGTGAACCAGAGCCCGATGAGCGCGCCAGCGGAAAACAGTGCTCCACCACTGTATTCGTTTGAAATTCCTGAAGAGACGCCGACGCCGAAGGTAACGCGTCCGGCCGATCCTTACCAGGACGATGACGAACCGCGCATGGGGAACTGGGACGCGCCGGCAGCATCTCCGTCGCACGATCGTTCTCCCTTTGATTTCTCCGCCGCTCAACGCGATAGCGCTGACGTCAGTGCTCCGGCCGGTTTCAGTGCCGGTGAGCCTGCGGTGCCATCGTTCGGCAGCGTGAAACCTCAGGCGCAGGCTGCAGCAACGGCAGCTGCCGGCGCTGTTGCCGCCAATACCTTTATGCCGGCCTTTACGGCCACCAGCGACGCTAACTCGCAGGTCAAACAAGGGCTCGGTCCTGAGTTGCCGCGTCCGAATCCGGTGCGCATCCCAACCCGGCGTGAACTGGCTTCTTACGGCATCAAGCTGCCTTCGCAGCGCATGGCCGAACAGGAACAGCGTAACCGTGGGGACGACGAGCCATTGCCGAATGCGAATGCTCTTCCGTCAGATCAAGACGATGAAGCCTTGCAGGAGGCGGCGCTGCGTCAGGCGTTTGCCGAGCAGCAAAACCAACGTTATGGCGAGGAGTACGCGCAGGAGAGCCAGGACGACGAGGCTGCTTTGCAGGAAGCCGCACTGCGTCAGGCATTTGCCGAACAGCAAAATCAGCGTTATGGGCAGCAAGACGCTGCGCCATCGGTGCAGCGAACCACGCCGGTAGATACTCGCAATGCGTTTGGTTTCTCGCCGATGGATGATTTGGTTGACGATGGCCCGGTTGAGCCGCTGTTCACCCTGTCGCCACAGCTTGAAGAACGCATCGAGCAGCAAAGCGAACGTGAGGATGATGTGCCATTCGGCCAGTTTGAGCCAGCCGCGCCGGCTTATGCGCCGCAAACGCAACCTCAAACTCCGCCGGTACAATCCTACCAGTCTGCGCCGCCTGCTTATCAGCCGCAGCAACAACCGCCTGCGCAACAGCAACCACCGGCCTATCAGCAACCTGTGGCGCAACCGGCGCCGACCGCTCCGCAGCAGCCGGCAATGGACAGCCTGATCCACCCGTTCCTGATGCGCAACGATATGCCGCTGCAAAAACCGACTACGCCGTTGCCGACGCTTGATCTGCTGACCGAAGCACCGAAAGAGGTTGAACCGGTGGATTCCTTCGCGCTGGAACAGAAGGCGCGTTTGGTGGAAGCCAGCCTGGCCGATTATCGGGTGAAAGCCGACGTGGTAGACATTTTGCCAGGCCCGGTCATCACCCGTTTCGAACTGGATTTGGCGCCGGGCGTTAAAGCGGCGCGTATTTCCAATCTGTCGCGCGACCTGGCGCGTTCACTGTCAACTTCCGCGGTGCGTGTGGTTGAGGTGATCCCCGGCAAGCCCTACGTCGGCCTGGAGTTGCCTAACGTTAAGCGTCAGACAGTCTATCTGCGAGAAGTGCTGGATTGCCCGGCATTCCGCGACAACCCGTCGCCGCTGGCTATCGTCTTGGGTAAAGACATCTCCGGCGAGCCGGTGGTGGCCGACTTGGCGAAAATGCCGCACCTGCTGGTCGCGGGGACCACCGGTTCCGGTAAATCGGTTGGGGTCAATGCCATGATCCTGAGCATTCTGTATAAGGCCACGCCGAAAGAAGTGCGCTTTATCATGATTGACCCGAAAATGCTGGAGCTGTCGGTCTATGAAGGTATTC
Organism: Serratia sp. OS31; assembly: GCF_014164835.1. Lineage (NCBI taxonomy): Bacteria > Pseudomonadati > Pseudomonadota > Gammaproteobacteria > Enterobacterales > Yersiniaceae > Serratia > Serratia sp. OS31. Next base: position 153,598 of record NZ_JACJFQ010000003.1, on the reverse strand, counting down.
CGCACCTGCTGACGGACGTGGTTACCGACATGAAAGACGCCGCCAATGCCTTGCGTTGGTGCGTCGCCGAGATGGAACGACGCTATAAGCTGATGTCTGCGCTCGGCGTGCGTAACCTGGCTGGTTACAACGAACGTGTCGATCAGGCCGAGGCGATGGGACGTCCAATCCCGGATCCGTTCTGGAAACCGACCGACAGCATGGACATCACGCCGCCGGTTCTGGAGAAAGAGCCTTACATCGTGGTGATGGTCGACGAGTTCGCTGACCTGATCATGACGGTCGGCAAAAAGGTTGAAGAGCTGATTGCGCGTCTGGCGCAGAAAGCGCGTGCGGCGGGTATCCATCTGGTACTGGCAACTCAGCGTCCTTCGGTGGATGTGATCACCGGCCTGATCAAGGCCAACATCCCGACCCGTATCGCCTTTACCGTGTCGAGCAAGATTGACTCGCGAACTATCCTCGATCAGGGCGGTGCTGAATCGCTGCTGGGGATGGGCGACATGTTGTATCTGGCCCCTAACTCCTCCATTCCGGTTCGTGTGCATGGTGCATTTGTGCGCGATCAGGAAGTGCATGCGGTAGTTAAGGATTGGAAAGCGCGTGAGCGACCTCAATATAAAGAGGGTATCCTCAACGGCGGTGACGACGGTGAGGGCGGTGCTGGTGGCGGTCTGGAAGGTGATGAAGAGCTGGATCCGCTGTTTGACCAGGCGGTGGAGTTTGTGGTGGATAAACGCCGCGCCTCCATTTCCGGCGTACAGCGTCAGTTCCGTATCGGCTATAACCGCGCCGCGCGCATCATCGAACAGATGGAAGCGCAGGGCATCGTCAGCGAGCAGGGGCACAACGGCAACCGCGAGGTGCTGGCGCCGCCACGGCATGACTGACGAAGCTTTAATCGTTGTTATTTAATAATAAAGGGCCGCTTAGCGGCCCTTTAGACTGATGACAAACACCCGAAAAACGGGGTTTCGGATGTTTGGTGTAAACCTGAAACGTAATCCTTTGTTTTTATTAGTACACAAAACCTAACTTTTAAGTACAGAGGACTTTGGCAGCCCTTGTGCAAAGAAGCGTAAACCACCGGCTTCTCGGAACATTGACCTATCTGCCTGCGAATAGCTTCGGGTAGAGTAAGGGTGTTAAGGGTTAATTTGACCCGCACGGCACCGCCTTGCGGTAAACGCATTTCATAAGGTATCTGGAATAATGAAAAAACTGTTAGTTGCCTGTTGTCTGCTTTCGGGATTCGCGTCCACCTCTGTGCTGGCCGACGCCGCGCAGGATTTGCAAAGTCGTCTGGCGAAAGTGAACAGTTTCCACGCCAGCTTCTCCCAGACCGTGACCAGCAGCGATGGTGCTGCGGTGCAGCAGGGGGAAGGTGAACTTTGGGTGAAACGCCCGAACCTGTTTAATTGGCATATGACCTCGCCGGACGAGAGTGTGCTGGTGTCGGATGGCCAAACCTTATGGTTCTACAATCCTTTTGTTGAGCAAGTCACCGCGACCTGGTTGAAAAATGCGACCGGCAATACGCCATTTATGCTGATCACCCGCAACAACGCCAACGACTGGAAACAGTACAACGTTAAGCAGAAAGGCGATGATTTTGAGCTGACGCCAAAATCCAGCAGCGGCAACCTGAAGCAGTTTGCCATTACCGTGACCAACAGCGGCACCATCCGCAGTTTTGCTGCGGTTGAGCAGGATGGCCAGCGCAGTTCTTACGCGCTGAAAAGTCAGCAGAACGTTGCTGCTGATGCCAGCAAATTCAAATTTACCCCGCCGAAGGGGGTGACGCTGGACGACCAGCGCCAGTGAGGTCTGCGTGAGTAATATGTCGCTCGATTTTTCCCAGAATGAGTTCCAGCCATTGGCCGCGCGGATGCGGCCAACCACGCTGGCGCAATACATCGGCCAGCAGCACCTGCTGGCTGCCGGTAAGCCTTTGCCGCGTGCCATTGAGGCGGGGCAACTGCATTCGATGATTCTGTGGGGGCCGCCCGGCACCGGGAAAACCACGCTGGCGGAGTTGATCGGCCGCTACGGCCAGGCGGACGTCGAGCGAATTTCCGCAGTAACATCGGGCATCAAAGAAATCCGTGAGGCGATTGAGCGGGCACGACAGAATCGTGACGCCGGTCGTCGCACCATTTTGTTTGTCGATGAGGTACACCGTTTCAATAAAAGCCAGCAGGATGCCTTCCTGCCGCACATCGAAGACGGCACCATTACCTTTATCGGGGCGACAACCGAAAACCCGTCCTTTGAGCTTAACTCGGCGCTGTTGTCTCGCGCCCGTGTGTATTTGCTGAAAGCGCTGACTGCAGAAGATATCAGCCAGGTGCTGGATCAGGCGATGCAGGACAACAGCCGGGGGTTTGGCGGCCAGAATATCGAGCTGCCGGAAGAGACCCGTCGCATGCTGTCGGAACTGGTGGGCGGCGATGCGCGCCGGGCGTTGAACAGCCTGGAGATGATGGCGGACATGGCGGAGATCGACGCCAAAGGCATTCGCGTGCTGACGCCGCAGTTGCTCAAAGAAGTCTCCGGCGAACGCAGTGCGCGCTTCGACAATAAAGGCGATCGTTTTTACGATCTTATTTCGGCGTTGCATAAATCGGTGCGCGGCTCAGCCCCGGACGCCGCGCTGTACTGGTATGCCCGCATTATTACCGCCGGAGGCGATCCGCTGTATGTGGCGCGCCGGTTGCTGGCCATTGCTTCGGAAGATGTCGGCAATGCCGATCCCCGCGGTATGCGGGTGGCGATCGCCGCCTGGGACTGCTTTACGCGCGTTGGTCCGGCCGAAGGTGAGCGTGCGATTGCTCAAGCGATCGTTTACCTGGCCTGCGCGCCAAAAAGCAACGCCGTTTATACCGCCTTCAAAGCGGCCATGCGCGATGCTAAAGAGCAAGCCGATTACGATGTGCCCGAGCATTTGCGCAATGCGCCAACCAAGCTGATGAAGGAAATGGGGTTAGGCGCGGAGTACCGTTACGCTCACGACGAACCCAATGCCTATGCTGCCGGCGAGGACTATTTTCCGGCCGAAATGGCCAGGACGCGTTACTATCATCCAACCGCACGCGGGTTGGAAGGTAAAATCGGCGAAAAGCTGGCATGGCTGGCTGAGCAGGATCAAAATAGCCAGACAAAACGCTACCGCTAGCGTTGCCGTTGCGGTAAGGTTAGCGGGTACCACTCTTCCTTTATGCGGCTTTTAAACAGCCGAATAAAACAACAAATTTTCTTTCAATAACAATAAGCACAGGATTAGCATGCTCGATCCCAATCTGCTGCGTAATGAGCTAGACGCAGTCGCCGTCAAACTGGCTCGCCGAGGCTTTAAACTCGATCTGGATCTGCTGCGTTCTCAAGAAGAGCGTCGCAAAGTTCTGCAGGTAGAAACTGAAATGCTGCAGGCAGAACGTAACTCCCGATCGAAATCCATCGGCGCGGCTAAAGCGCGCGGGGAAGACATTGAGCCGCTGCGTCGCGAAGTCAACGAGCTGGGTGACAAGCTGGATATTGCCAAGGCCGCACTGGATCAGCTGCAGACTGAAATCCGCGATTATGCGTTGGCGATCCCGAACCTGCCGGATGATTCAGTTCCTGATGGCAAAGACGACGGCGATAACCAGGAAGTTAGCCGCTGGGGCGAGCCGCGCCAGTATGATTTCCAGGTACGCGATCACGTTGATCTGGGCGAAATGGCTGGTGGCCTGGACTTCGCTGCCGCCGTAAAACTGACCGGTTCACGCTTTGTGGTGATGAAGGGGCAAATCGCCCGTATGCACCGCGCGTTATCCCAGTTCATGCTGGATCTGCATACCGAACAGCATGGCTATCAGGAAACCTACGTGCCTTACCTGGTCAACCATGCCACGTTGTACGGTACCGGCCAGTTGCCGAAGTTTGGTGAAGATCTGTTCCACACCAAACCGCTGGAAGAGGAATCCGACAGCAGCAACTATGCGCTGATCCCAACGGCAGAAGTGCCGTTGACCAACCTGGTGCGCGACGAGATCCTGGAAGAGGAATCGCTGCCGCTGAAGATGACCGCGCATACGCCATGTTTCCGTGCCGAAGCCGGTTCTTATGGTCGCGATACCCGCGGTCTGATCCGCATGCACCAGTTCGACAAGGTCGAGATGGTTCAAATTGTCCGTCCGGAAGACTCCATGGCGACGCTGGAAGAGCTGACCGGTCATGCGGAGAAAGTGCTGCAACTGCTGAACCTGCCGTACCGTAAAATGTTGCTGTGTACCGGCGACATGGGGGCAGGCTCGTGCAAGACCTACGATCTGGAAGTGTGGCTGCCGGCGCAGAACACGTACCGCGAGATCTCATCTTGTTCCAACATGTGGGATTACCAGGCCCGCCGCATGCAGGCTCGCTGCCGTAGCAAAACCGAGAAGAAGCCGCGCCTGGTGCATACGCTGAACGGTTCTGGTCTGGCAGTCGGTCGTACGCTGGTTGCCGTGCTGGAAAACTACCAGTTGGCCGATGGCCGTATTCAGGTGCCGGAAGTATTACGACCGTATATGGGCGGCCTGGAATATATCGGCTAAATTATTGCCTGTTCTATGAAAAGCGCCTGCGGGCGCTTTTTTTATAAGAAAACTATTATCCTTTTGTTCGAAAGGACTTTTTCTTTCATCTCCTTCCCCCGCTTTATTGATAGCAGACAAAGTTCACTACCCACTTCTGAGTAATATCCCTCTATAGAGGAGGGTTTTTACTCAAGCTCATCAGCAGACATCAGTTCTGCCTCCTCTGCTCGCCGCCTTGAGTCAAAGGCATGACGTTTATCAATACCAGGGTAAAACGTGGAGTGAGTTATGTCGGAAAAAAAAGAAAATAGCCAAGTGTCTGCAGGCGTCAGCCGCCGCGCCTTGGTAAAGTCCGGCGGTATCGTTGGACTGGCTATGGCCGTGGGTGGCATAGCCTTGCCGTTTAGCCGCCGGGCATTGGCGGATTCAATCAGCGAAAGTGTGCAAAAAGCCACGCAAGATAAAGTGGTTTGGGGGGCTTGCTCGGTCAACTGCGGCAGCCGCTGCGGCTTGCGCTTGCACGTGCGTGATAACGAAGTCTATTGGGTCGAAACCGATAACACCGGACTGGACGCATATGGCGACCATCAGGTACGAGCCTGTTTGCGTGGCCGTTCGATTCGCCGCCGCATGAATCATCCCGATCGTCTGAATTACCCGATGAAACGCGTTGGCAAGCGGGGGGAAGGCAAGTTCAAGCGTATCAGTTGGGAGGAAGCTTTTGATGCCATTGCCGACAACCTGAAACGCATCGTCGGACAGTACGGTAACGAAGCGGTATATATCAATTACACCTCGGGCATCGTTGGCGGCAACATTACCCGTTCGTCGCCGAATGCGTCGCTGGTCGCTCGACTGATGAACTGCTATGGCGGTTACCTCAGCCAGTACGGCACTTACAGCACTGCGCAAATCGCCTGCGCCATGCCCTATACCTATGGCAGCAACGAAGGTAACAGCACGTCTGACATCGAAAACAGCAAGCTGGTGGTGATGTTCGGTAACAATCCGGCGGAAACGCGAATGAGCGGTGGCGGCATTACCTATTATCTGGAGCAGGCGCGTGAACGTTCTCATGCGCGCATGATCGTTATCGATCCGCGTTATACCGATACGGCTGCCGGGCGTGAGGATGAATGGATCCCTATTCGTCCCGGTACGGACGCGGCATTGGTTGCCGGGCTGGCGCATGTTTTGATCAGCGAAGAGTTGGTCGACCAACCCTTTCTGGATCGGTATTGCATCGGCTATGACGAAAAAACCTTGCCTGCCGATGCGCCGGTAAATGGGCACTATAAGGCTTACATTCTTGGGCAAGGTGAAGACGGCGTTGAAAAGACGCCGCAGTGGGCGGCGAAGATTACCGGCATTCCGGCCAATCGTATTATCAAACTGGCCCGGGAAATAGGCACGGCGAAACCGGCCTATATCTGCCAGGGATGGGGGCCACAGCGACAGGCCAATGGCGAACTGACCTCGCGTGCAATCGCCATGCTGCCCATCCTGACCGGCAATGTTGGCATCAATGGCGGCAACAGTGGGGCGCGTGAATCGACCTACACCATTACCATTGAGCGAATGCCGGTTCTGGCTAATCCGGTCAAAGCGCAGATCTCCTGCTTTAGCTGGACCGATGCCATAGTGCGTGGCCCGGAGATGACCGCCAAACGTGACGGGGTACGCGGGCAAGACAAACTGACCGTGCCGATCAAGTTCATTTGGAACTATGCCGGTAACACCATCACCAACCAGCATTCTGACATCAACAAAACCCACGATATTTTGCAGGACGAATCCCAGTGCGAAATGATCGTGGTGCTCGAAAACTTTATGACCTCTTCGGCCAAATATGCCGACATTTTACTGCCCGACCTGATGACCGTCGAACAGGAAGACATTATTCCCAACGACTATGCCGGTAACATGGGGTATCTGATCTTTATCCAACCTGCGACCCCTGCGAAATTTGAACGCAAGGGCATCTATGAGGTGCTGAGTGAAGTGGCGCGCCGGCTGGGGCCAGAGGTGCATCAGAAGTTTACCGAAGGGCGTACCCAGGCACAGTGGTTGCAACATTTGTACGCCAAAATGCAGGCCAGGGATCCGCTGCTGCCGGGTTATGAAGAGTTACGCAGTATGGGGATTTATAAGCGCAAAGATCCCAATGGGCATTTCGTGGCGTACAAAAAATTCCGCCAGGATCCCGAAGCGAATCCATTAAAAACGCCGTCCGGCAAGATAGAAATCTATTCCTCCAGGCTGGCCGACATCGCCGGCAGTTGGCAGTTGGAAAAAGACGAAACCATCAGCCCGTTGCCAATTTACGCCTCTACCTTTGAAGGCTGGGACGATCCTCTGCGCCACACTTACCCATTGCAAATGTTTGGCTTCCATTACAAGGCCCGTACCCACTCTAGCTACGGCAACATCGATGTGTTGCAGGCGGCCTGTCGCCAGGAGGTGTGGATCAACCCCCTGGACGCCCAGTCACGCGGCATTATCGGCGGCGACCAGGTGCGGGTATTCAATGGGCGTGGCGAAGTGCGTGTCGAAGCCAAAGTGACGCCGCGGATCATGCCTGGCGTTGTCGCTATGGGGCAGGGAGCCTGGCATCAGGCCGACATGCGCGGTGACCGTGTCGACCATGGTGCCTGCATGAATACCCTGACCACCCACCGGCCTTCGCCGTTGGCTAAGGGCAATCCGCAGCATACCAACCTGATTCAAATCGAAAAGGTATAAGGGGTAGCCAATGACTCAGCAATATGGATTCTTTATCGATTCAAGTCGTTGCACTGGCTGCAAAACCTGCGAACTGGCCTGCAAAGACTATAAAAATTTGACGCCGGACGTCAGCTTCCGCCGCATCTATGAATATGCCGGTGGAGATTGGTTCCAGGATGGCGACGGCTGGCAACAAAACGTATTCGCCTATTATTTGTCGATTGCCTGCAACCACTGTGAAGATCCCGCCTGTACCAAAGTGTGTCCGACCGGCGCAATGCACAAGCGGGAAGACGGCTTTGTGGTGGTGAATGAAGAGGTGTGTATCGGCTGTCGCTACTGCCATATGGCCTGTCCATACGGCGCACCTCAGTACAATGCGACCAAGGGCCACATGACCAAGTGCGATGGCTGTTATGAGCGGGTAGCCGAAGGCCATAAACCTATCTGCGTGGAATCTTGTCCACTGCGGGCTCTGGATTTTGGCCCGATTGAGCAACTGCGGCAGCAGCATGGCTCTCTGGCGCAGGTTGCTCCTCTGCCGGCGACGCATTTTACCCGACCGTGCATGGTGGTAAAACCCAATGCCAACAGCCGCCCAAGTGGCGACACCACTGGCTATTTGGCCAATCCAAAGGAGGTTTGATATGGGCATGGGATGGCAAGAATGGCCGCTGATGTTGTTTACCGTATTGGGACAATGCGTGGTGGGGGCGGTTATCGTCATGGGGCTCGCCATAATTGGCGGTAACTTGAACGAACAGCAGCGTCGGGCCGTTCATCGCGCGATGTTTTTCCTGTGGTTGCTGATGGGCATCGCTTTCGTGGCTTCCACGCTGCACCTCGGTTCGCCGTGGCGGGCGTTTAACTCGTTGAACCGCATTGGCGCTTCGGCATTGAGTAACGAAATAGCCGCTGGCGCCTTGTTCTTCGCCGTCGGCGGTTGTTATTGGCTGTTGGCGGTATTGGGCAAAATACCGCCGTTATTGGGTCGCGTGTGGTTGTGGGTGACCATGGCATTGGGCCTGGTCTTTGTTTACATGATGACGCGGGTATATCAAATCGATACGGTGCCAACCTGGCATAACGGTTACACTACGCTGAGCTTTTTCCTGACGGTACCGATCGGGGGGCCAATGCTGGGCGTTTTGTTGCTGCGTTTTGCGGGGCTGGACGTTACAACCCGGCATTCACTGGCTACCCTGAGCGTGGTGGCGCTGTTGGTCAGTCTGGGGACTGTAATGATGCAAGGCTACGAACTGGCCAGCATCAGCAGCTCGGTACAGCAGGCATCAGCGCTAATCCCGCAGTACGGCCAATTAATGGTTGGGCGTTTGGTGCTGGTGGTGCTGGGGTTGGGCTGCTGGATCTGCCCGCTGCTGCGCCGTGGTAACGCCAGAGTGATGGGAATGGCTTTAGGTTTGATTCTGGTTATCGCCGGTGAGCTGGTGGGGCGGGGCGTGTTCTACGGCCTGCATATGACCGTCGGCATGGCGGTGGCCGGTTAATATTGTAGTGAGGCGCAGTGATAAACTGCGCCCTTAAAAGGATCCTTGATTTATGACGCTTGAAAATATCGCTTTAACGGGGCGGGTGCTGGGTGTGTTGCTGTACGCGCCGCCAGAAAGTGAAGACGGCCAACAGCTGTTGGCAACCCTGTCTGAATCTGAGTGGGTCAAAGAGTGGCCGTACGGCGATGCTGAGCAGCTACAGACGGCGGCCGCGCTGATTGCGACCGGTATTGAAGATCAACAGGATGAATCCCTGGCGGAAGCTTACCAACGTCTGTTTGTGGGGCCTGATACCTTACCGGCGCCATTATGGGGGTCGGTGTATCTGGATAAAGAGAACGTGCTGTTTGGTCATTCGACCCTGCGGCTGCGCAAGTGGTTACGGGCCAACGGCATTGAAGCTCAGCACGATCGCAATGAGCCGGAAGATCATATTGGCACTTTGCTGATGATGGTGGCGTGGCTGGCCGAAGAACGTCAGGGCGGGTTGGTCGAGCAACTGCTGACAAAACATTTGCTGCCATGGGCGCCACGCTATCTGGAACTCTTGGAAGCCAATGCGCAGCATCCTTTCTATCAGGGATTGGCGCAGTTGGCGCAAATTACCCTGGGCGCCTGGGGCGCGGAATGCACTGCTGAAGTTGAATCTTTAGAACTGTATTTCTGATAAAAAATGAATGGCCGTCAGCTGCGCAAAACGCAGGCAATGACGGCCATTTAGCAGCTGAATAGGCCGCGTAATACAAATTGTGCGGTATACATATAAGAGCTGATTGACTTTTTTATCGCCAGTGGCATGATGCGCGCACTCCCATTGCGCGTTCGGTTTCAATCTCACTATGTCCGCATATTCCCGCCCAGTGCTCCTGCTGCTCTGTGGCCTGTTGTTGCTCACGGTCTCTATTGCCGTATTGAATACGTTAGTCCCTCTTTGGTTAACCCATGCTCAGTTGTCAACCTGGCAGGTAGGAATGGTAAGTTCCTCTTACTTTACCGGCAACTTGGTCGGCACGCTGATTGCGGGCAAACTCATCCAGCGCATTGGTTTTACCCGCAGCTATCATCTTGCCTGCGTGGTGTTCGCTGTGGCGACTGCCGGTATGGCATTGTCGCTCGATTTTTGGAGTTGGATGGGCTGGCGTTTCTTTGCCGGCATCGGCTGTGCCTGGATTTGGGTGATCGTCGAGAGCGCCTTGCTGCGTAGCGGCAATCTGTCTAACCGCGGCCAATTGCTGGCGGCTTATATGATGGTTTATTACCTGGGTACGGTCGTCGGCCAACTGTTGTTGAGCATGGTATCGACCGAACTGTTGAATGTGGTGCCATGGGTCACGGCCATCGTGCTCAGTGCCACGCTGCCGATGCTGTTTGCCCGGGTTAACAGTCGGCACGACGAACCCCAACAGGCTGCGGTTTGGCCAATGTTGAAGCGCCGTAGCGCGCGGTTGGGGATTAATGGCTGTATCATTTCCGGCATTGTACTCGGCTCGCTATATGGCCTGATGCCGCTGTACCTGTCCCATCAGGGCATGAGTGACGCCAACGTGGGTTACTGGATGGCGTTGCTGGTCAGCTCCGGCATTGTCGGACAATGGCCGGTCGGGCGTCTGGCAGACCGCTATGGTCGTTTGCTGGTGCTACGTATTCAGGTGTTTGTGGTGATCCTTGCCAGTATCGCCATGCTTGGCAACTATGCAATGGCACCCGCGTTGTTCATTCTCGGTTGTGCCGGGTTCACCCTATATCCGGTGGCGATGTCCTGGGCCTGTGAGAAGGCGTTGCCGCATGAGCTGGTGGCGATGAACCAGGCGCTGTTGATGAGCTATACCATCGGCAGCCTGCTCGGGCCTTCGATGACGGCGCTGCTGATGCAAAATTATTCCGACCGCCTGCTGTTTGTGATGATTGCCGCCGTTGCGTTGGTGTATCTGATGATGTTGCTGAGAAAGCCGGATCGTCACCACACCCCGTTGGCTGCCGCCTGAGCATAAAAAACCCGGCCATTGCGTGCCGGGTTTTTTGTTATCGCTAACGGGCTCAGTAAATCACTTTATGGCCGTAGCTTTCCAGAATGCTTTTCACGCGATCCATGGTTTCCGCTTTCGGCGGATGGACGCCGTCCAGCTTGTACTCTTCACCCATCGCCACCCATTTGTGCTTACCCAGTTCGTGATAGGGCAGCAGTTCGATTTTCTCGATGTTGGTCATGTCTTTGGTGAACTCGCCCAGCAGGTGCGTTGACTTGTCATCATCGGACCAGCCCGGCACTACCACATAGCGGATCCAGGTGCGTTGATTGCGCTTCGCCAGATAGCGGGCGAATTCTAGCGTGCGGTGGTTGGAAACGCCGACCAGATTCTGGTGAATGTCGTCGTTCATCTGTTTGAGATCCAGCATCACCAAATCGGTGGCATCCAGCAGTTCGTCTATCACCGGATCGTAACGGCGCACAAAGCCGTTGGTGTCCAGACAGGTATTGATCCCTTCTTCATGGCAGGCGCGGAACCAATCGCGGACGAATTCTGCCTGCAGTATGGCTTCACCGCCGGAGGCCGTTACGCCACCGCCGGAAGCATTCATAAAGTGACGATAAGAGACGGCGTCTTTCATCAACTCTTCTACGGTCACCTCTTTCCCGCCGTGGGTATCCCAGGTGTCACGGTTATGGCAATACAGGCAGCGCATCAGGCAGCCCTGGAAGAAGACGATAAAGCGGATCCCCGGACCGTCTACGGTGCCACAGGATTCGAAGGAGTGGATGCGACCTTTCACTGACATTGCGGGGTTTTCTCCAATATTGACTGTCAAACGCAGTCTAAAAGTAGGCTCATAACCGCCAGCCAGGGATCAGCGATGCAGCAACCGGGCAAGGCCCGACGACTGGGGTGAAACGATGCCTGTTGGCCGGTTATTACGCCGGATAACTGTTTTGCCGGATATCCACCAATTCCATTCAGTATAGCTATCTGGCAAAACAGACTCTGGGTGAGTCAGGGTAGTGCATTTGCTAAAAAGGCCGGAAAGATCCGGCCCCGAATTTCAGCTTGACTACCGGGCGGGAAACCCCGCCCGGATGGGGCTATTACATCGACTGAGTGAAAGTACGAGTAATGACGTCTTGCTGTTGTTCTTTGGTCAGCGAGTTGAAGCGAACGGCATAACCGGATACGCGGATGGTCAGCTGAGGGTATTTCTCAGGGTTTTCCATCGCGTCCAGCAGCATTTCACGGTTCATCACGTTAACGTTCAGGTGCTGGCCACCTTCGATAGAAGCTTCGTGGTGGAAGTAACCGTCCATCAGACCCGCCAGGTTGGCTTTACGCACGTCGTCGTCTTTACCCAACGCGTTTGGCACGATGGAGAAGGTGTAGGAGATCCCGTCCTTCGCGTAAGCAAACGGCAGTTTGGCTACGGAGGTCAGGGAGGCTACAGCACCTTTCTGGTCGCGACCGTGCATTGGGTTAGCACCTGGACCGAATGGCGCGCCAGCGCGGCGACCGTCTGGGGTGTTACCGGTTTTCTTGCCGTAGACCACGTTAGAAGTGATGGTCAGTACGGATTGAGTCGGTACCGCATTACGGTAAGTACGCAGTTTCTGAATTTTCTTCATGAAACGTTCTACCAGGTCACAGGCGATGTCATCAACGCGAGCATCGTTGTTACCGAACTGCGGGTATTCACCTTCGATTTTGAAGTCTACGGCCAGGCCGTCTTCGTCACGGATGGTGGACACTTTAGCGTACTTGATGGCGGACAGGGAGTCAGCCGCAACCGACAGACCGGCGATGCCGCAGGCCATGGTGCGATAAACGTCACGGTCGTGCAGCGCCATCAGCGCAGCTTCATAGCTGTACTTGTCGTGCATGTAGTGAATGATGTTCAGCGCGGTCACGTACTGTTTGGCCAGCCAATCCATAAAGTGGTCCATACGTTCCATGACTTTGTCATAGTCCAGTACGGTGTCCATCATTGGTGCTTCTTTCGGACCAACCTGCATTTTCAGTTTTTCATCAACGCCGCCGTTGATAGCGTACAACATGGTTTTCGCCAGGTTGGCACGGGCACCGAAGAACTGCATTTGTTTACCGACAATCATCGGGCTAACGCAACAGGCGATGGCATAGTCATCGTTGTTGAAGTCAGGACGCATCAGATCATCGTTTTCATACTGTACGGAGGAGGTGTCGATAGACACTTTAGCCGCGTACTTTTTGAAGTTCAGAGGCAGTTTTTCAGACCACAGGATGGTCATGTTTGGTTCCGGAGACGGCCCCATGGTGTACAGGGTGTTCAGGAAGCGGAAGCTGTTTTTGGTTACCAGAGTACGGCCGTCAACGCCCATACCTGCCAGGGATTCGGTCGCCCAGATTGGGTCACCGGAGAACAGCTCATCATACTCAGGGGTACGCAGGAAGCGCACCATACGCAGTTTCATTACCAGATGGTCAATCAGTTCCTGCGCTTGTTCTTCGTTCAGCTTGCCTGCATCGATGTCGCGTTGGATGAACACGTCAAGGAAGGTAGACACGCGGCCGAAGGACATGGCTGCGCCGTTCTGAGATTTAACCGCGGCCAGGTAGCCGAAGTAAGTCCACTGTACAGCTTCTTGTGCGGTAGTAGCAGGACCAGAGATGTCGCAGCCGTATTTGGCAGCCATTTCTTTGATCTGACCCAGAGCGCGGTGCTGTTCAGCAATTTCTTCACGCAGCTGGATGGTCATTTCCAGATCTTCGCCGTTTTCCAGCTTGGTCTGCAGAGACTTGAACTGGTTCAGTTTGTCGGCCATCAGGAAATCGATGCCGTACAGCGCTACGCGGCGGTAGTCACCGATGATACGACCACGGCCGTATGCATCTGGCAGACCGGTCAGCACGCCGGATTTGCGGCAGTTCAGGATGTCTTTGGTGTAAACATCGAATACGCCCTGGTTGTGGGTTTTGCGGTATTCGGTGAACACTTTTTTCAGCTGTGGATCCAGTTCGCGGCCATAGACCTTACAAGAACCTTCGACCATTTTGATGCCGCCGAATGGGATCAGCGCGCGTTTCAGAGGGGCGTCAGTCTGCAGACCTACGATGGTTTCCAGTTCTTTGGCGATGTAGCCGGCGTCGTGGGAAGTGATGGTCGCGGCAACGTTGGTGTCGAAATCAACTGGCGCATGGGTGCGGTTTTCCAGTTTGATCCCTTCCATAACCTTTTCCCACAGGGTGGAGGTGGCCTGAGTTGCGCCTGCCAGGAAGGATTCATCACCCTCGTAAGGAGTGTAGTTTTTCTGGATGAAGTCACGAACGTTGACTTCGTTCTGCCAGTCACCTTTGCTGAAACCTTCCCAAGCTTTGGCTAACTTCTCGTTAAGTTCGGTCATTATACACCTACCTTTAATTGTGGAGTTCTAACTCGGCGCGCGATAACTAACAGCTTAGTGCTGTTGTTCACCACCGCGCAGATAAATTACCCAGTAAGTCAACCCAACCAGCAGGCCGCCGCCAATGATGTTGCCAATGGTGACTGGGATCAGATTGTCGATGATAAAGTTGCTTACGGTCAGATGAGCAAACTGCTCGGGTGCTGCCCCTATGGCTTGCCAGAATTCCGGCGTGGCGAAGTTTTTAACCACGATACCCATAGGGATCATAAACATGTTGGCGATGCTGTGTTCGAAACCGCTGGCGACGAACATGCCGACCGGCAGGATCATGGCGAACATTTTGTCCATCAGGCTGCGGCCTGAGTAGCTCATCCACACGGCCAGGCAGACCATCAGGTTAGCCAGGATGCCGAGGCAGACGGCCTCAACAAAGGTGTGATGCAGCTTGTGGTCAGCGGTTTGCAGGACGTTCAGGCCCCATTGGCCGTTGGCCACCATGTGTTCGCCGGAGAACCAGATGAGCGCGACGAAGAACAGGGCGCCGATCAGGTTGCCGATATAGACATTCAGCCAGTTGGCTGCCAGCTGGTACCAGCTGATGCGGCCGCTGGCCTTGGCAATGACAATCAGCACGGTGGAAGTGAACAGGTCGGCGCCTGAAACCACGACCAGCATTAACCCCAGAGAGAAGCAGATGCCGCCGACCAGTTTTGCCAGGCCGAAAGGCACACCGGCAGTGCCGGTAGTCGCAGTGATATAAAATACGAATGCGATTGAAATAAAGACGCCGGCAGTAATCGCCAAATAAAACGTTTTCAGCGGGTGCTTGGTGGCTTTATACACACCTGCATCTTCAGCGATTTTCGCCGTTGCTGCAGGTAATATCAGATCGAAGGGGTTGTCAGCTTTCACACTAACTCTCGCTTTTAAGGGTTAAAACAACGCAATGAGATACTAGCAAAGCAGTATAGGGTAAAAATTGATTTGGATCATAAGGCGGGAAACTAAAACGGTCAAAAGCCAGATAAATCGCAAGGTTTATTTGGTTAATTCATTGATTTTTAATCAAAAACATTTTTTTAATGTTTGCAAATAATTTTGAATTTACGACCGTACCAACCCCGGCCAGGTTAAAATTTAACGCATTTTGTCACTTTCTGAGCGGCAAGGTTTAATTATCGGTTAATTATTATTTTACCGACCCGTAACAACTGCTGTTTTATTTCTCTTGTTTGCCGTTAAGTGCGTAATTAGGCGAAAAAATAAAAGCAGAAAACAGGTTATTTAACCGCCAAAATAAAATTTTAATATTGTTATGGGACAAGGATGTGGCGCCGGCAGAAGGTCACCGGCGCACAGATACTGAGATTATGCCTGCGCCCAATGGCGACGCTTGGCGGTCTGCAGTTTTTCATAGGCCGCTAGCAGCGCCTGATGTGCCGGTAAGGCTTTCAGATCGCTATCGACAGCGAACAGGCCGTTAAAGCGTTCTTCACCGCTGATGGCTGCAGAGGCTGCATCCACCGTTTCCTGACCGTACATCTTCACGAAGGCGGAGTAGTATTGCGCCGGATCGCGTTCAGGCTCCTGCGTCAGCAGCAACAGGGTTTGCAAACAACGGTAGTAGTTGCTGCGCGCCGGGCTCAAAACGGAGGAGTTGAAGTCCTGCGTCCATTCGGCCCAGATCAGCGCCTGATCCAGATCGCCGCCGGCCAGCGCCAGCATCGACTTCAACTCGCCTATGCGCAGGGTAGACCAGGCGTTGTCTTTGCCGGAAGCAATCCCCAGCAGCTCGCGCACGCGGGTGAAGTCGTCCAGGCCTTCGTCGTCCATGCGTTCAATCAGAGCCAGATACTCCTGCGGTTCCCACTCGCTGCCCGGCAGCGCCAGCAGCGTATCACGCAGGTGCGCCCCCATGCTGTTGTTGGCCAGCAGCAGGTCTTCCGCCGGGTAGATATCGGACATGCCCGGCACGATGATGCGACAGGCGTACACATCCAAGTGCTCATAGTCGGCGATGTACACTTCAGCGTCTTCTTTGTCGAAGATGCTCATCAGCGTCGCGAATTCTTCCTGCGTGCTGCCGCTGAAGCTCCAGTCGACAAACGGGTAGTCTGCATCCTGCTTGAACATATCCCAGGAGATCAAACCGCTGGAATCGATAAAGTGGGTTTCCAGGTTAGTGTGCTCCGCCACTTCTTCGTCGTCGAAGGTCGGCGCGGTGAACACGTCCAGATCTTTCAGGCTACGGCCTTGCAGCAGTTCAGTCACGGTACGCTCAAGCGCCACGCCGAAATCAGGGTGAGCGCCGAACGAAGCAAAACAGGTGCCGTTAGCCGGGTTGAACAGCACCACGCAGATCACCGGATAGTTGCCGCCCAGCGACGCGTCGTAAGACAGGATCGGGAAGCCTTCTTCCTCAAGCTTGGCGATGGCTTCTACCACGCCAGGGTAGCGGTTCAGTACCTCGGCCGGGATCTCCGGCAGGCTGATCGCTTCTGCGATGATGCGGTTTTTTACATAACGCTCGAAGACTTCGGACAGGCCTTGCACACGCGCTTCATTGGCGGTATTACCGGCGGACATGCCGTTGGACACGTACAGGTTACCGATGATGTTCATCGGAATGTAAACGGTCTGCTGGTCAGACTGGCGAGAGAACGGCAGGGCGCAAATGCCACGATCGCCATTACCGGACTGCAGATCGATCAGATCGCTCGCATTGACTTCCTGATCCGGATTGTAGAAAGCATGGAGACGCTCATCGAGAATACCGGCCGGCAGCGAGTCATCTGCCGGGATCGGGAACCATTTCTCGTTCGGGTAATGCACGAAGTCGCCTTCGGCAATCTGTTTACCCAGATAGAAATCGGCAAAGAAATAGTTGGTGGAGAGACGCTCGAAGTATTCGCCCAAAGCGGAGGCCAGCGCAGCTTTTTTGCTGGCGCCTTTGCCGTTGGTGAAGCACAGCGGGCAATCGCGATCGCGGATATGAACCGACCATACATGAGGAACCGGGTTCAGCCAGGAGGCCTCTTCGATATTAAAACCCAGGTCGCTTAATTTCTGTTGGAAACGGGCGATAGAGTCTTCCAGCGCAGCGTCTTTGCCAGGGATAAAAGTTTGCGTCATTGTCTTCACTTTTTGAGCGTACTAAAAACGCGCAATGATACGGGGTTTTACGCCCAAGCTCCATGTATTCCTAAAGCGGTGGTAAAGTCACAGTTTTTTTAGGGATAAGGGCCATAATTCAGCGGGTTATCTATCATGGAGAAACTCAATGAAATCAGTGAAACTCAGCGCCGTGGCGCTACTGTTGGCGGGGGCGAGCGGTTCTGCGCTGGCCTTGCCTACCATTACCTTGTTGGCGACCGGCGGCACCATTGCCGGCGGTGGCGAATCGGCGACGAAATCCAACTACACGGCGGGCAAGTTGGGCGTTGACGCTCTGGTGAACGCCGTACCTGAACTGAAAAACCTCGCCAACATTCAGGGCGAGCAGGTGGTGAACATCGGGTCGCAGGACATGAACGATGAGGTGTGGCTGAAGCTGGCGAAGAAAATCAACGCCGACTGCGCCAAAACGGACGGCTTTGTCGTTACCCACGGCACCGACACGCTGGAGGAGACCGCCTATTTTCTGGATCTCACCGTCAAATGCGACAAACCGGTGGTGATCGTCGGGGCAATGCGCCCGGCAACCGCGATGAGCGCTGATGGTCCGTTCAATCTGTATAACGCAGTGGTGACGGCGGCGGATCCGCAATCGGCGAAACGCGGAGTGTTGGTGGCGATGAACGACAGCGTGTTGGATGCACGCGATGTGACAAAAACCAATACTACGTCGGTGCAGACTTTCCAGTCGGCCAATTTCGGCCCGCTTGGCTACATCCACAACGGCAAGGTTGATTACCAGCGTGCGCCGCAGCGCAAGCACACCACCGAGACTCCGTTTGACGTGTCCAGCCTGACAGCGTTGCCGAAGGTGGGCATTATCTACAATTACGCCAATGCATCCGATGCTCCTGCGAAGGCTTTGATCGCCGAAGGGTATCAAGGCATCGTCAGCGCTGGGGTCGGTAACGGCAACCTGTATAAAACGGTGTTCGATACGCTGGCGACGGCCGCACATAACGGTGTCGCCGTGGTGCGTTCTTCCAGAGTGCCCACTGGCTCCACCACCGAAGACGCTGAAGTGGATGACGCGAAGTTCGGCTTTGTCGCTGCTGGCACGCTGAACCCGCAGAAGGCGCGGATCCTGCTTCAACTGGCGTTGACGCAGACCAAGGACGCCAAACAGATCCAGCAGATGTTCAATCAATACTGAGTGTCTTTTCTTCATTTCGGGGGCCGCCGCGCCCCCTAGCCATGTTGGCTGAATACAGCATAAAAAACCGTGTTAACCCACTGAATTGGCCGCCTTCACAGCGTTTTATTGCAGAAAATACCGGTGATTTGGCAGAGCCTGTTATCGTCACGTTCAAGGCTTTCCCGGCGTCGGGCGAATAACCATTGCAGGCGGGGGGCGTGAGTGATAAAACCGATGGGTTACTTCGGGCGTATTTCGGTAGGCCAGTATCATTGGCGAATAGTGAATGTGGTGAGGGGAAATGACTCAGGTTTATAATTTTAGCTCTGGTCCGGCAATGCTGCCGGTTGAAGTGTTGCGTCGTGCGGAACAGGAGCTGTGCAACTGGCACGGCCTCGGTACCTCGGTGATGGAAATCAGCCATCGCAGTAAAGAGTTTATCGAAGTTGCCCAGCAGTCCGAGCAGGATCTGCGCGATCTGCTGAAGATCCCCTCCAATTATAAAGTGCTGTTCTGCCACGGTGGCGCTCGCGCGCAGTTTGCCGCGTTGCCGCTGAACCTGCTGGGTGACAAAACCACCGCGGACTATATCGACGGCGGTTACTGGGCGCACAGCGCCATCACCGAAGCGCAAAAATACTGTTCGCCAAACACCATTGACGTGAAAACCAACGTCGACGGCCTGCTCGGCATCAAGCCGATGAAAGAGTGGCAGTTAAGCGATGACGCGGCCTATGTGCACTATTGCCCGAATGAAACCATCGATGGCGTAGCTATCGATGAGCTACCCGACTTTGGCGATAAAGTGGTGATTGGCGATTACTCCTCCACCATTCTGTCGGGGCCGCTGGACGTCAGCCGTTTCGGCGTGATTTACGCCGGGGCACAGAAAAACATTGGGCCGGCCGGCCTGACCCTGGTGATTGTACGTGAAGATCTGCTGGGCAAAGCCCGTCGCGAAGTCCCGTCCATCCTCGATTACACCGTGCTGGCCGAAAACGATTCCATGTTCAACACGCCGCCGACCTTTGCCTGGTACCTGTCCGGTCTGGTGTTCAAATGGCTGAAAGAGCAGGGCGGCCTGGTAGAGATGCACAAACGCAATCAGGCCAAGGCCGAATTGCTGTATGCGACCATCGACAGCTCTGACTTCTATCGCAGCCGGGTGGCGCATGCCAACCGTTCCTGGATGAACGTGCCGTTCCAACTGGCAGATTCTGCGCTGGATAAAGTCTTCCTCAGCGAAGCAGAGGCCATTGGCCTGCAGGCGTTAAAAGGCCACCGGGTAGTTGGCGGCATGCGTGCTTCTATTTACAATGCAATGCCATTGGCTGGCGTGAAGACATTAACCGACTTTATGGTCGACTTCGAACGTCGTCACGGTTAAGCCCGGTTGCCTGCCGTGAGCAGGCAGCCTTCGCTGTTGTCCTTTTGCGTTAAAGCGGCTCCGGCATTATCCCGGGGCCGTTTCGTTTATCAGATTTTGGAGATTTTTGTTCACATGGTGGATTCCCTGACGTTACAACCGGTTGCCTTGGTCAATGGCACCGTCAACTTACCTGGCTCCAAGAGCGTGTCCAACCGTGCTCTGCTGCTGGCTGCGCTGGCGGAAGGAACGACAACGCTGACCAACCTGCTGGACAGCGATGACGTGCGTCATATGCTGAACGCGTTACAGGCGTTAGGGGTGAGTTACCAGCTGTCAGACGATCGCACCACCTGTAAAGTCGAAGGCGTTGCCGGCCCGCTGGTAGCCAGTCAACCGCTTGAGCTGTTCCTCGGCAATGCAGGCACCGCGATGCGTCCCTTGGCGGCGGCGCTGTGCCTGGGCAGCAATGATGTGGTGTTGACCGGCGAACCGCGTATGAAAGAGCGCCCAATCGGTCATCTGGTGGATGCCCTGCGTCAGGGCGGCGCTCAGATTGATTATCTGGAGCAGACCGATTACCCGCCATTGCGCCTGCGCGGTGGTTTCCAGGGCGGTGATGTGACCGTGGACGGCAGCGTATCCAGTCAGTTTCTGACCGCATTGCTGATGACGGCACCGCTGGCCGAACAGGACACCCATATTCATATCAAGGGCGAGCTGGTTTCCAAGCCGTACATTGATATTACCCTGCATCTGATGCGCACCTTCGGCGTTGAAGTCAGCCACGACAACTATCGCGTGTTCCATATTAGCGGTGGCCAAACCTACCGTTCACCGGGTGATTATCTGGTGGAAGGGGACGCTTCTTCCGCTTCTTATTTCCTGGCGGCGGCGGCGATTAAAGGCGGTACTGTGCGCGTCACCGGCATTGGTAAAAAAAGCGTTCAGGGCGACACCAAGTTTGCCGACGTGCTGGAAAAAATGGGTGCGCGTATTACCTGGGGCGATGACTATATCGAATGCAGCCGCGGTGAACTACGCGGTATCGACATGGACATGAACCATATTCCCGATGCGGCGATGACCATTGCAACCGCGGCTCTGTTTGCCGAAGGCCCGACCACCATCCGCAATATCTACAACTGGCGGGTAAAAGAGACCGATCGCTTGGCGGCGATGGCGACGGAGCTGCGTAAAGTGGGGGCTGAGGTGGATGAAGGGGAAGACTACATTCACGTGGTGCCGCCGGCTAAGCTGAAATTTGCCGATATCGGCACCTATAATGACCACCGTATGGCAATGTGCTTCTCGCTGGTGGCGTTATCGGATACCCCAGTGACCATTCTCGATCCGAAATGTACCGCGAAAACCTTCCCGGATTACTTCGAACAGCTGGCGCGTATCAGTCAATTGGCATAATTCCACAGTCAGATGCTTTTTTTTAAGGCCCTTAATTGGGCCTTTATCGTTTTTAACGCCCGCAGGCTGGGGGCGTCCACTATACTTTTGCGCGGAGATACGCTTATTTTCAACAACCAGACAGTTCCAGGGTAACAGTTAATCGTTTGGCAGCGTATAATGCGCCACCGTGACTGCCCCGACCGGGCAGGCGGCAGGGACGCTTTTAATTATGCTTTCGCATTGTGCTGACGGCAGGTTATGTCCCTGTGAGGTTTTCTACCTGAAGGAGAGAGAAATGACGGCTACAGCTCCGGTGATAACCGTTGATGGACCAAGTGGCGCAGGCAAAGGTACTTTGTGTAAAGCGCTGGCCGAATCCCTTGGTTGGCGTTTGCTGGATTCCGGTGCGATTTATCGCGTACTGGCACTGGCGGCACTGCATCATCAGGTTGATATCACTTCTGAGGAGGCGCTGGTTCCCCTGGCCGCACATCTCGATGTTCGCTTTGTTGCCGAAGGTGGCAAACTGCAGGTGATTTTGGAGGGTGAGGATGTCAGCAACGAGATCCGCACTGAAACCGTCGGCAATACCGCTTCGCAGGCAGCGGCTTTTCCGCGCGTGCGTGAAGCCTTGTTGCGCCGCCAGCGTGCATTCCGCGAGGCCCCGGGTCTGATTGCCGATGGGCGCGACATGGGCACCGTGGTATTCCCCGATGCACCGGTAAAAATTTTCCTGGATGCCAGTTCTGAAGAGCGCGCGCACCGCCGCATGCTACAGTTGCAGGAAAAGGGCTTTAATGTTAACTTTGAACGTCTTTTAGCCGAGATAAAGGAACGGGACGACCGTGACCGTAATCGGCCTATTGCGCCACTGGTGCCGGCCTCCGACGCCCTCGTGCTGGATTCAACCAGCATGTCGATCGACGAAGTCATCCAGCGTGCGCTGACATATGCACATGAAGTTTTAGCGTTGCCGCAGCAGTAAGCGCGGCGGCGTTATTGGCTTTTTGTCATATTTGTCATGGCAGTATCGAACTATATCGGGTAAAATTTTACCCCTGTAACCTAAACCCTGTCGGCATGGAGCCAATGGCGGGGTATGTGAAACAACCCCATTCGGCGGGATGCTAAATGGACGTTAAACTATAGAACCCTGAAGATTAAACATGACTGAATCTTTCGCTCAACTCTTTGAAGAATCCCTGAAAACAATCGAAACCCGTCCGGGTTCCATCGTTCGTGGCGTTGTAGTTGCTATCGACAAAGACGTAGTACTGGTTGACGCCGGTCTGAAATCTGAGTCTGCCATCCCGGCTGAGCAATTCAAAAACGCACAGGGCGAGCTGGAAATCCAGGTAGGCGACGAAGTTGATGTTGCGCTGGACGCTGTTGAAGATGGCTTCGGTGAAACTCTGCTGTCCCGTGAGAAAGCTAAGCGTCACGAAGCTTGGATCACGCTGGAAAAAGCTTACGAAGAAGCTGAAACTGTCGTCGGTGTTATCAACGGCAAAGTTAAGGGTGGCTTCACTGTAGAGCTGAACGGTATTCGTGCGTTCCTGCCAGGTTCCCTGGTTGACGTGCGTCCAGTACGTGACACTCTGCACCTGGAAGGCAAAGAGCTTGAGTTCAAAGTCATCAAGCTGGACCAGAAACGCAACAACGTTGTAGTTTCTCGCCGTGCGGTTATCGAATCAGAGAACAGCGCAGAACGTGATCAACTGCTGGAAAACCTGCAGGAAGGCATGGAAGTTAAAGGTATCGTTAAGAACCTCACTGACTACGGTGCATTCGTTGATCTGGGCGGCGTAGACGGCCTGCTGCACATCACTGATATGGCTTGGAAACGCGTTAAGCATCCGAGCGAAATCGTCAACGTTGGCGACGAAATCACTGTTAAAGTGCTGAAGTTCGACCGCGAGCGTACTCGTGTTTCCCTGGGCCTGAAGCAACTGGGCGAAGATCCATGGGTCGCTATCGCGAAACGTTACCCAGAAGGCACCAAGCTGACTGGTCGTGTTACCAACCTGACTGATTACGGCTGCTTCGTAGAAATCGAAGAAGGCGTTGAAGGTCTGGTACACGTTTCTGAAATGGATTGGACCAACAAAAACATCCATCCGTCCAAAGTTGTTAACGTGGGCGATGTAGTGGAAGTTATGGTTCTGGACATCGATGAAGAGCGTCGTCGTATCTCCCTGGGTCTGAAGCAGTGCAAAAACAACCCATGGCAGCAGTTTGCAGAAACCCACAACAAGGGCGACCGCGTTGAAGGTAAAATCAAGTCTATCACTGACTTCGGTATCTTCATCGGCCTGGACGGCGGCATCGACGGCCTGGTTCACCTGTCTGACATCTCCTGGAACGTTGCAGGCGAAGAAGCAGTTCGTGAATACAAGAAAGGCGACGAAATCGCAGCGGTTGTTCTGCAAGTTGACGCAGAGCGCGAGCGTATCTCCCTGGGCGTGAAGCAACTGGCTGAAGACCCGTTCAATAACTACCTGTCTATGAACAAGAAAGGTACTATTGTTACTGGTAAAGTCACTGCAGTTGACGCCAAAGGTGCTACAGTTGAATTAGCAGGCGGCGTAGAAGGTTACCTGCGTGCATCTGAAGCCTCTCGCGACCGCATTGAAGATGCAACTCTGGTTCTGAATGTGGGTGACGACGTTGAAGCTAAATTCACCGGCGTTGACCGTAAGAACCGCGTAGTAAGCCTGTCCGTACGTGCTAAGGACGAAGCTGACGAGAAAGACGCAATCGCTACTGTTAACAGCAACAAACAGGAAGAGAGCAACTTCTCTAACGCTATGGCTGAAGCTTTCAAAGCGGCTAAAGGCGAGTAATGACGGGGGGCGGTTTTTTAACCGCCCCGATACGGTAGTTTAGCTGCAAAGCTTGGAGGAACTATGACCAAGTCTGAACTTATTGAAAGACTTGCTGGCCAGCAATCTCATGTACCGGCGAAAGCCGTTGAGGATGCAGTGAAAGAGATGCTAGAACATATGGCTGCTACGTTAGCCGATGGTGAACGCATTGAGATCCGCGGATTCGGCAGTTTTTCTCTTCACTACCGTGCTCCGCGTGTGGGTCGCAACCCGAAAACTGGTGATAAAGTTGAGTTGGACGGCAAGTACGTTCCTCACTTCAAACCAGGTAAAGAGCTGCGTGACCGCGCCAATATCTATGGTTAGTCACTGACTTCCATAGAGTTGTTGCTTGTACTGAAATATAAAACGGCGCCCCCAGGGCGCCGTTTTTTTTGGCCTGAACGCTGAGATTGACAGGTTGTTTCTGCGCTTTCCTGCTTGCTTCATCGCAACATGTTGCCCCTGAAGGTAACGGTCGTCGTTATTATGCGGCGCCCCTCGCACGTCGTTTGATTATGGCTGGTGGAACCTGGCCTCGATGTGAACAATCCCGTGATACTGGCGGCTTGAACAGCTGCTCCGGACCGGGAGAAAGCCTATCAAGACCTCGCTGGATTTGGTGATAATCGCGACTATCTGCGGCACACTGCCCCTGCTTTTTATGCCGCACCTGCCTGACGCACGAATAGTGCTATGCGTCATTCTGCCCATTTGTTGTTACCTGTGGCGCAGGGGCACCCTATGTCGGTTTATGGCATGGGGGGCTTTGGGTTTTCTGTGGGCGGTATTCACTGCCGGAAACCTGGTCGATCAAATCAACCGCCTGAGCCAGGGGCCTGTAGTGCATGCCGTGGTCCAGGTTAGCAGCATTGCGCTTGCGGCTACGCCACGCAAGCAGACGGTAATGCATATAGAACAGATTAATGGCAGGTGGTTGGTGCCATCTATTGCCTTTTCCACACTGTGGCAACCCAAGGAGCAACCTTTGTGCGCCGGGCAGCGCTGGCAGATGCAATTACGCTTGCGGCCGATACACGGCAATTTAAATGAAGGGGGTTTTGACAGCCAACGTTGGGCGATGTCGCAGCGTCAACCGCTGACGGCGCAGGTAAAGAGCGCCACACTCCTGGATCCCGCCTGTAGCTGGCGACAGCGTATTATCCGCCATGCCGAAAACAATATTGGCACGGTTCGTTATCAGGCCGTTTTACTGGCTTTGGCCTTTGGTGAAAGGGGAGCGCTGGAGCCTTCACTGCGCTCACTGATGTTAAAAACCGGTATTGCTCACCTTATGGCCATTTCAGGGTTGCACGTGGCGATGGTGGCCATTTTGATCTGGGCTTTGCTGCGGGCAATGCAGTTTTGTTTACCTGCCCATCGAATTGGTTACCGTTTCCCTCTGATTGTCAGTTGGCTCGGGGCGTTAGGTTATATCTGGTTGGCGGGCGCGCACCCACCCGCGGTAAGAACAGGCCTGGCACTGACGCTCTGGATGCTGTTGCGCATACGGGGTATTCATTGTTCCTCATGGCAAGTCTGGCTGTGGTGTATCGGCTTGATACTGATCTGCGATCCGCTGGCGGTGTTGTCCGACAGCTTTTGGCTCTCGGCAACGGCGGTGTTATGCCTGATATTTTGGTTTGAATGGGTCCCTCTCAGCCCCCGGTTCCGCGTAGGGTGGTATTGGGCACCGCTACGTTGGTTGCATATTCAGTTCGGCATCACGTTGTTGCTGGTGCCGATGCAAGCAGGCTTGTTTCTTGGTCTCAGCATGACCTCAATACCGGCCAATCTTTGGGCCGTACCCTTGGTTTCCCTGGTGACGGTTCCGCTGATCCTTCTCGCCGTGGTACTGGGGATTTTCCCTCCGTTGAGTACCGGGTTGTGGTGGGCAGCGGACCTCACGCTAACTTGGGTTTTCACCCCATTATATTACCTGCAGGAGGGGTGGCTTGACCTTGGCGAGACATCGCTGGTTGTCAGCATTGTGGGCTGGTTGATGGTGATTTTCTGGCGTTTTCACTGGTGGCTGCGTTATGTCTCGGTACTGGTAACGCTGGCGATGTGCTGCGTGCTGTGGCGGGAGAAAGCTCCGTCATACCGTTGGCGCGTAGATATGCTCGATATTGGTCATGGCTTGGCCATGGTGGTTGAAAAGAATGGCCGCGCGATATTGTACGATACTGGACCCCGTTGGGGGACGGGCAGTGCGGCCACGCGTAACATTGTCCCCTTTCTTAACTGGCGTGGGCTGCCGGTGGATCAAATCATCATCAGCCACGATCATTTGGACCATATTGGTGGTCTTGAGGATATGCAGCAGGCATTCCCGCTGGCGACAGTGAGGAGTCCGCGGCTTGGCGCTGGCCACTTACCCTGTGTCGCGGGGGAAAGCTGGCAATGGCAATCGCTGCAGTTCCAGGTGCTGTGGCCACCGAAGGCAGTAAAAACAGCGGGAAATGACGACTCGTGCGTCATCCGTATCGATGATGGCAAATACAGCCTGTTGCTGACCGGTGATGCAGAGAAAAGGTCGGAAGCACAGCTGGTGCGGCATCAGCGAGATTTGTTGGGCGCTACGATATTACAGGTTCCCCATCATGGCAGTAAAACCTCATCTACTCCGCCATTTTTGCGTGCCGTAGCGCCAAAGGCGGCAATTGCTTCAGCTTCGCGTTACAATAAATGGCGATTACCGGCGGTTAAAGTCGTCGCCAGATATCGGGAAAATGGCATCATATGGCGCGATACATCGCGCTCCGGTCAGTTATCCGTTCTTTTTTTCGACAACGATTGGCAAATTAAAGGCTTTCGTGAACAAATAATGCCCCGTTGGTACCATCAGCGGTTTGGCGTAGAGGGTGATAATGAGTAAAATGGGCCGCTATTTCTTCCGATGCTGGTATTTGCATGATGAATGATAAAGATCTCTCCACCTGGCAGACTTTCCGTCGCCTCTGGCCGATGATCACACCTTTTAAGACCGGGCTAATCGTGGCCGCCATTGCGTTGGTAATGAACGCAGCCAGCGACGCCTTTATGCTGTCTTTGCTTAAACCTTTATTGGATGACGGTTTTGGGAAAACGGAAAGCAGTATCCTGCTGTGGATGCCATTGGCCGTTATTGGTCTGATGGTGGTTCGCGGGGCGACGGGCTTCGTTTCCAGCTATTGTATTTCATGGGTCTCCGGCATGGTGGTGATGCACATGCGTCGTCGTCTGTTTGGCCACATGATGAGAATGCCGGTGTCTTTCTTTGACCAGCAATCCACCGGTACATTACTGTCTCGCATCACTTATGATTCCGAGCAGGTCGCTTCATCCTCGTCCAGCGCGCTGGTGACCGTGGTGCGTGAAGGGGCGTCGATCATCGCGCTGTTCACCATGATGTTCTATTACAGCTGGCAGCTTTCGGTGATCCTGATCGTACTGGCCCCGATTGTCTCTATTGCGATCCGCATAGTTTCCAAGCGCTTCCGTAATATCAGTAAAAATATGCAGAACACCATGGGACAGGTGACTACCAGCGCCGAGCAGATGCTGAAGGGCCACAAGGAAGTTCTGATTTTTGGCGGCCAGCAGGTTGAAACCGATCGCTTCAATTCGGTCAGCAACCGCATGCGTCAACAGGGCATGAAGCTGGTGTCTGCTTCATCCATTTCTGACCCTATCATTCAGTTGATCGCTTCGTTGGCGTTGGCCTTTGTGCTGTATGCCGCCAGCTTCCCAAGCGTGATGGCTACCCTGACTGCCGGTACCATCACCGTAGTGTTCTCTTCGATGATCGCCCTGATGCGCCCGTTGAAGTCCCTGACTAACGTCAACGCTCAGTTCCAACGTGGGATGGCCGCGTGCCAGACCCTGTTCTCGATTCTGGACATGGAGCAGGAAAAAGACACCGGTACCCGCGAAGTGACTCGCGCGAAAGGCGACATCGAATTCCGCAATGTCACTTTCTACTACCCAGGCAAAGAAACGCCAGCGCTGCGCGATATCAATCTGAGCATTTCAGAAGGTAAAACAGTGGCGTTGGTGGGCCGTTCCGGATCGGGCAAATCAACCATCGCCAATCTGCTGACCCGTTTTTATGACGTTCAGGAAGGCGAGATCCTGATGGATGGTCACGATCTGCGCGAATATACGCTTGCGTCGTTGCGCGATCAGGTAGCCCTGGTTTCGCAAAATGTGCATTTGTTCAATGACACTATCGCCAATAACATCGCTTACGCGCGTGAAGAACGCTATACCCGCGAAGAGATAGAGAAGGCCGCGCGCATGGCCTACGCCATGGATTTCATTGAGAAAATGGAAAATGGCCTGGATACGGTGATAGGGGAGAATGGCGTAATGCTGTCCGGTGGTCAGCGCCAGCGTATCGCCATCGCCCGTGCCTTGTTGCGCGATTGTCCTATTCTGATCCTCGATGAAGCCACCTCAGCACTGGACACTGAATCAGAGCGTGCTATTCAAGCCGCGTTGGATGAATTGCAGAAAAACCGTACATCATTAGTGATTGCGCACCGTCTGTCGACGATTGAGAAAGCCGATGAAATCCTGGTGGTTGAGGATGGCCGTATCGTTGAACGTGGTGAGCATACTGTCTTGATCGAAAAGCAAGGGGCCTACGCCCAACTGCATCGCATGCAGTTTGGTCAATAATGATTGAGCGCATTTGGTCAGGCAGCTCGCTGATTTATCTGCTGCTGTTACCGCTGTCCTGGCTGTATGGCCTGGTCAGCGGCCTGATTCGGCTCAGCTACCGTTGCGGCCTGCGTAAAAGCTGGCGCGCGCCGGTACCGGTAGTGGTGGTGGGAAATCTCACCGCCGGTGGCAATGGCAAAACCCCGATGGTGATCTGGCTGGTGGAGCAGTTGCAGCAGCGTGGCTACCGGGTCGGTGTCGTTTCTCGCGGTTATGGTGGTAAAGCAGAGGCTTATCCTCTGTTGCTCAATGCGAGTACCACCACCCAACAGGCAGGGGATGAACCGGTCCTGATTTATCAACGTACCGCCGCGCCAGTCGCCATCTCACCGAACCGTGCCGAAGCGGTTCAGGCGCTGCTTAAGCAGCACCGACTTGATGTCGTGATTACCGATGACGGTTTGCAGCATTACGCCTTGCAACGCGATTTTGAATTGGTCGTGATCGACGGCGTACGCCGCTTCGGGAACGGTTGGTGGTTGCCTGCTGGCCCGATGCGAGAACGCGTTTCGCGTTTGAACAGCGTTGATGCATTGATTACCAACGGTGGCGTGGCCCAACCGGGTGAAATTGCCATGCGGTTGCAGGCACGCGAAGCGGTGAACGTTGCCAGTGGCGAACGCCGGCCCGTGGTTGAATTGCCGCATGTGGTGGCGATGGCCGGTATTGGCCATCCGCCGCGCTTCTTCGCCACGTTGGAAAAACTGGGTGTGGACGTTGAAAGAGAAGTGGCGTTTGCCGATCATCAGGAATACCAACATGACCCGCTGGCGGCGCTGGTAACCCCAAGGCAAACGCTGTTGATGACTGAAAAAGATGCGGTCAAATGCCGGGCTTTTGCCCAGCCCAACTGGTGGTATTTACCGGTTGATGCGGTACTTCCCCCCGAGCAGGCCGAGCAACTGCTGCAAGACATCGAAGTCTTGCTGAAGCAATAATTCAAACCGCCAGCGCGTGCAGCCCCAAAGCTTGCGCGCAGGCGTCTATCGAGCGTTGCTGTGTTTGCTGATACAGCGATAGTTCATCGATCACCTCTGATCCCAAAGCCAGTTCAAATGCTGTTTTGCTTGATGTCGCGTTGTATTGCGCATGGCTGGTATCGCCGAGATTCGACTGGAAAATACCGGCGGCGCTGACCGGCAAGAAATCTTCATACACCAATGGCTGGAAGCGGATATATTCCTTGGCGATCAACTGTTCCAGCGTGCTGTGCTGATCCAATGAGTCTTTGGCTGCCAGCCCGCACTCGGTCGGAAAATAGCGGAACCAGGCCAATTTCTGCTCACGCAGGGTGGCATAATCATCCGGAAACGCCTGAAAATTTTGCGCCAGCAGTTGATTGTAGCGGTCTGCGTTTTTCTCGTTGGGTGGTGCCTGCAGTGCATCGTTGGTCGCCTGCAGCAGACGATCGTAGAGTGCGCGGCCTTTCGTCGTCAGCGCAACGCCGCGCTGTTCTATTTCGCCGAAGCGGGCAGTATGGTGCCCGTGAACGGCGCTGCCGTCATGCTCAACGAAATCGACGTTTTCCTCCAGCGCTTTAAAGCTGGTTTGGCGCAGCAGGATAGGGCGACGACGCGGCGGTGGCCCTTCAATCACCGCTTTGGGGGTAATGCCCCGGCCAGGCATGGCCTGTTGAACCAGGTCGATATTAAGGGTGCGCGGCGTCAGATGGTTGATGTGCGGGCCTTTGAACGCGACCACGTCAGCAATCAAACGGTGCTGGTCGTGTAACTGCTTATATTCGGCTGCGCTGACCGTCGCCCGGCTGTGCCAACGGAAGGTTTCCAGCGCTTGCTCGACAAATTCATCCGCTTGACTCTCGTCCAGCCCCCCCTGGGCTTCTTGCAACACGATCAGTTCCAGCGCTCGTTCGGTAAAGATCTTGCGGCGCGCCAGCAGCTGTTGTGCCAGCTGGCGCAGTTCAGGGTTATCAATCAGCTCTAACCGCAATAGTGAGGTGAAGACCCGAAAGGGGCTGATTTGCAACGCGTCTTCATGCACCGCACGAAACGCGGTGGAGTGGACCGGAACGCCTGCTACTGCCAGATCATAATAACCGACCGGCGACATACCCATAACGTTAAACAACCGCCGCAGGGTCGCCAATTCTTGCGCAGTGCCCACCCGGATAGCCCCGTGGCGCTCCATGGCCAGCCGTTCGATTTCGCCGGTAATTTGTAGTTGATGAGCCAATGCGGCATCTTCGCGCAGAACCTGTCGGTTGGTTTCCGCCACCAGTTCGAGCAAATCACCGTACAGAGGGACCTCTTTTTGGTACATCTCTGACATGGCGTGGGAGAATCTGGCGCGGATTTCATTCGGTGAGATGAACTGCTGGGCGGTCATGCGCATAGCTCCTTGATTCAGTATAATCTGAAAAATATTGTTTTTGACGGCAAAAGTGCTGACCGAAAGGCCATCCGCCTTGTTTTCACCTCAAGTTTAGCCATGTCGATTGGGTTTTGTTATAGCTTGGGCAAGCATATTAGATTTTTATGCGTTAGCTCTCATTTGAACCGAGAATAGCGAGAGAACTGGCCGTCCAGAAGGCAACAATGCCAAGAGTTTTACATAAAAAAAGATAAATTAATTCACGCATAATCATAGACATAAAAACAAAATCTCAGGAAAGATAAAAATAAGGAAATAAACCCCTTGTGCAAAAGACAGATTTATGAGTAAATGCAATCCGGCCTGTGATTCAGACCTATTTATGTTCGAGTATAGAGTTAAGCAGTTCCTCCAAAAACGTTATCATCTGATTCCGCTTCAAAGACGAACCTTCTAAGTACCTCCCATAAGTAATGTTTCTAAAAACGGCCTAAATTGCCTTATGGCAGGTTTTGTATATATATTTAAAAGGTAAATGTGTAATGTCTAAGAAGACTGGTCAGGTGAAGTGGTTCAACGAAAGCAAAGGTTTTGGTTTTATTGAACAGAACGACGGTGGAAAAGATGTATTCGTACATTTCTCTGCAATCGCGACCGACGGTTTCAAAACTCTGGCTGAAGGCCAGCGTGTTGAGTATACCATCCAGGACAGCCCGCGCGGGCCGGCTGCCGCCAACGTTGTTGCTCTGTAAGTAAACAGGGAATAACGTAAACGATCTTAATACAACCATGATGATGCGTTAATGCTGATTCATTGCGGAAGATATTAAGTTCAACAAGCCCGCCATAGTGCGGGTTTTTTATTTTTTGCTCACGAGAGGTTTGTTACGAAAAACTTTAGGATGGGCTGGTAGCGTCCAACAATAATAAAAATGACGTTGTTAAGGATGCTCAAGTAAAAGGATATAAGTTATGTTTAAAAATACTGTGTTACAAATGGGCCGTGTGAAATGGTTTGATCAAGCAGCAGGCTATGGTTTTATTTCACCGGTAGACGGTAGCGACGAAATTTATGTAAGCCGTCGTTCTATCGCCAATACTAAAAATAAATCATTGAACGAAGGTCAGAACGTTGAGTTCTCGATCTATCGCAGCTCCCACGGGCTGTCAGCGGCAGACGTTATCGCGTTCTGACCCACCCCTTCCTCGCCAGTGCCGGTGCCGCCACCCCAAGCACTGGCGAAGATAAATTCCCCGATATCCACTATTATCAAGCGATTGTTCAATCACTTCGGATATCAGGATGAACACCCCGGTTATTTCTCTTACTGCCGCCCGTGCGCTCCACCTTGCCGCACAGGGGCTGTTAACCCCGATAAAACGTAAAGCCAAGCCCGACGATGTGGTTGCCGCCATTCAGCGTATGGGTCTCCTGCAAATCGATACCATCAGCGTTGTCGCGCGCAGCCCTTATCTGGTGCTGTTCAGCCGCTTGGGCGATTATCAGCCCGAATGGCTGGAACAGGCACTGGCTGGCCGCCGGCTGTTTGAGTACTGGGCACATGAAGCCTGCTTTTTACCCATCGAAGATTTTGGCCTGCTGCGTCATCGCATGCTGCAGCCTCAGGGCATGGGCTGGAAGTATTCCGAAGAGTGGATGCAGGAACACCGCACGGCAATCGACGCATTGCTGCAACATATAGAAGCCTGCGGGCCGGTACGTTCGGCTGATTTTAGCGCCGAGAAGAAGGGGAACAGCGGTTGGTGGGATTGGAAACCGGAAAAGCGGCATCTTGAGATCCTGTTTACCGCCGGCAAACTTATGGTGGCCGAGCGACGCAATTTCCACCGCGTTTATGATCTAACGGAAAGGCTAATGCCCCATTGGGATGATAGCAGGCACGTGTTGGCGGCCGATCATGCGCGGCATGAGATGCTGACGCGCACCTGTCGCTTCCTTGGGATATTCAAGGCTGAATGGCTGGCCGATTACTACCGACTGAAGCGAGTGGCTCCGAAGGCACTCCTGGCCGGGTTACAGCAGCAGGGGGAAGTGCTGCCGGTGTTGATCGACGGATTGGACGGGGAGTTTTACGTACACCATTCGCTGGCCGAAGAACTGCACCTGGCGGAGCAAGGTAAGCTGAAATCAAGCGTAACCACTTTGCTTTCTCCTTTCGACCCGGTGGTTTGGGATCGTCGCCGTGCGCTGGAGTTGTTCGATTTTGATTATCGTCTGGAATGCTACACGCCGAGAGAAAAGCGACAGTATGGGTATTTCACGCTGCCTGTACTGCACCGGGGTGAACTGATTGGTCGCATTGATGCAAAAATGCATCGCCGGCAGGGGATCTTTGAAATCATCAGTTTTCATCCGCAAACCAAAGTTCGCTTTGGTACACAGCGCACGCAGGATATTCGGCAAGCCATCACCCGCAGTGCAAAATGGCACGGCGCGAACCAGGTCATTCTGGGGGATGTTCCGGCAGCGCTGGCTACCCTATGGGGCGAGGGTTGGGATGTGGAATAACGAACGGCGTTGTTGGCGTGGGTAAAACGAATTCCAGCGCCGCTCGTTACAAGGGGGGCCTCAGTTGCTGAAGTTGGCAAACAGGGCGATGATCTTGTGAATACGCTTGATCATGTTAAATGTCTTTTTGTGATCTGAATCACAAAATTCTACGCCTGCGCCGCAGCCAGTTCAATCCCTGCAGCGGATTAAAACGCGATGGCAAGGCAGCCGGTGATTAACCTGACGCATAGCGTTATGCTATCCTCACCCACTTTCCTTACGTAAGATCTCCATCCTGGAGGATGCATGGACCACCGTTTACTCGAAATCGTTGCCTGTCCGGTCTGCAACGGTAAGCTCTATTTCAATAAAGAAAATCAGGAACTGGTGTGCAAAGTGGATGGCCTGGCCTACCCGCTGCGTGATGGCATCCCGGTTCTGCTGGAAAATGAGGCACGGGCGCTGTCATTGGATGAGAAACACGCATGAGTTTCATCGCTATTATTCCAGCTCGTTATGCTTCTACCCGTTTGCCTGGCAAACCGCTGGCCGATATTCACGGTAAGCCGATGGTGGTGCACGTCATGGAACGTGCGCGCGAGTCCGGCGCCAGCCGCGTCATTGTAGCGACCGACCATCCTGCGGTGGCTGAGGCGGTTAAAGCGGCTGGCGGTGAGGTTTGCATGACGCGGGCCGATCATAATTCCGGTACTGAGCGTTTGGCTGAGGTGATTGAGCATTATGGCTTTAATGATGACGAAATCATCGTTAACGTCCAGGGTGATGAACCTCTTATTCCTCCGGTCATTGTGCGGCAGGTGGCTGAAAACCTGGCGGGAAGCCAGGCCGGCATGGCTACTCTGGCGGTGCCGATTGACAGCGCGGAAGAAGCTTTCAACCCCAATGCGGTCAAGGTGGTGATGGATGCGCAGGGCTATGCGCTCTACTTCTCACGCGCCACCATTCCGTGGGATCGTGAACGTTTCGCGCAATCCAAAGAGAGCATCGGCGACAGCCTGTTGCGGCATATCGGTATTTACGCCTATCGCGCCGGCTTTGTACGCCGTTATGTCACCTGGGCGCCAAGCCAGCTGGAACAAATTGAGCTGCTGGAGCAGTTGCGGGTGCTGTGGTACGGCGAAAAAATCCACGTGGCGGTTGCCAAGGCAATGCCGAGCGTGGGGGTTGATACGCCGGAAGACTTGCAGCGTGTCCGTGACAGCATGAAAAGCTGATCATTGAACGCCGGTGCGCCACACGGCGCGCCGGCGGCATTATTATTTCCCTTCTTATATCCCCATTTTGTTGATCTGCGTTGAAGAATTTATCCGCTTAGCGTTCGATGATAGTTGCGTCTCTTCCTATCTCTTGAGGCTATTTCTTTATGGAGCAGTTACGCGCTGAACTGAGTATTGTGCTGGGTGAGTCTATCAGCCGACTGGAACGCGTCAGCGAGCAGCCTTATGCGCACATGTATTCACTGTACGACCAACAGGGGCATGCTATTCCGCTGATGGCGAAAAGCTTTGTCTGCCAGGGGATTGCCCAGCAGGAGGCTTATAAGTTGTCGATGCTGGCGCGCGAAGGCGATATTCGTTTGCCGACGGTGTATGGCGTGGTCTATACCCAGCAGTCACCCTATAAAGAGATCTTGCTGATAGAGCGTTTGCGGGGCGTATCCGCAGAAGCGCCGACGCGCACGCCGGATCGCTGGAATTCGTTGATGGAGCAGGTGGTCGACGGCGTGTTGGCCTGGCACCGTATCGACAGTCACGGTTGCGTCGGCACGGTCGACAGCACTCAGGAAAACGACTGGTTCTGTTGGTATCAACAGCGGGTTGAGGTGCTGTGGTCGACGATCGGCAACCTCAATTCGACGCTGTTGACGATGGCCGATCGTCGCTTGCTGTATCGCACACGTGAAGCATTGACCCATTTCTTTGTCGGATTCGACGATCCCTGCGTGCTGGTGCACGGCAACTTGTCGTTACGCAGCATGTTAAAAGATCCCAAAAGCGATCAATTACTGGCGATGTTGAACCCTGGAATGATGCTGTGGGCGCCGCGGGAATATGAGCTTTTCAGGCTGTGTGAAGCGGGCATGCCCAGTCAGCTGCTGTTTTATTATTTGCAACGTGCGCCGGTAGCGGAATCTTTCCTAGTGCGGCGCTGGTTGTATGTGGTGTGGGAGGCGGTGGGGCGGTTGATTCATACCGGCAAGCTGGATCGGCAACCGTTTGATTATGCATCCAAACAGCTGCTGCCCTGGCTTGCCGGTTAACGCTATTCAGTCGACAGAAACGTCATCGGCACCTTTCAGCCATTGCCACAGGCTGCCGAGCGTTTCATACCAGGCGCGTTCGCTGTGGCCAAGGAACATCGCCGACGGCACCACGCGATCCCAGATATTCAGGCGTGAACTGATGGCCAACTGATTGGCTGGCGCCGGGATGGGGTGCAGCCCTTTGGCTTCAAAAAAGCGCATCGCCCTTGGTAAATGGTTAGCCGAGGTCACCAGAATAAAGGGCTGCTGCCCAACCAGTTTCGACACCTGCAACGCCTCTTGCTCGGTATCCATCGGGCGATCCAGCAGCACCATGTCGCTGCCTGGCACTCCCAGGCTTTCCGCTACCTTCGCCGCCGTCGCCGCGTTACTCAGAGTATTCGGGCCTCCGGCGCCGGTGAACACCATTTTCGCCCCGGGATGCGTGAGATACAGGCGTACGCCTTCCGTGACGCGCGGCAGGCTGTTGCCGATCAGATTGGAACTGGGGGCCCAATCGGGATTAAAGGTATAACCGCCCCCCAGCACCACGATATACTTTACCGGGTCAGTGCCGCGATAGGTGACATACTCCGATTCGATTGGGCGCAGCAGCCTGTCGGCCACCGGCTGCAGGCTGAAAAGCAGTAAAAACAGCCAGCTCAACGTCAAAATGACCCTGCCGCTTTTTTGCCAACGGGTGAACCACAGCAACAACAGCGCCAGTCCCATTAACAGCAGCAGCGCAGGTAACGGCATTAAAATGGCGCCAATGAACTTTTTCAGGTTAAACAGCATCAAAAATCAGGTCCTTTTGGGCGAAAAAACGACATCCGGGCACATTCAGGCCGCAAGAAGATTCATTCTAAGCCAGTCTGTGCCAAAATAGCAGGTTTGAATGGGCTGGCGCTTTGCCCCCAACAGAATAAGATCAGCGGAGCCGTTGTCCATGCAGGATCGCAATTTTGACGATATTGCTGAAAAGTTTGCGCGTAATATTTACGGCACCACCAAAGGGAAAATTCGTCAGGCGGTAGTCTGGCAGGATCTGACCACGCTGTTGGCCCAGTTGCCGCAGCGGCCGCTGCGCATTCTGGATGCCGGCGGCGGCGAAGGCCATATGGCCTGCCAATTGGCAGAATTAGGACATCAGGTGTTGTTGTGCGATCTTTCTGGTGAGATGATCCAACGCGCCGCGTTACTGGCTGAGCAGAAAGGTGTGAGCCAGAACATGCAATTCATACAAAGTTCAGCACAGGATATTGGCCAACATTTGGAACAGCCGGTTGATCTGGTATTGTTTCATGCTGTGCTTGAATGGATTGCCGAACCAGAAGCGGCATTGCGGGCGTTGTTCGACTGCCTGCGACCGGGCGGCGCACTGTCATTGATGTTCTTTAACGCCAATGGCCTCTTGATGCGTAACGTGGTGTTGGGTAATTTCCAACTGGTGAATCCCGAGGTCAGAAGACGCAGAAAGCGTTCGTTGTCACCGCAATATCCGCACAGCCCGCCGCAGGTATACGGCTGGCTGGAACAATTGGGCATGCGCATCAGCGGGAAAACCGGCGTGCGGGTGTTCCACGATTACCTGCAGAGCAGACAGTTACAGACGCAAAAATTTGAAGAGTTACTGGCGCTTGAACAGCACTATTGCCGGCAGGAGCCGTACGTGAGTTTGGGGCGCTATATTCACGTCATGGCGCATAAACCAAACCTGAAGGACGAACTATGAGTGAATTTTCCCAGACAGTACCCGAACTGGTCGCCTGGGCACGGAAAAATGATTTCTCTATTTCGCTCCCTACGGAGCGTCTCGCGTTTTTGCTTGCTATTGCCACATTGAACGGCGAGCGGCTGGACGGCGAGATGAGCGAAGGTGAGCTGGTTGATGCATTTCGCCATGTCAGCAAGGGTTTCGAACAGACGCATGAAACGGTGGCGGTCCGCGCCAACAATGCGATTAACGACATGGTGCGCCAGCGCCTGTTAAACCGCTTCACCAGCGAACTGGCGGACGGTAATGCAATT
Source organism: Serratia sp. OS31 (assembly GCF_014164835.1). NCBI lineage: Bacteria > Pseudomonadati > Pseudomonadota > Gammaproteobacteria > Enterobacterales > Yersiniaceae > Serratia > Serratia sp. OS31. Next base: position 115,652 of record NZ_JACJFQ010000003.1, on the reverse strand, counting down.
TACCGTTTGACGCCGCTGGGGATCGGCATTACCGATTACTATATTCGTCAGCGCGAATTCTCCACGCTGCGTCTGTCGATGCAGCTGTCGATCGTGGCGCAGGAGCTGAAACGCGCCGCCGACGCCGCCGAAGAGGGCGGTGATGATTTCCACTGGCACCGCAACGTGTTTGCCCCGCTGAAATATTCGGTAGCGGAAATCTTCGACAGCATTGACATGACCCAACGGGTGATGGATGAACAGCAGCAGGGCGTAAAAGATGACATCGCCGCGTTGCTGAATCAGGACTGGCGGGCGGCCATTTCCAGCTGTGAGATGCTGCTGTCCGAAACTTCAGGCACCCTGCGTGAACTGCAGGATACGCTGGAAGCGGCAGGCGACAAGCTGCAGGCCAACCTGCTGCGCATTCAGGATGCTACGCTGGGCGGTGCGGAACTGGGCTTTGTCGATAAGCTGGTGTTCGACTTGCAAAGCAAGCTCGACCGCATCATCAGTTGGGGCCAGCAGGCAATCGACCTGTGGATTGGCTACGACCGCCACGTGCACAAATTTATCCGTACCGCGATCGACATGGACAAGAACCGGGTGTTCGCCCAGCGTTTGCGCCAGTCGGTACAGAACTATTTCGACAACCCATGGACACTGACCCATGCCAATGCCGACCGTCTGCTGGATATGCGTGACGAAGAACTGGCGCTGCGCAGCGAGGAAGTGACCGGAGAGCTGCCGCCGGATCTGGAGTTCGAAGAGTTCAGCGAAATCCGTGAGCAACTGGCGGCCATGATCGAACAGGCATTGAAGATTTATCAAGAGCAACAGATGCCGCTCAATTTAGGGGCGGTGATGCGCGATTATCTGGCGCAATATCCGCGTGCTCGTCATTTCGACGTGGCACGTATAGTGGTCGACCAGGCAGTGCGCCTCGGTGTGGCTGAAGCAGATTTTTCAGGGTTGCCGGCACAATGGCAGGCAATCAATGATTACGGAGCCAAGGTCCAGGCCCATGTCATCGACAAATATTGAACAAGTAATGCCAGTCAAGCTGGCCAAGGCATTGTCTAACGCATTGTTCCCTGCGCTGGACAGCCACCTGCGTGCGGGTCGTCACATCGGTATCGATGAGCTGGACAACCACGCCTTCTTAATGGATTTCCAGGATGAACTGGAAGAGTTTTACGCCCGTTACAGCGTGGAGCTGATCCGCGCCCCGGAAGGATTCTTCTATCTTCGTCCGCGCTCTACCACCCTGATCCCACGTTCGGTGTTATCCGAACTGGACATGATGGTGGGGAAAATCCTGTGCTATCTCTACCTCAGCCCGGAGCGTCTGGCGCACGAGGGGATTTTCAGCCATCAGGAACTGTACGACGAGTTGCTTAGCCTGGCGGACGAAACCAAATTGCTGAAGTTCGTTAATCAGCGCTCTACCGGTTCGGATCTCGATCGCCAGAAGCTGCACGAAAAAGTGCGCACTTCACTGAACCGCCTGCGTCGTCTGGGCATGATCTACTTCATGGGCAATGACAGCAGCAAGTTCCGTATCACCGAGGCGGTGTTCCGCTTTGGCGCCGATGTGCGCAGCGGTGACGATCCGCGTGAAGCACAGTTACGTATGATCCGTGACGGCGAAGCGATGCCGGTTGAAAACAGCCTGTCGCTGAATGATGAAAGCGATGCTGAAGATTCGCAGCTTGATAACACACCGGACAGTGCAGAGGATGAACAGGAATGATTGAACGCGGTAAATTTCGCTCGCTGACGCTGGTCAACTGGAACGGCTTCTTCGCCCGCACCTTTGATCTCGATGAGTTGGTGACCACGCTGTCCGGCGGTAACGGGGCAGGGAAATCCACCACCATGGCGGCTTTCGTCACTGCGCTTATCCCCGACTTGACGCTGTTGCACTTTCGTAACACCACCGAAGCCGGCGCCACCAGCGGCTCGCGCGACAAGGGCCTGCACGGTAAGCTGCGTGCCGGGGTGTGTTATTCCACTCTCGATGTGATCAACTCACGTCACCAGCGTGTCGTGGTGGGGGTGCGCCTGCAGCAGGTGGCCGGCCGTGACCGTAAAGTGGACATCAAGCCATTCACCATCCAGGGCCTGCCAACGGCGGTACAGCCGACCGAACTTTTGACCCAAACGGTGGGCGAGCGCCAGGCGCGCGTGCTGTCACTGCAGGAGTTGAAAGAGCGCGTTGAAGAGATGGAGGGCGTGCAGTTCAAGCAGTTCAACTCCATCACCGACTACCACTCATTAATGTTCGATCTGGGCGTGATCCCGAAACGCTTGCGTTCATCGTCCGATCGCAGCAAGTTCTACCGCCTGATCGAAGCTTCGCTGTACGGCGGTATTTCCAGCGCCATCACCCGCTCATTGCGCGACTACCTGTTGCCGGAAAACAGCGGCGTGCGCAAGGCCTTCCAGGACATGGAAGCGGCGCTGCGTGAAAACCGCATGACGCTGGAAGCGATCCGCGTGACCCAAACCGATCGCGACCTTTTCAAGCACCTGATTTCAGAAGCCACTTCCTACGTGGCGGCGGACTATATGCGCCATGCCAATGAGCGGCGCATTCATCTGGACGGCGCGCTGGCACTGCGTAGCGATCTGTTGGGCAGCCGCAAACAGCTGGCTGCTGAGCAGTATCGCCATGTGGAAATGGCGCGCGAACTGGCGGAACAGAGTGGGGCAGAGTCCGATCTGGAAACCGATTATCAGGCCGCCAGCGATCACCTTAACCTGGTGCAAACGGCGATGCGTCAGCAGGAAAAGATCGAGCGCTATGAAGGCGATCTGGAAGAGTTGACCTACCGTCTGGAAGAACAGAACGAAGTGGTGGCGGAGGCCAGCGAACAGCAGGCCGAAAACGAAGCGCGTGCCGAGGCGGCGGAACTGGAAGTGGATGAGCTGAAAAGCCAACTCGCCGACTACCAGCAGGCGCTGGACGTGCAGCAGACCCGCGCCATCCAATATCAGCAGGCGTTGCAGGCATTGGAGCGTGCTCGCGCACTGTGCCAACTGCCGGAGCTGACCGCCGAAAATGCCGAACAGTGGCTGGATACTTTCCAGGCGCGCGAGCAAGAGGCGACGGAAGCCCTGCTGATGCTCGAGCAGAAACTGAGCGTGGCCGACGCCGCGCACGGTCAATTTGAACAGGCTTATCAGCTGGTGGGGAAAATTGCCGGCCAGGTCAGCCGCAGCGAAGCCTGGCAGTGCGCGCGCGAATTGCTGCGCGACTGGCCATCGCAGCAACACCTTGCCGAACGCGTGCAGCCATTGCGCATGCGCCTGAGCGAGCTGGAGCAGCGCCTGCGCTCCCAGCAGGATGCCGAGCGTCTGCTGCAGGAGTTTTGCAAGCGCCATGGTCAGCAGTATCAGCCGGACGAACTCGATGCTCTGCAACAAGAGCTGGAAGAGCGTCTGGAGTCGCTGTCGCAAAGCGTCAGCGAGGCCGGCGAACGCCGGATGGAAATGCGCCAGGAACTGGAGCAAATTCAGCAACGCATTCGTGAGCTCACCACCCGTGCCCCTGTCTGGTTAGCGGCGCAGGATGCCCTGAGCCAACTCAGCGAGCAGAGCGGTGAACCGCTGGAAAGCAGCCAGCAGGTGACTGAGTACATGCAGCAGTTGCTGGAGCGCGAACGCGAAACCACCGTTGAGCGCGACGAAGTGGCTGCCAGCAAGCGTGCGGTTGAAGCGCAGATCGAACGCCTAAGCCAGCCGGGCGGTGCCGAAGATCAACGCCTGGTTACGCTGGCCGAACGTTTTGGCGGCGTGCTGCTCTCCGAAATTTATGACGACGTCACCATCGACGATGCGCCTTACTTCTCCGCATTGTATGGCCCGTCGCGTCACGCGATCGTGGTGCCGGATCTGTCGCTGGTGCGCGAGATGCTTGAAGGGTTGGAAGACTGCCCGGAAGATCTCTATCTGATCGAAGGGGATCCGCAGTCGTTCGATGACAGCGTGTTCGCCGTTGAAGAGCAAGACCGTGCGGTGTTGGTGAAAACCGCCGATCGTCAATGGCGTTACTCCCGTTATCCGGAAGTACCGCTGTTTGGTCGCGCCGCCCGCGAAAACCGCCTGGAAGTGCTGCACGCCGAACGTGAAACGCTGGCCGAGCGTTACGCCACGCTGTCATTCGACGTGCAAAAGACCCAGCGTTCGCATCAGGCCTTCAGCCGTTTCATCGGTTCCCATCTGGCGGTGGCGTTTGACGCCGATCCGGAAGCGGAAATTCGTACCCTTACTTCTCGACGTGGGGAAGTTGAGCGCGCGCTGAACAATCATGAAGCGCAAAATCAACAGCAACGTCAGCAATACGATCAGGCGAAAGAGGGCATCTCCGCACTGAACCGGCTGATGCCGCTGGTTTCATTGTTAAACGATGAAACACTGCAAGATCGCGTGGAAGAGATCCGTGAAGAGCTGGAAGAGGCGCAGGATGCCGCGCGTCACATTCAGCAGCACGGCGTTTCCCTGACCAAGCTGGAGCCGCTGCTGTCGGTGCTGCAAAGCGATCCGCAGCAGCATGAGCAGTTACAGCAGGATTACATTCAGGCGCAGAGCGTACAGCGTCAGGCTAAACAGCAGGCCTTTGCCTTGATCGAAGTGGTGCAGCGTCGCGCGCACTTCGGTTATACCGACTCTGCCGGCATGCAAAACGCCAACAACGATTTGAACGACAAGCTGCGCCAACGTCTTGAACATGCGGAAGCGGAACGTACCCGTGCTCGCGAGCAGTTACGTCAGTACCAGACCCAGTTTACTCAGTACAGCCAGGTACTGGCGTCGCTGAAAAGCTCGTATGACGCCAAGCGCGATATGCTGAAGGAACTGAGCCAGGAGCTGGTGGACATCGGCGTACAGGCGGATGCCAATGCTGAAGCTCGTGCCCGTGCACGCCGTGATGAACTGCACGCCGGTCTGAGCAACAACCGCGCGCGCCGTAACCAGTTGGAAAAACAGCTGACCTTCTGCGAAGCGGAAATGGATAGCTTGCAGAAGAAACTGCGTAAGCTTGAGCGTGACTACCATCAGTTGCGTGAGCAGGTAGTGACCGCCAAGGCGGGCTGGTGCGCAGTGATGCGCATGGTGAAAGACAATGGGGTTGAACGTCGTCTGCACCGTCGCGAACTGGCCTATATGGACGGCGACGAGCTGCGCTCGATGTCGGATAAGGCGCTCGGTGCGCTGCGTCTGGCGGTGTCGGACAACGAACACCTGCGCGACGTGCTGCGCCTGTCGGAGGATCCTAAGCGTCCTGAACGCAAGATCCAGTTCTATATCGCGGTGTACCAGCATCTGCGCGAGCGAATTCGCCAGGACATCATTCGTACCGATGACCCGGTCGAAGCTATCGAACAGATGGAAATCGAGCTGGGCCGTCTGACCGAAGAACTGACCGCCCGTGAGCAGAAGCTGGCGATCAGTTCCAAGAGCGTGGCGAACATCATTCGCAAAACCATCCAGCGCGAACAGAACCGTATCCGCATGCTCAACCAGGGGCTGCAGGCGGTTTCCTTCGGCCAGGTGAAAAGCGTGCGATTGAACGTCAACGTGCGTGAAGCGCATGCGACCCTGTTGGACGTGCTCTCTGAGCAGCAGGAACAGCATCAGGATCTGTTTAACAGCAACCGCCTGACCTTCTCGGAAGCGCTGGCCAAGCTTTACCAGCGCCTGAATCCGCAGATTGATATGGGCCAGCGCACGCCGCAGACCATTGGTGAAGAACTGCTGGATTACCGTAACTATCTGGAGCTGGAAGTGGAAGTATTCCGCGGCTCCGACGGCTGGCTGCGTGCCGAGAGCGGCGCGTTGTCTACCGGTGAAGCGATCGGTACCGGGATGTCGATTCTGGTGATGGTGGTACAGAGTTGGGAAGAAGAGTCTCGCCGCCTGCGCGGTAAAGATATCTCCCCATGCCGTCTGTTGTTCCTCGACGAAGCGGCGCGACTGGATGCCAAATCCATCGCGACCCTGTTCGAGCTGTGCGACCGTCTGGAAATGCAGCTGATCATCGCCGCACCGGAAAACATCAGCCCGGAAAAAGGGACCACGTATAAGCTGGTGCGTAAGGTGTTCCAGAACCACGAACACGTACACGTTGTGGGGCTGCGCGGTTTCGCTAACGAACCGCCTGCGGCACTGGGTGTCGCCGCGGCTGAAACGCCATAAGCGCAGAAAAGCCCGCTAATAATCTGAAAATAGCCGCCCTGGGGTGGCTATTTTTTTGTACGCATGGATGATAGTCCTGCTTTTTTATCCGCTTTTAAACGGGTAGCTTAATGAATTACAGTTATTCATTAGTGCCAAAGGGCAAAATGGCTTTTCTGTTCGTATACTGAAACTAATAAGCTGTCTTGGTTGTATTTTTTGTGAGCATACAGGGGGCAATGGATGTTGCTTAGAAATGGAAACAAGGTACGACGTTTGGCGTTGAGTTGCGCAATGGCATGTGGTCTTGCGTCGTCGTTACCCGTATGGGCAACCGTTCCTGCATTCCCGGTGGCGTCTTCCGGTATGTCAGTTGCGCAAAGTCGTTCGGAATTGCTCGCGGCGTTGCCCAAAGGCATTACGCCACATTATCTTTCAACGCTTGCTCCTTTGTACGCAGCGAACCGGATGCAGCTGATGTGGCAGGATCGCGAAGCGGTCCAGCAATTTCAGCAGCAGCTGGCCGAGTTGGCGATGTCTGGCGTGCAGCCGCAGTTTACGCAATGGGTGAAATTGCTGACCAATCCCGCCATTACCGGTGTAGCCCGCGATGTCGTACTGTCTGATGCGATGTTGGGGTATTTGCAGTTCGTTTCGTCGATCGGCGCCAACGGCAACAGCTGGCTGTACAGCAACATTCCCTACAAGCTCGGTTTGCCGCCCAATACGGTGATTAACCAGTGGCAGTTGGCGGTGCGTCAGGGTAAAACGGTGCCCTATGTCACCTCGCTGGCACCGCAGCACCCGCAATACGCCAAGATGCATCAGGCATTACGCGACATGCTGGCCGATGGGCGCCCATGGCCACAGATGGCGAATGGCCCGAGTTTGCGCCCCGATCAACTGAGCGATGATATTCCTGCCTTGCGCGAGATCCTGGCGCGCAACGGTATGCTGACCACTTCCGCCGCGCCGGTAGAGGCGCAAGAGCCGCCAGCGGTGTTGACCGGTTCGCGCAATGAGCCGGATGACGGTGGCTTATCGGTAGATGAAGAGAAAAATCGCGAGGCTCAGAGCGCGGTAGTCAGCCCGGCCGCCGCGCCGGTAAAAGACCTGGCGCCGTCACCACAATCGCCGTTCAGCCAGCAGCAGGAGAGTCCGGTCACGGTCACGGACAATCGCTATACCGCCGATTTGGTTGAAGGCGTTAAGCGCTTCCAGAAATGGCAGGGGTTGAGCGCCGATGGCGTGATTGGCGTACGTACCCGCGAATGGCTTAACGTGACGCCGCGAATGCGTGCTTCGCTGTTGGCGCTGAACATCCAGCGTTTACGCATTCTTCCCGGCCGCGTCGACACCGGAATTATGGTCAATATTCCCAACTACTCGTTGACCTATTACCTGAACGGCAATGAGGTGCTTTCTTCACGGGTGATCGTTGGGCGGCCCAGCCGCAAGACGCCGTTGATGAACAGTGCGCTGAACAATGTGGTGGTTAACCCACCGTGGAACGTGCCGACCACGCTGGTGCGCGAAGATATTGTGCCGAAGGCGATGCGCGACGGCAGCTACTTCCAAAAACACGGTTATACCGTGCTTTCCGGCTGGAGCAACGATGCTGAGGTGATCAACCCGGCCATGATCGACTGGAATATGGTGTCGGCCCGTAACTTCCCATACCGGATCCGCCAGGCTCCGGGGGCGACCAACTCGCTGGGGCGTTTCAAATTCAACATGCCGAGTTCGGACGCTATCTACTTGCACGACACGCCGAACCATAACCTGTTCCAGAAAGACATACGTGCCCTGAGCTCGGGTTGCGTACGTGTCAACAAGGCTTCGGATTTAGCGAATATGCTGTTGCAGGATGCGGGCTGGAACAATACCCGCGTTTCCTCGACCCTAAAACAGGGAAATACCACTTACGTAAATATCCGCCAACATATTCCGGTTAAATTGTATTATTTAACCGCCTGGGTCTCTGATGATGGAAAGCCACAATTCCGTACAGATATTTACAATTACGATGATACGGTGAGATCGGGTGCACAAATTTTGGCTCAGGCCGAAAAATTAATGCAATAAATGCAGTAATTATAAATAAATAACGGTCAGAATATCGGGCCATGGTGCAGGCACTCATTCCGTGAGTGCCTGCAAACCGCGGGATATCACGGGTTGACTCAATCAGTGTGGGCGGTTATGGTTCAGGCAGTGCGCTGTTTTGTGCATATATTTTGATATTCTTGCCGGGTTTAACAGAAACATGGACAAAATTGATCATCATCGCCGTAAGTGGCTGGCGTTAGGTAGCGCCGCTGTGGGCATAGCGCTGCTCCCTGGGCAAGCCTTTGCCAGTCTTTCTACTTCGCGCCCGCGTATTCTTGTCGTCAATAATATGCATACGGGCGAATCCTTGAAAGCCGAATTCTTCGACGGCAAGGGATATAATAAAGACGAATTAGTTCGTCTTAATCATCTCTTCCGTGATTATCGAGCCAATAAAGTCAAGTCAATCGATCCTCGCCTATTTGATCACCTCTATCGCCTGCAGGGGCTGTTGGGCACCAACAAACCGGTACAGTTGGTTTCAGGTTATCGTTCCCTGGACACCAACAATGAGCTGCGTGAACGCAGCCGCGGTGTGGCCAAGCACAGCTATCATACCAAGGGCCAGGCGATGGACTTCCATATCGAAGGCATCCAGTTGAGCAATATCCGCAAAGCGGCGTTAAAAATGAGCGCCGGTGGTGTAGGATATTACCCACGTAGCAACTTTGTACACATCGATACCGGCCCGGTGCGGACCTGGTAATCGCTGTGCACCATAAGTGAGTAGCGCCAGCCCGTCAGGGTGTGGCGCTGTTGTCGTTGGAGCCTTATGAAATACCAAATTATTCCTGTTACCGCTTTTAGTCAGAATTGCAGCCTGATCTGGTGTGAGAGTACCCAACAGGCGGCATTGGTCGATCCCGGCGGCGAAGCGGAAAAGTTAAAGGTCGAAATTGCTCAACAGGGCGTGACGGTCACGCAGATCCTGTTGACGCACGGCCATCTCGATCACGTAGGGGCAGCGGCTGAGCTGGCGGAACACTATCAGGTGCCGATCTACGGTCCGGACAAGGAAGACGCTTTCTGGTTGGATGGTCTGCCTGCGCAAAGCCGGATGTTTGGTCTGGAAGAGTGTGCGCCTCTGACGCCAACTCGCTGGCTGGAAGAAGGGGACAGCGTGCAGGTGGGCGAGATGACGCTCAAGGTACTGCATTGCCCCGGCCATACTCCTGGCCATATCGTGTTTATTAATGAGCAGGCGCGATTGGCGCTGGTGGGTGACGTATTGTTTAACGGTGGCGTGGGTCGCAGCGACTTCCCCCGTGGCGATCACCAGGCATTAATCAACTCGATTCGCACCAAACTCCTGCCACAGGGGGATGACATGGCGTTTATCCCAGGTCATGGTCCGATGTCTACCTTCGGTCAAGAGCGTGAAACCAATCCGTTCCTGCGAGAAGAACCGGCCATCTGGTAAGGTTATTTCCCGGCAGAAATAACTAAGGGGCGCATTGAGCGCCCCTTTTGCTTATTTGGAACCCTGAGCTTTACAGCACGGCGACGATGGCTTCACACAGCGGCGCCATATTGTCTGGCGTCATGCCTGCGACGTTAACCCGGCCGGAGTTAACGGCGTAAACGCCAAATTCGTCACGCAGGCGCAGTACCTGTTCTTTGGTCAACCCGCTGAACGAGAACATGCCGTTCTGGTTGATGATAAAGCTGAAGTCCTGCTCTGCGCCTTTCTCCTGCAGAGTATTCACGAACAGCTGACGCATGCGGTGAATGCGTTGACGCATATCGGTCAGCTCCTGCTCCCACAGCGCGCGCAGCGCATCATCACCCAGGATGGTCGCAACCACCGCGGCACCGTGTGACGGCGGGTTGGAGTAGTTGGCGCGAATGGCTGCTTTCACCTGGCTGAAGGCGCGATCAGCGGTATCCGCATCTGCGGCCACCAGAGTACAGGCGCCGACACGTTCGTTGTATAGGCCGAAATTCTTCGAGTACGAGCTGGCCACGATCAGTTCCTGATGCTTGGCGGCGAAAATACGCAGGCCCTGCGCATCTTCTTCCAGACCTTTCGCAAAGCCCTGGTAAGCAAAGTCAAACAGCGGCAGCCAGCCGTTAGCCACAGACAGCTCGGCTAACTGAGCCCACTGCTCTGGCGTAGGATCGATACCGGTTGGGTTATGGCAGCAACCATGGAACAGGACCACATCGCCTGCCTGAGCCTGTTTCAGGCTGTTCAGCAGGCCATCGAAGTCCAACGCATGATTAGCCGCATCGTAGTAGGCATATTCCAGCACTTCCAGGCCGACGGCGCCGAACACGTTTTTATGGTTCGGCCAGCTTGGGTTGCTGATCCAGATGCGTTTAGCGCTGGTCTGGTTGGCGATGAAGTCAGCTGCCACACGCAGGCCGCCGGTGCCACCAGGCGTTTGCGCGGTGCGCGCACGCTTGTCGGCAATGATTGGGCTTTGTTTGCCGAACAGCAGTTCTTGCGTGCAGTTGGCGAAAGCGGGGATGCCCTCAATGCCGAGATAGTTTTTGGTGGCTTCATTTTCCAGCAGATACTGCTCAGCTTTTTTCACGCTGGTCAGCACCGGCGTTTTGCCGGTTTCGTCTTTGTAAACGCCAATGCCCAAATTGATTTTGTTCGGGCGTGCGTCGGCGCGGAAAATGTCGGTCAGACCCAGAATCGGATCGGCAGGTGCAGCAGTGATTTTTTCAAACATGTCAGGTGCTTCCATGGCTCGGAGTTAAGCAGACAGAAGCATCAGGGTAGCGCCAGTTATGCGCTTTGCCAACCGTTTGCGAGAAAAACACAGCGATCTTGTGAAGGGCGCAGATTCAGCATAAAAAATGAGGAAGAAGGGGGCATTGGCAGGATAAAAATTTACGCGTAGCGCAAAAACAAAAACAGGGCCGAAGCCCTGTTTTTTAACTTACCCGACGGTGAACCGTCGTTAAGTGAGACAACTTAGAACTGGTAAACCAGACCAACACCTACGATATCATCGGTAGCGGTGCCAGTGGCTTTAGTGAACTCGTTGTCGTCCAGCAGGTTGATTTTGTAATCAACATAGGTAGACATGTTTTTGTTGAAGTAGTAAGTGGTACCAACAGAAACATATTTAACCAGATCCTGGTCAGAACCCACGCCTGGGACGTTCAGGTTTTTACCTTTAGACTGCAGGTAAGAAACTTCTGGACGCAGACCGAAGTCGAACTGGTACTGAGCAGTCACTTCGAAGTTCTGAGTTTTGCTGGCGAAGCCGCCGCAATCGGTAGATGCATTACAGGTTGAGCTGAAGTTGCCGCCGCCGAATGGAGTCATGTTACGAGTTTCTGCGTACATAGCTGCCAGGTAAACGTTGTTAGCGTCGTATTTCGCGCCAACGGTCCATGCATCAGCTTTGTCGCCACGTTCGTTAGAACGCAGTTTTTGATCATCGGTGCGGTTGGAAGAAGCGTATGCTGCACCTACGCTGATGCCTTCGCCGATGTCATAAGTAGAAGACAGACCCCAGCCGTCGCCGTTTTGTTTCTTGACGTCACGGCCATCGTTCTGGTTCTTGCCTTGGTACTGAACGGCGAAGTTCAGACCGTCAACCAGACCGAAGAAGTTGTTGTTACGATAGGTAGCAACGCCGTTGGTACGGCCAGTCATGAAGTTGTCGGTGTAGGTATAAGTATCGCCACCGAACTCTGGCAGCATATCTGTCCAGCCTTCCACGTCGTACAGTACGCCGTAGTTACGGCCGTAGTCGAATGAACCGTAGTCAGCGAATTTCAGACCAGCGAAGCCCAGACGAGTCTTGGTGCCTTCGGTGCCTTGAGATTCAGAGTGGTTAGCCTGAACGTTGTATTCCCACTGGCCGTAACCGGTCAGTTGGTCAGTAATCTGGGTTTCACCTTTGAAGCCGAAACGAACATAGGTCTGATCGCCGTCATTGCCTTTGTCGTCTGAGAAGTAGTGCAGACCGTCAACTTTACCGTACAGATCCAGTTTGTTGCCGTCTTTGTTGTAGATTTCAGCAGCGTTAGCTGCACCAGCGGCTAACAGAGCTGGGATTACCACTGCAAGAATATTGCGCTTCATCATTATATTACCCTCATTGGTGTTATTCGGACACCTTTGCCACTGCCGCCAATAATTCTTTTGGAACTATTGTTGATAGATTGGTGTCGTCCTGTGTCTGCACGCAGTGTTCCATTCACGGGCAGGTTTATCTAGAACGAAAATGCTACCAATGTCCTAATGAGGTTTCAAAAAGAAAATATTTGTAACTAAATGTAATATTCACGGAACTTTGTGACGCTCGTCAATATTAAAAAATGCGAAAGGCCAGCTAAGCTGGCCTTGGTTTTGTAACTAAATTAACTAGAAAATGTATTATCTGATTAATTAAAAGGTTGCATTACGTGGTGTGCGTGGGAAAGGGATCACGTCGCGCACGTTTTGCACACCGGTTACGTAGGCGATTAAACGCTCAAAACCTAAACCGAAGCCGGCGTGTGGCACTGTGCCGTAACGACGCAGATCGCGGTACCACCAATAATCTTCTTTATTCAGGCCCATGGCTTCCAGGCGCTGATCCAACACGTCCAGACGTTCTTCACGCTGAGCACCGCCGATGATCTCGCCAATGCCCGGGGCCAGCACGTCCATCGCCGCAACGGTTTTGCCGTCGTCGTTCATCCGCATATAGAAAGCTTTGATGTCTTTCGGGTAGTTTTTCACCACCACCGGCGCTTTAAAGTGTTTCTCGGCCAGGTAACGCTCATGCTCGGAAGACAGATCGATACCCCAGGAAACTGGGTTTTCGAAAGTCTGGCCAGAGGCGATCAGGATTTCCACCGCTTCGGTGTAATCAACCTGAGCGAAGTCGGAAGAAACAAAACGCTTCAGGCGATCAATTGCATCTTTGTCTACGCGTTCTGCGAAGAACTGCATGTCATCCATACGCTCGTTCAATACGGCCTGGAATACATACTTCAGCATTTTCTCTGCCAGTTCCGCGATATCCTCGAGGTCAGCAAAGGCAACTTCCGGCTCGATCATCCAAAACTCGGCCAGGTGACGGCTGGTGTTGGAGTTTTCGGCGCGGAAAGTCGGGCCGAAGGTGTAAATTTTCGACAACGCACAGGCATAGGTTTCGCCGTTCAACTGGCCGGAAACGGTCAGGAACGCTTCTTTACCGAAAAAGTCCTGGCTGAAATCGACCGCGCCTTTATCGGTGCGCGGCAGGTTTTCCAGATCCAGCGTGGAAACGCGGAACATTTCGCCGGCGCCTTCGGTATCGGAAGCGGTGATCAGCGGAGTGGAAACCCAGAAGAAGCCGTTCTCGTGATAAAAACGGTGAATCGCCTGCGCCAGAGTGTGACGCACGCGAGCCACGGCACCGATCAGGTTGGTGCGTGGGCGCAGGTGCGCCACTTCGCGCAGGTATTCGATGCTGTGGCGCTTGGCTGCCATTGGGTAAGTATCAGGATCGTCAACCCAACCGACCACTTTAATCTCGGTCGCCTGCAGCTCGAAACTCTGACCTTCGCCAGGAGAGGCGACCACTTTGCCGGTTACTTCAATCGAGCAGCCGGTGGTCAGATGCAGCACTTCATCCTGATAATTCGGCAGAGAATTATTAACGACGGCCTGTAACGGATCAAAGCAGGAACCGTCATAGACGGCCAGGAAGGAGATACCAGCTTTAGAATCTCTCCGGGTACGCACCCAACCGCGCACGGTGACTTCACTGTCAACCGCAGCACGGCCTTGCAGTACGTCGACTACAGGCACTACGCTCATAGATTTCTCTCTTAATAATTTGGTTTAGAAATAGCTTACAACCCAAGAATATGGGGATGTTGCTATGTTACTTGCCGCGGTGCAGAGCACAAGCAGAAATCGCCGGATTGGTGCAACATTTCTTGGCTCTGAGCGAAAAGGGAGCACGGCGAAGTCTCTTATAAAGAAGAAAAAAGCCGGCATGAGGTCTTCAGCCGGTTTTTTCGCGTTGGCAGGGCTGTGGGGCTTAGCTGGCTTTCTTCACCAGCGGTAAATCGAAGGCCTTGCGCAAGGCTTTCACAAAGGCTTGATCCTGGCAGATGGTCTTGCCCGGGCTGTCGGAAAGTTTAGCCACCGGCTTGCCTTTGCATTCGACCAGCTTGATCACGATGTTCAGCGGTTTAACCCCTGGGATATCGCAGGTCAGACGGGTACCGATACCAAATACCAGATTGACGCGCTGGTGGAAACGACGGTAGAGCGCCATCGCCTTGTCCAACTCCAGATTGTCGGAGAACACCAGCGTTTTGCTCATGGGGTCGATGCCCAGCTTCTGATAATGCGCAATGGCTTTCTCGCCCCATTCGAACGGATCGCCCGAATCATGGCGCAGGCCCTGATAACGCTGGGCGAACTGCGGACCGAAATCACGCAGGAAGGCGTCCATGGTGATGCAGTCGGTCAGCGCGATGCCAAGCTGGTCCGGGTATTCATCCAGCCAGGCTTGCAGCGCTGCGCGTTGGCTGTTGGCCAATACCGGGCTGATCTGCTGGTGCGCCTGGAACCACTCGTGAGCTTGGGTACCCACGGGAGCGAGCCCCAGTTGGTGGGCCAGATCGTAGTTGCTGGTGCCGACCAGATAAGGAAATTCGTCTTTCAAGGTGCTGACAATCGCCTGCTGCACGCTTTGCGAGAAGCGACGGCGGGTGCCGAAGTCCATCAGTTTGAAGCGAGAAATATCCACGTCAGCGCTCATGGCTTTAAAATGCTCGAGTTTGCTACGCAGATGAGCGACGGCCATCTCAGGCGTGACCTCCGGGGAGCGGTGACGGTGCACCACCTCACTGATCACGGCCAGCAGAGGGACTTCCCACATGATCACTTCACGCCAGGGACCGGCAATGCGGATGTGCAACTTGCCTGCATGATTTTCAATCTGAACCTGTTGCGGATCGTAGCGAAACTCGCGCAGCCAGTTCAGATAATCTTCGCGGAAGAAAGGCAGCCCGGAAAGATAGTTGAACTCAGCGTCTGTCAGCGCCAATTGGCTCATCAGTGCGATCTGGGTACGGATCTCGTCGGCATATTCGCCAAGCAGCTCGTCACCGCGGCAGCGGAATTCCGCCGCCACGCTGATAGCAGGATAGCGATGGAACACTGCTTGCTGCATATGAAGCTTATAAGCATCAGTATCAAGCAGTGATGTCAAAATCGGGGAGGCGTATTGAGTCATAGCGCGTTACTGCATCCTCGTCAGGCGCGTGTCCAAATCCGGATAATCATAAAAAGTGGGGGGAGTATACCCGGATTATCCTGTTATTGAAGCTGCATCACACCACAATTCATCGGAGCCGGTCGAGGATTAAACGTGCCTTTATCTCTGCTTGCCATCAAGATACCGACAGAAAAGTCAGATAAGCCTGTAAGGTGAATGACTTAGCCTAATTAGTCATAAAAATTATAATGTTAATTATTTTAAACAACAATTCAGATAAAACCGTTCTGGGTATGAATGCCTATCCGGTCTTTACCGTTTTTCTTGCAAAAATAGAGCGCTTCATCCGCCTGCTTGATCGCCGTTGGCAACAAACGGATATCGCGTACCTGGGCAATGCCGCAACTGGTGGTAAAGCGGACGTTTTGGCCATCGGTTAATGTCAGGCTGAACCTATGAGTGCGTTCGCGTAGCTGTGACATCACTTCCCGCGCATTCTCCAGCGTACAGTTACCGAGGATCACGGCAAATTCTTCACCACCATAGCGACAGAAAATGTCGCTGGATCGGAAGGTGCTTTGCAGCAGCTTGCCAAACGCCACCAGAACCAGGTCACCCACATGATGGCCGTAGGTGTCATTGAGGCTTTTGAAATTATCAATATCAATCAGGCAAAAGGCCAACGGATAGCTGCCTGCGGCCAACGATTCGCATTCGAGGAAGAACTTACGGCGGTTATAGATGTTGGTCAAAGGATCAAGGAACGAGGACGCCTCCAGCTCTTTGATCAGCAGATGTTTTTCATTTTCCAACGTCACTTTTTCCAACTGGTACTGCTTGAGCTGTTTAATGGCGTCGCTGATGGCCATCAATTCTTGAGCGTAGAACACCTCATTGCGGTCGATATTCATATTGCCGCGTGACAGCCGTAAAATATTGTTATGGGTTTTCGTCAGCCAGCGGCTGATATTTGAGCAATACACCAGCGTGGGCAGAAAAATAAACAGCGCAATCAGACCGGCAAGGGAAATCATGCCGTAAATAGCGGTTTGGCTGTGGTAAATCTTATGCTTTGACGCCGCAATTTCCATTTCAAAGGTGCGCTGATAAAGCCGCTGCGAAAGTTCGCTCAGGTTTTTAACATACTGGTAAATCGAGTCGGCGGGATAGGGGGTATGAGTATTAACGGCATGGTATAACCCTTCGGAAATGAATCTGGTCTGGTTGGCGGACAGCTGTGCCAGGATCTCATTGACCAGGGTGGTGGTTTGCACATCGTTATAGGTCAGTTTCATAAAAATCAGCCGGCTGTTTAACGCACTCAATACCCCGGTGAGCTGAACGGCTTTCAGATAAGCATCTTTGCGCTCCCGCTGGTTGGTATTGACGTCAATGACCTGGTCGATCAGCTCGGTGACAGACATATTCAGCCGATTATTCAACCGCATGGCTTCCAGAAACAAAAACGAGTCGGCATCGACCATGCGGTTATCGTAGCTATAACGGTAATAACTTTTGCTGGCCTGGGAAATATAGTAGGCGCTGTTGATGTTAAACAGGTTGGCGTTGACATCGTTCACGTGAGAAAGCTGCAGGTTGTCATTATTTAGCAGTTGTTCCATCAGATTGAGCATGGAAAGCGCGGCGATTTTTTGTCGAATGCCGAGTTGTTGCGATATTTTACTGTCGATGTGTGGGCGAAACTGGGCGATTTTTTCGCGCGCTACGCGGTCGGCATCCTGCCACTGTTGCGGAGTGATATGCGGATCAACCAGGCTCAAGCGTTTTAAACGGTGCGCCAATAACGTGGCCTGAAAAGCCGCTGAAATCTCTTTGGCGCGGGTAATTTTGTACAGGTTAAGTCGGTTGTCGCGATAGTCGGTATTAGCCTCGACTAGCTCATCGGAAATAAACAGAGCAAATGAGGACATCAGGGCAAAGGTAAAAAAATAGATCAGATATTTTACTTTCATATGCGCTATGCGTCCTTGAGCCCGATCTGCTAATTATATCACTGAGTCTCCCAGCCTGTCTTGGCTATACCCAACCGGTGGGATTGCCTGCAAAGTGCCGCCGAACGGGAAAGGCTGCCCCGTGAGATAGGGTAAGTTCGTACTTTTGACGTCAATGTTCTCATCTGGAATACGTGCGACCCCGCAGGGCATCTTTAGCATTTAATGCTGAATTTGATGCCGCATCAGGTGAAGGAGCCTGATGGCGTGGGCAATTCTTCGACAGGATGACGATCCACCTCCGATTTCTCCGCTCCGGCGCCCCGGCATCTCTGGGTTTTTTTTTTAGCTGTGATACAGTTTATTTACAATCGGGCTCATCGAAATTTCTGCTCTTTTCCCATGGCGAAATACACCAAAGATGAAAGCCTGGCACCTGTAACTCACTGAGACGTCAAAGGGTTTTTATGACACAACAGCCACAGGCGAAGTATCGCCACGATTATCGCGCGCCAGATTACACCATCACTGATATTGACCTGAATTTTGAGTTGGATGCAGAGAGCACTCGCGTCACTGCCGTCAGCAAAATCAAACGCCAGGGCGCTGCCGATGCGGCGCTGGTGTTGAACGGTGAAGATCTGACGCTGGTGAGCATTGAGATCGACGGTCAGCCGTGGACAGCCTATCAGTTGCAGGATAACAAACTGGTTATCGAGCAATTGCCGGCACAATTTACCATGACCATTGTCAATGATATCCATCCGGCCAAAAACACCGCGCTGGAAGGGCTGTATCTGTCCGGCGAAGCGCTGTGTACTCAATGTGAAGCCGAAGGTTTCCGCCACATTACTTATTATCTCGACCGCCCGGACGTGCTGGCGCGGTTTACCACTCGCATCGTGGCCGACAAGGCGCGTTACCCGTTCCTGTTGTCAAACGGCAACCGCGTAGGTCAGGGCGAACTGGAAGATGGGCGTCACTGGGTGCAGTGGCAAGATCCTTTCCCAAAACCTTGTTATCTGTTTGCGCTGGTGGCCGGTGATTTCGACGTACTGCGCGACAGCTTTACCACCCGTTCCGGTCGCGAAGTGGCGCTGGAGTTGTTCGTTGATCGCGGCAACCTGGATCGCGCCGACTGGGCCATGACCTCGCTGAAGAACTCGATGAAATGGGACGAAACCCGTTTTGGCCTGGAGTACGATCTCGATATTTATATGATCGTCGCGGTCGATTTCTTCAACATGGGGGCGATGGAGAACAAAGGGTTAAATATTTTTAACTCCAAATACGTGCTGGCGAAAGCCGAAACCGCCACCGATAAGGATTACCTGAATATCGAAGCGGTGATTGGCCACGAATATTTCCACAACTGGACCGGCAACCGCGTGACCTGCCGGGACTGGTTCCAGCTCAGCCTGAAAGAAGGGCTGACGGTATTTCGCGATCAGGAGTTCAGTTCCGATTTGGGCTCACGCCCGGTCAACCGTATCGATAACGTGCGCGTTATGCGCGGTGCGCAGTTCGCCGAAGATGCCAGCCCAATGGCGCATGCTATTCGTCCGGACAAAGTGATCGAAATGAACAACTTCTACACCCTGACGGTGTACGAGAAAGGTTCTGAAGTGATCCGCATGATGCATACGCTGCTGGGCGAAGAACAGTTCCAGAAGGGGATCCAGCTGTACTTCGAACGCCATGACGGCAGTGCGGCAACTTGCGATGATTTCGTTCAGGCGATGGAGGATGCGTCCAATGTTGACCTGTCTCTGTTCCGCCGCTGGTACAGCCAATCCGGTACGCCGCTGCTGACGGTACGCGACGAATACGACGCCGAGCACCAACAGTACCGTTTGCACGTCAGCCAGAAAACCGCGCCGACCGCCGATCAGCCGGAAAAACTGCCGCTGCATATTCCGCTGGATATCGAACTGTACGACGCGCAAGGTAACGTGATTGCCTTGCAGAGAAACGGGTCGGCGATCAATAACGTGCTGAACGTCACCGAAGCGGAGCAGACCTTTGTGTTCGATGGCGTGGCGCACAAGCCGGTACCGTCCCTGCTACGTGAGTTCTCCGCGCCGGTTAAACTGGATTATCCGTACAGCGATCAGCAACTGACCTTCCTGATGCAGCATGCGCGCAATGAGTTTGCCCGTTGGGATGCGGCACAGAGCCTGTTGGCGACTTACATCAAACTGAACGTCGCCAAACATCAGCAACAGCAGCCGTTGTCGCTGCCGCTGCACGTTGTTGATGCTTTCCGCGCCGTACTGTTGGACGAGAATTTGGATCCGGCGCTGGCTGCGCAGATCCTGACGTTGCCTTCAGAAAGTGAAATTGCTGAGCTGTTTGCCACCATCGATCCTGAAGCGATCGCCGTGGTGCACGAAGCGATCGTCCGCTGTCTGGCGAAGGAAATGGCCGATGAGTGGCTGGCGGTTTATCACGCCAACAAGACCGACGGCTACCGGGTTGAACATGCCGACATCGCGAAGCGCGCGCTGCGCAACGTGTGCCTGGGCTATCTGGCCTTTGGCGATGAAACGCTGGCCGATCGATTGGTCACGGAGCAGTATCGCCAGGCGGATAATATGACCGATTCACTGGCGGCACTGGCCGCTGCGGTGGCGGCGCAATTGCCTTGCCGCGACGCGCTGCTGTCGGCCTTTGACGAACGCTGGCACCAGGATGGCCTGGTGATGGACAAGTGGTTTGTGCTGCAGGCGACCAGCCCGGCGGCGGACGTGCTGACCAAAGTGCGTGGGTTGCTGAAACACCGTTCATTCAGCCTGAGCAATCCAAACCGCACACGCTCATTGATTGGGGGCTTTGCTTCCGCCAACCCTGCGGCGTTCCATGCGGCGGACGGCAGTGGCTATCAGTTCCTGGTGGAAATCCTCAGCGATTTGAACCAGCGTAACCCGCAGATTGCGGCTCGCCTGATCGAACCTTTGATCCGCTTGAAACGCTACGATGCTTCGCGCCAGGCGTTAATGCGCAAAGCGCTTGAACAGTTGAAAGGGCTGGAGAATTTGTCCGGCGACCTGTTCGAGAAAATCACCAAGGCGCTCGACGCGTAAGTCTAAAATGGGACGGTATGCCGTCCCTTTTTTAATTTGCTGCACGGCGTGTGGCCTGGTTTAAGGGGGAGGGCGGAGACAATACTCTGTCCAGCACCTCGGCTTCCAGCTCTGCCAGTTTGACCGACCCTTTGCGCCGTGGGCGCGGCAGGTCGACGGTCAGATCCAAGCCGATACGGCCTTCCTCAATCAAAATCACGCGATCCGCCAGCGCAATGGCTTCACTGACGTCGTGCGTCACCAGCAATACGGTGAAACCGTGCTGTTGCCATAACCCTTCAATCAATCCCTGCATTTCAATCCGCGTCAAGGCGTCAAGCGCCCCCAAAGGTTCGTCCAACAGCAACAGGCGTGGACGGTGGATCAGCGCGCGTGCCAAGGCCACTCGCTGTTTTTGTCCTCCGGACAAGGCCGCCGGCCACTCGTTGGCGCGGTCGGCCAGCCCGACGGCTTCCAGCGCTTGCAACGCATCGGCACGCCAGTTGCCGCGCAGGCCAAGGCCCACATTGTCGATCACCTTTTTCCACGGTAGCAGGCGGGCGTCCTGAAACATCAGGCGGGTATCGTCTCTGGCGCTGGCAAGGGGCGCATTCCCGCTCAGCAAGGCGCCGCTGGTGGCTTTTTCCAGCCCTGCCATCAGACGCAGCAGCGTGCTTTTACCGCAGCCACTGCGCCCGACCACGGCGACAAACTGTCCCGCGCTGATGCGCAATTGAATATTGTCCAGCACGGTGCGGTTGCCATAGCGCTTGGCAATGGACTCCAGTGTGACCGGCGTCCCTTGGGGAATTCGAGCGGGAGTCGTCATAGCGTTTCTCCTTGTTTCAGTTGATAGGCCGGGTGCCAGCGCAACCAGACGCGTTCCAGCAACTGTGCGCTGACGTCCGCCAGCTTGCCGAGCAGGGCATAAAGCACAATCGCCACCACCACCACGTCGGTCTGCAAGAATTCACGCGCGTTCATCGCCAGATAACCGATACCTGAATTGGCGGAAATGGTTTCGGCCACGATCAGCGTCAGCCACATAAAGCCCAACGCGAAACGCACGCCGACCATGATCGACGGCAGAGCGCCTGGCAAAACCACCTGAGCAAACAGCTGGAAACCGCTCAGGCCGTAGCTGCGCGCCATTTCAAGCAGGCCGTGATCGATATTCTTGATACCGTGATAGGTATTCAAATAAATGGGGAACAGGGTGCCTAACGCCACCAGAAAAATCTTGGCGGACTCATCGATACCGAACCACAGGATCACCAGCGGGATCAGCGCCAGATGCGGCACGTTGCGGATCATTTGCACGGAGCTGTCCAACAGGCGTTCGCCCCAACGTGACAGACCGGTGATAAAGCCCAGCGCCAGACCAATGCTGCCGCCGATGCTAAAACCGATCAGTGCGCGCCAACTGCTGATCGTCAGGTGTTGCCACAACTCGCCGCTTTTGGTGAGCGTCCAGAAGGCGGTGACGACCGCGCTCGGTGCCGGCAGAATACGGTTTGACAACCAGCCCGCCTCGACGGAGATTTGCCAGATAACCACCAGCGCTACCGGCAATGCCCAGGGGGCCAGCCGGTGCAATATGCGTTGTGTACCCTTCGCCATAAGGGGGCTCCTCAGCTTTGCGACGCTTTTTGCGGAATATAAATATTGGCCACCACTTCTCCCTGGGCCTTGACCGGTTTGC
Organism: Serratia sp. OS31; assembly: GCF_014164835.1. Taxonomy (NCBI): domain Bacteria; kingdom Pseudomonadati; phylum Pseudomonadota; class Gammaproteobacteria; order Enterobacterales; family Yersiniaceae; genus Serratia; species Serratia sp. OS31. The sequence goes on along the minus strand of NZ_JACJFQ010000003.1, from coordinate 93,499 downwards.
GCTGAGTGGGGATTGGGTTTTCCACCAGGTCAAGATGGGGGAACAGCAGTTCGCCGACGCGATAGGCTTCTTCCAGATGCGGGTAGCCGGACAGGATAAAGGTATCGATGCCCAGATCGGCATATTCCTGCATGCGCGCCGCCACCGTCGGGCCGTCGCCGACCAGGGCAGTACCGGCCCCGCCACGGACCAGGCCCACCCCGGCCCACAGATTGGGGCTGATCTCCAGATTGTCTTTTTTGCCGCCGTGCAGCGCCGCCATGCGCCGTTGCCCTACAGAGTCGAAGCGGGCAAATGCCTTTTGTGCATCGGCGATGGTTTTTTCATCCAGATTGGCAATCAGTCGGTCTGCTGCACGCCAGGCTTCTTCCGTAGTTTCACGCACGATCACGTGCAGGCGAATGCCGAAGCGCACCTTGCGACCTTTGGCCGCGGCTTTGGCGCGGACCTCGGCTATTTTTTCTTTCACCTGCGCCGGGGGTTCTCCCCAGGTGAGGTACATTTCAACCTGTTCGGCGGCCAGATCCTGCGCAGCGGCAGAGGATCCACCGAAATACAGTGGCGGACGCGGTTGTTGCACCGGCGGGTACAGCAGTTTTGCCCCCTTCACCTGAATATGCTTGCCATCGAAATCGACAGTTTCCCCTTCCAACACCTTACGCCAAACGTGGGTGAACTCTGCCGAAGCCTCGTAACGTTCTTCGTGATTCAGATGCAGCCCTTCCGCCGCCAGTTCTTCGGGATCGCCGCCGGTGACCAGGTTGAACAACGCCCGGCCATTGGAAAGGCGATCGAGCGTTGCCGCCTGGCGAGCCGCCAGGGTGGGTGAAATGATGCCGGGGCGTAAGGCCACCAGGAATTTCAACCGTTGGGTGACCGGGATCAGCGAGGCGGCCACTAACCAGGAGTCTTCACAAGAACGGCCGGTGGGGATCAACACGCCGCCGAATCCCAGCCGATCGGCCGCTTGGGCAATTTGCTGCAAATAGCCGTAATCGACGCTGCGTGCGCCCTCCGTGCTGCCGAGATAGTGGCCGTCGCCATGGGTCGGTAAAAACCAGAATACGTTCAGGCTCATCGTCAGTTCTCCAAAATTATTGTGCGCTCGGGCGCCAGATGCGTTGCGAAATATCGACTTTCACCGGCACCAGACGGTTGGCATAAAACAGATCGGCGGTTTGCTGCTGAGCGGCAATGGTGCGTGCGTCCAGAGGTTTGATGGCGGTCGGTGGACGGTGATCCAAATAAGATGAGATCACTTTTTCCGGCAGGCCCATGGCGTTTGCCAGTAGCGTGACGCTTTGCGCCCGGTCGCTTTGGGTCAACGCATCAGCTTTGGTCAACTCATCAAGCACCTGCTGAATGAACGGCCCGTTAGCTTCGGTATAAGTGCGTACCGCCAGATAGAAGGAGCCGGTTTGATTCAAATCGGTGCCGTCACCCAGCACCCGCACACCACCCTGCAACAAGGCCGCGGAATAGTACGGGTCCCAGATGGTCCAGGCATCGACGTTGCCCTGCTGGAAGGCGGCGCGGGCATCGGCCGGTGTCAGATAAATGGGTTGAATATCGGTAAACTTCAGTCCGGCTTTTTGCAGCGATCGCAGCAGCAGGTTGTGGGAGCTGGAGCCTTTCTGGAAGGCGACCTTGTGGCCTTTCAAATCAGCGACGGTTTTGATCGGGCTATTCTCCGGCACCAGGATCACTTCCGCCTTGGGTTTTGGTGGCTCTACGCCGACATACAGCAGATCCGCCCCGGCGGCCTGGGCAAAGATCGGAGGAATATCGCCGGTACTGCCCAGATCGATACTGCCGACGTTCAGCGCCTCAAGCATCTGCGGGCCGGCGGGGAATTCGATCCAACTGATTTTGGTGGTGGGGAAACGCTGTTCCAGCAGGCGGTGGGATTTTGCCAGTACCAGACTGATCGATCCTTTTTGATAACCGATACGAAACTGCGCCGGATCCTGTGCGCTGGCGGAATTGATCCACGCCAGTGAGATGATGCCGGCTAAGGCGCCAGTGCCAAGCCAACGGCCAAATGATGAAAGTCGTGTCATCCTCTTTCCTTATAGAGAGCGTGCTGTCAGGCAGTTTGACGTGAGAACAGGGAAGGGGAGAGCCGTGCCTGCGGTGGCTTACGGCGGCCGAGCGCCAGGTAGAAGCTTTCCAGGGCTTCTTCCAGCCGGGAAGCCAAACCTTCGGACAGGGTAATTTCCTCACCGTCCAGCACCACCTGGCTGTCATCGGCGAACACTCCATGCAGCACTTCCTGCGCTTTCAATGCCGCCAGCACCGGTTTCAGGGCATAGTCCACCGCCAGCATATGGCCAATGGAGCCACCGGTGGCCAGGGGTAACACCACCTTATGGTCCAGCGCACGTTCCGGCAGCAGATCCAGCAGGGTTTTCAGCGCGCCGGAAAACGAGGCCTTATACACCGGGGTAGAGACCAGCAGGCCGTCGGCCAAAGCCAGTTGTTCAGTAAAGGCTTTTATCGCCGGGCTATTGAAATTGGCGTACAGCAAGTCTTCTGCGTCAAAGTCGTGCAGGGTGTAGGAGATCACCTCCACGCCCTGTTGCTGCAACCAATTCTTACTCAAGGAAAGCAGGGCCGCTGAACGTGATGGGATGCGAGGGCTGCCGGACAGTGATATAACGCGCATTACCACTCCTTATAACTAAAAGTTAGGTTTAATTAGAAAATTGTCGAGAAGTGTTTTAAACCTATCAGCAAAGGGGCGGGTTACTTAAATCTCATTTTTTGATTTTGATATGCGTAAATGCGGATTGGCGGGGCTTTGGCTCCCTATCGGGGGAAACGATTGCGTTAAAAACGCTTTTTTTGCTTTTAATCAATTCCAATTGGCCAAGGGATACCGGATAATACGCCCCCGGTTTGCAACCGGGAAATCAGGAGAGTACATGTACTACCCCCTCATCAGAAAAGCGTTGTTCCAGCTCGATCCCGAGCGTGCGCATGAATTGACTTTTCATCAGCTCCGCCGCGTCACCGGCACCCCGTTAGAATTTGTTATTCGCCAGTCTGTGCCGACCAAGCCGGTAAGCTGCATGGGGCTCTCTTTTAAAAATCCTTTGGGTTTGGCCGCCGGTCTGGATAAAGACGGCGAGTGTATCGACGCATTCGGTGCCATGGGTTTCGGCTTTGTCGAAGTCGGCACCGTGACGCCACGCCCGCAGTCGGGCAACGACAAGCCGCGTCTGTTCCGCATCGTGGAAGCGGAAGGCCTGATCAACCGAATGGGCTTTAATAACCAGGGCGTGGATAATCTGGTTGAAAACGTTAAGAAATCTCATTTCGGCGGTATTCTGGGGATTAATATCGGCAAGAATAAAGACACCCCGGTCGAGCAAGGAAAAGACGATTATCTGATCTGTATGGATAAAGTTTATCCGTATGCCGGTTATATCGCGATTAACATTTCGTCACCCAATACGCCGGGGTTACGATCCTTACAGTACGGTGAAGCGTTAGACGATCTTTTGGCCGCCATTAAAAATAAGCAGCAGGAATTGCATGCGCGCCATCACAAATATGTGCCGGTGGCGGTAAAGATCGCGCCGGATCTTTCAGAAGAAGAATTGATCCAAATAGCCGACAGTTTGGTGCGCCATAATATAGATGGTGTGATCGCGACCAATACCACACTGGATCGTAAATTGATCCAGGGGCTGAATTATTGCGAGCAAATGGGGGGCCTGAGTGGTCGTCCGTTGCAGGCGAGCAGCACCGAAGTGATCCGCCGTTTGTCACTTGAACTGCAAGGGCGTCTGCCGATTATCGGGGTGGGCGGAATTGATTCCCTGATGGCCGCGCGGGAAAAAATGGCAGCCGGGGCTTCGTTGGTGCAAATTTATTCCGGATTTATCTTCAAAGGTCCGCGGCTGATTAAAGATATCGTTAACTACATCTAATATTTTTCCTTTCATTTTCCGCCGGGGGTTTATTTCTTCCCCCGGCTCGTCTATATTTTGTCCACTAGCATAAATATCGTTCGCGGAATTATCCGATGTTTAAGCGACTTGAGTGGTGATAAAATCACCTTTTAGGGTAAATACGGCGTGGCATAGGCAGCGAGAAGGATAAGACATGAAGATAAAACCTGACGATAATTGGCGTTGGTATTTTGACGCCGAACACGATCGGCTAATGCTGGATTTAGCCAATGGGATGATCTTCCGCTCGCGTTTTCCTGCCAAAATGTTAACGCCGGATGCTTTCGACGAATGCTCTTTCTGTGTGGACGACGCTGCGCTTTATTTTAATTATGAAGAGCAGTGCAAACAGATAAAGCTCAGCCACGAGCAACGCGCCGAACTGGTATTAAATGCCCTGGTAGCCTATCGCTTCCTCAAGCCACTGATGCCGAAAAGCTGGCATTTCTCGCAGCAACATTATCCATTGCAGCCGAAAAACGGTGAGTTGGCGGCGGTGAAGGTGATGGAGAGCGGCGTTGAAGCCCGCCTGCTGGTGGTGGAAGCCGGCGACAACGCCAGCCTTTGCCTGCTGGCGCAAAACCAACTCTCCGTGGCCGGCCGTACCATGGTTCTGGGCGACGCCATCAAAGTGATGCACGATCGCCTTAAACCCTGCGCGCAAGATGAGGCCTCCGCCCCGGCTTACGACAGGGCGGTATAACGGCGATTACGCCAGCGTCAAATCGCTTTTTGGAATACAGCTGCAGCAAAGGATGGTGCCATTGTTGGCGACCGCACTTTTCTTCAGCGGTGCCACTTCGCCACTGACCAAGGTTATGCGACAACTTCCGCAAATTCCCGCACGGCATGAATAAGGCACGCGCAGCCCTTGCTGTTCCAACTGTTCCAGTAAGATCTGCTGATTATTGCCGGTAAACACCGTTCCCGCGTATTCGATAGTGACGCTATGTTCACTGTCCTGCGGTGCCTGCACGCTCTCAACCACTTTTCCTGCGCCATAAGGGCGCGGTGGTTTGTTGGATAACACTTCCACCGTATCGCCGACGCGGATAATACCGCTGCTGCGCGCCACCATATTCTGGCCAAAATCGATATCGCCGTTGTCCGCCGTGCGGAACTTCTGCAGGGTGCTCAGGGGTTCACCGCTCGGATGCTTGCGGCCACGTTCGGTGCTGACGGTGGTCAACACGCAGCGGCTACAGGGTTTGACCAGATCAAACATCACGTCACCGACGCGGATCACCTGCCAACCGTCTTCGGCCCAGGCTGCCGCACCGGTCACCACCAGATTGGGGCGGAACTGCTCGAGCTTGATGCTACCGGGACAACGCTGCTGCAAATCGTTGAATGAGGCTTCGTTGATCAGCAAATAAGGATAGCCGTCGGCGAAAGAAAGGGGGATTTCCGGGTGTTTTTTCACGCGGCGGGTCAGCTCGGGGCCAAGCCAACGCAACTGCACTTCACGCTGGAAATAACCGCTCAGCCAATTGTTAATCGCTGCCGGTGCAATCAGGGCGGTGAAATGGTTGCCCCAGACTTCGGTCGGTTGCGCCTCAGGGGCGAAATCGCTGAAGCGAATGGCAGCGCTTTCTCCGTCCGGCGCGGTCAGAAATAGCCCATCAGGCAGCAGAGCCGGGGTGAACATCACCATTTGCGGATATTGGCGTGCGGTAATAAAGGTGCCATCCGGTTCGGTGATCATAAAGTTACGGTCGAAAGCCAATCCACTGCTGGAAGCCTGCGCGTGCGAAAGCTGCAAACCACGAAGCGATTTCACCGGATGAACGTAAAGTTTCGAAAGCGTAATCACCCTTATCCCCGTGCGATTATTAAATAGAAGGGAGCAACTTTATGACAAGCGGTCTGGATTAGCTATAATGCGCAACAATTTTCTTTTTGGTGATAAGTACGATATGAACTCTCTGTTTGCCAGCACGGCGCGTGGACTGGAAGAACTGTTAAAAAGCGAACTGGAAGCGCTGGGCGCTCACGCCTGTAAAGTAGTGCAGGGTGGGGTACATTTTCAGGGTGACGATCGTCTTCTGTACCAAAGCTTGCTGTGGAGCCGTCTGGCCTCACGTATTTTGCTGCCGCTGAATGAATTCCGCGTGCACAGCGATCTGGATCTGTATCTGGGTGTGCAGGCGATCGACTGGACCAACATTTTCGGCGTGGATAAAACCTTCGCCGTGCATTTCAGCGGCGTGAACGAAGAGATCCGCAACAGCCAATATGGTGCGTTGAAGGTTAAGGACGCCATCGTCGACAGCTTTACTCGCAAACTCGACCAGCGTCCGACGGTTGCGAAGCAGCAGCCGGATATTCGCGTCAATGTGTTCCTGCAGCGCGATATGGCCAGCGTAGCGCTCGATCTGAGCGGTGAAGGCCTGCATCAACGTGGCTACCGTGATCTGACCGGCCAAGCACCGCTGAAAGAGAGCCTGGCGGCGGCGATTGTGCAACGTTCAGGCTGGCAGCCGGGGACTCCGATGCTCGATCCTATGTGTGGTTCGGGGACGCTATTGATTGAGGCAGCGATGATAGCTTCCGATCGCGCTCCGGGTCTGCACCGTCAACATTGGGGCTTTACCGCCTGGAATGGCCATAACGTCGATCTGTGGCGCGAAGTGATCACCGAAGCGCAGGTGCGTGCACGCCGTGGCTTGCAAGAAACCACCTCACGTTTCTTCGGTTCTGATATCGATCGTCGCGTGATTGAAATGGCGCGCGGCAATGCCCGCCGTGCAGGCGTTGCCGAACTGATTACCTTTAACGTCAACGACGTAGCCAAACTGACCAATCCACTGCCGGAAGGCCCGACCGGCACCGTAGTGTGCAACCCGCCGTACGGCGAGCGTCTGGAAAGTGAACCGGCGCTGATCGCCTTGCACAATATGCTGGGCCGCATCATGAAGAGCGCATTCGGCGGCTGGCAATTGTCATTGTTCAGCGCATCGCCGGAGCTGCTGAGTTGCCTGCAGCTGCGTGCCGAGCGCCAGTTCAAGGCCAAAAACGGTCCGTTGGACTGCGTGCAGAAAAATTATCAACTGGCGGAGAACCCACAGGGCTCCGGCGGCATTCAGGTAGCGGAAGATTTTGCCAACCGCCTGCGCAAGAACCTGAAGAAGCTCGACAAGTGGGCCAAACAGCAGGGCATTGAATGCTATCGCCTGTATGATGCTGACCTGCCGGAATACAACGTGGCGGTAGACCGCTACGGCAGCAAGGTGGTGGTACAAGAGTATGCGCCGCCGAAAACCATCGATGCGCAGAAAGCGCGTCAACGTCTGTTCGATGTGATCAATGCCACGCTGGCGGTGCTGGAATTGCCGTCCAATCAGCTGATCCTGAAAACCCGTGAGCGCCAGAAAGGCAAAAACCAGTATGAAAAACTGGCGCAGAAGGGCGAGTTCCTGCTGGTGGAAGAGTTTAACGCCAAGCTGTGGGTGAACCTGACTGACTATCTCGATACCGGCCTGTTCCTCGACCACCGCATTGCTCGCCGCATGCTGGGTGAGATGAGCAAGGGCAAAGACTTCCTCAACCTGTTCGCCTATACCGGCACCGCCAGCGTACACGCCGGGTTGGGTGGCGCGCGCAGTACCACCACGGTGGATATGTCGCGTACCTATCTCGAATGGGCAGAGAAAAACCTGCGAGTTAACGGTCTGACCGGCAAACAGCACAGATTGATCCATGCGGATTGCCTGTCATGGCTGCAAAATGCCGACGAACAATTCGACGTGATCTTTATCGATCCGCCGACCTTCTCCAACTCCAAGCGGATGGAGAACACCTTTGACGTTCAGCGCGATCACCTGGTGCTGATGCAAGATTTGAAACGGTTGCTGCGTCGTAACGGGACCATCATGTTCTCGAACAACAAGCGCGGTTTCCAGATGGATATGGCCGGCCTGAGCGCGCTGGGTCTGGAGGCGAAAGAAATTACCGCCCAGACGCAGTCGCAGGACTTTGCCCGTAACCGTCAAATTCATAACTGCTGGCTGGTTACCCACGCCGGCGAAGGAAAATAATTACTATGTCGTTAATCAGCATGTCCGGTGCCTGGCTGTCCTTCAGCGATGCGCCGCTTTTAGATAACACCGAAATTCATATTGAAGACAACGAACGCGTTTGTCTGGTTGGGCGTAATGGCGCCGGTAAATCCACGCTGCTGAAGATCCTCGGTAAAGAAATTCCGCTGGACGATGGCCGGGTGATTTACGAGCAAGATCTTATCGTTGCGCGTCTGCAACAAGATCCCCCGCGCAATATCGGCGGGACAGTATTCGATTTCGTGGCCGAGGGCGTGGCTGAGCAGGCGGAACACCTGAAGGCCTATCATGCGATTTCGCATCTGGTGGAAACCGACCCGAGCGAAAAAAACCTGACGCGTATGGCGCAGATTATGGAGATCCTCGATCACCAGGGGCTTTGGCAACTCGACAGCCGCATCAGCGAAGTGCTGTTGCAGCTGGGCCTGAACGGGGACGCGGAGCTTTCCTCGCTTTCCGGCGGCTGGCTGCGTAAAGCGGCGCTGGGGCGCGCGCTGGTCAGTTCTCCGCGCGTATTGCTGCTGGACGAACCGACCAACCACCTGGACATTACCACCATTGACTGGCTGGAAGGCTTCCTGAAAGAGTTCCAGGGCAGCATCGTGTTCATTTCCCACGACCGTTCCTTTATCCGCAACATGGCGACGCGCATTGTCGATCTCGACCGTGGCAAGCTGGTGTCCTGGCTGGGCAATTATGATCTGTATCTTCTGAGCAAAGAAGAAGCGCTGCGGGTAGAAGAGCTGCAAAACGCTGAATTCGACCGCAAACTGGCACAGGAAGAAGTGTGGATCCGTCAGGGCATCAAGGCGCGTCGTACGCGTAACGAAGGCCGCGTACGCGCGCTGAAGGCGTTACGTAACGAGCGTTCAGAACGTCGTGAGGTGATGGGCACCGCCAAAATGCAGGTTGAAGAGGCGGTACGCTCCGGCAAGATTGTGTTCGAGATGGAAGACGTCAATTATCAGGTCGGCGGCAAAGTGCTGGTGCGCAATTTCTCCGCCCAGGTGCAGCGCGGCGACAAGATTGCCCTGGTGGGGCCGAACGGCTGCGGCAAAACGACCTTGCTGAAGCTGATGCTTGGCCAGTTAAAGGCCGACAGCGGTCGCGTACACTGCGGCACCAAACTTGAAGTGGCCTATTTCGATCAGCACCGCGCCGAACTGGATCCGGAACGTACGGTGATGGACAACCTGGCAGAAGGCAAGCAGGAAGTGATGGTCAACGGCCGCTCTCGCCACGTGCTCGGCTATTTGCAAGACTTCCTGTTCCATCCGAAACGCGCCATGACGCCGGTGAAAGCGTTGTCCGGCGGTGAGCGTAACCGTCTGTTGCTGGCCAAGCTGTTCCTGAAGCCAAGTAACTTGTTGATTCTCGATGAACCAACCAACGATCTTGACGTCGAAACGCTGGAGTTGCTGGAAGAGCTGATCGATGGCTATCAGGGCACCGTGCTGTTGGTAAGCCACGATCGTCAATTCGTCGACAACTCCGTGACCGAGTGCTGGATCTTTGAAGGCAACGGCGAGATCAGCACCTTCGTAGGCGGTTATTACGATGCGCACCACCAGCGCGCAACGGCAAAACCTATCCGTCAGGTCGCGGCGGAACAGAACAAGCCGGCGGCGGAGAAAAAGGCTGAACAGTCCAAGAAACCGGCGGCTAAACTGAGCTATAACTTGTTACGCGAGCTGGAACAGTTGCCGCAACGCCTTGAACAACTGGAAGCGGAAATTGAAGCGCTGCAGGCGCAAATGAGCGATGCTGATTTCTTCACGCGTCCTCACAGCGAAACACAGCAGGTGCTGACCGCGCTGGCCACCGCCGAAGGGGCATTGGAAGAAGCCTTCGCCCGTTGGGAAGAGTTGGAAGCGATGAAAAACGGCTAACCGTTGAGATACCGTCCGCGCGCTGCTGCGGGCGGTATTGTCGTACCGGTGAGCGACGTTGTTAAGGAGGATTATGGTGTGTTCCCACGAGAATCACGAGCAGCACAGTCACGCAACACACGCAAAGCAGCAACAGGACAATCTGATGCTGTGTCCACAATGCGACATGTTGGTGGCGTTGCCGCCGCTGGCATACGGTTCGAAAGCGGTATGCCCGCGTTGTAAAACGACCCTCAGCTCCCGCTGGCAGGAACCCCGCAAGCGGCCAATCGGCTATGCCCTCAGCGCATTGTTTATGCTGCTGCTGGCGAATATTTTCCCGTTTATCAATATGCGCGTTGCCGGTCTCGGTAACGAAATCAAACTGATCCAGATCCCGCAGGTGATGGTGGCGGAAGACTACGCCAGCATGGCCACGCTGTTTATGGTGTTCGTGCAGTTGATCCCGGCGTTCTGCATGGTGGCAATCATTGTGCTGTGCGCCAGAGTACGCATTCCCCTTGGCCTGAAAGAGTGGATGGCCAAGATGCTGTTCCAGTTTAAAACCTGGTGCATGGTCGAAATTTTCCTCGCGGGGGTGCTGGTCAGCTTCGTTAAGCTGATGGCCTATGGCGATATCGGCATCGGCAGCAGCTTTGTGCCTTATTGCCTGTTTTGCCTGCTGCAGGTGCGCGCCTTCCAGTGTGTGGATCGCCGTTGGCTGTGGAATGACATTGAACCGGCGCCGCGGCTCGATCGCCCCATGAAAGTAGGGCACATCGGGTTGCGTCAGGGCTTGCGCTCTTGCCAATGCTGTACGGCAATTCTGCCGGCGGAGATGACCCGTTGCCCGCGTTGCCACACCAAAGGTTATGTCCGTCGCCGCCACAGTTTGCAATGGACATTGGCACTGCTTGTCACCTCGGTCATGTTGTATATTCCGGCTAATCTGCTGCCTATTATGGTCACCGAGGCGCTGGGCAACAAAATCACCTCTACCATCATGGCCGGGGTGATCCTGCTGTGGGGCGAAGGATCTTATCCGGTGGCGATGGTGATCTTCATCGCCAGCATCATGGTACCTTCGTTGAAAATGTTGGCGATTGGCTGGTTGTGCTGGGATGCCAACGGCAAGCATAAACCCCGGGCCGACAGCGAAAGGATGCACCTGATTTATGAAGTGGTTGAATTCGTCGGCCGCTGGTCGATGATCGATGTGTTTGTGATCGCCGTACTTTCGGCGTTGGTACGGATGGGACAATTGATGAGCATTTATCCTGCTACTGGCGCGTTGCTGTTCGCCATGGTGGTGATCCTCACTATGTTTGCTGCCATGACGTTTGATCCCCGGCTGTCCTGGGATCGCGTAAATGAAACAATAAAAAAGGAGCCGCAAGGTGACGGAAAATAATCATAGCGTCGCGGACGTTGAAAAGATCAAGCGCTGGTCGCCGGTGTGGATTATCCCCATCGTCACTGCGCTGATCGGCGCCTGGATCCTGTTTTACCATTTCAGCCACCAGGGGCCGCAGGTGACGCTGGTCACCACCACAGCCGAAGGCCTGGAAGCGGGTAAAACCAAAATCACCAGCCGTAGCGTCGATGTCGGCGTGGTGGAGACCGTGACCCTGAGCGACGACCTGAGCAAGGTGGTGGTACAGGCCCGGTTAAACTCCGGCATGGAGAAATTGCTGCGCGAGGATACCGCCTTCTGGGTGGTGAAACCGCAGATTGGCCGTGAAGGCATTTCCGGTCTGGGTACCTTGCTGTCTGGCGCTTACATCGAGCTGCAGCCGGGCAAAAAAGGCAAAGAGAAAAACGATTACCAACTGCTGGATGCACCGCCGTTGGCTTCCCCGGATGCCAAAGGGTTGCGCATCGTCCTGGACAGCGAAAAGTCCGGCCAGCTGAATGCCGGCGATCCGGTGCTGTTCCGTGGTTACCGTGTCGGCTCGGTAGAGACCAGCTATTTTGATCCCAAGATGCGCGCCATGCGCTATCAGCTGTTTGTCTCCGCTCCTTACGATCAACTGGTGACCAGCAACGTTCGCTTCTGGAAAGACAGCGGCGTGGCCTTCGACATGTCCGCGCAGGGCATGCGGGTAGAAATGGGGTCCCTGGCTACGCTGTTCAGCGGCGGCGTCAGCTTTGACGTGCCGGACGGTTGGGATCGCGGCGAGCAGGTGAAAGAGAAGACGGAATATCAGCTGTTTGATAACCAACGCAGCATCCAGGATTCGCTGTACACCGTGCACAAAGATTACCTGATGTTCTTCTCGGATTCGATTCGCGGCCTGCAGCCGGGAGCGCCTGTCGAGTTCCGCGGTATCCGTTTGGGGACCGTGGCGCAAGTGCCATTCTACAAAGAGGGCATGATGCAGCGGCTGGATAACGATTACCGTATTCCGGTGCTGATCCGCATTGAACCGGATCGTTTCCAGAAGCAGTTGGGCGGCAATTTCGATATTGAAGGCCACCTGAAAGATGCTGAATCACGCGGTATGCGCGCTTCTCTGAAGTCCGCCAACCTGCTAACCGGCTCCCTGTATATCGATCTGGATTTCTATCCGCAAGAGAAAGCCTGGAAGGGGCCGCGTGAGCTGTTCGGTTATCCGTTGATGCCGACCACCAGCGGCGGTTTGGCGCAGATCCAACAGAAACTGATGCAGACGTTGGATAAGATCAACTCGATGCCATTGAATCCGATGATCAATGAAGCGACCAAAACCCTGGCAGAAAGCCAGAAGACCATGAAGTCGACGCAGCAGACCATGCAATCGTTGAACGACATCATCGCCAGCAAAGAGATGAAGGCGCTGCCGCAGGATATGCAAAAAACGCTGCAGGAACTGAATCGCAGCATGAAAGGCTTCCAGCCAGGTTCACCGGCCTACAACAAGATGGTCGGCGATATGCAACGCCTCGATCAGGTGCTGCGTGAACTGCAGCCCGTGTTGCGTACCCTGAACGAAAAGAGCAACGCGCTGGTGTTTGAAGCCGCGGGCAGTAACGATCCTCAGCCGAAGAAGGCCAACAAATGATGAAATGGATTCCGGTAGCCCTGGCGTTGGTACTCAGCGCCTGTAGCAGCACCCCACAGAAAACCTACTACCAACTGCCGGCGCTGGGGGCGCCGACACAGGTGAGCGGCGGTGAGACTTCTCGCCAACTGTGGTTGGAACACGTCACCGTGGCGGATTATCTGGCGCAGAACGGCGTGGTTTATCAGACCAATGATGTGCAGTACGTCATTGCCCAGAATAACCTGTGGGCCAGCCCGCTCGATCAGCAACTGCAGCAAACGCTGGTCACCAACCTGAGCAGCGCATTGCCGGGTTGGGTCGTGTCCTCCCAGCCGATGAGCAGCGATCAGGACGTGTTGAACGTGACGGTCAGCGGTTTCCATGGCCGTTTTGATGGCAAGGCAATCATTCGTGGCGAATGGGTGCTGAGTCATCAAGGCAAGCTGACCAAACGGCCATTCAGCCTGGAGCTGAAACAGGGCGAGGATGGTTACGATGCGCTGGTCCGTACGTTGGCGCAAGGCTGGCAGCAAGAGGCACAGTCCATCGCCTCGCAGGCCGGTCGTTTTTAGTCATAATTTGGACTAAAAAGGTCTAATCCCTTCCGATGAAAAATATTAAAACTTTTCGTCGGCAGGGATTTTTATTTTATTTCAATTGGTTAACCTCTTTCCCAGCATATCAGCCACTTAGCATATTCTGCGTGTGTAGCTCACAAATATGACATTGGCGTGAATTTTGCGCATTGATCTTCCCTTCATTTAGCGCTATTGCTTATACGTGGCTGCACAAAAAGCAGCCATTGTTTTCTTTCCACCAGACCAAATATGAGGGAAACGAGGCATGAAGAGACAGAAACGCGATCGTCTGGAAAGGGCGCATTCTAGAGGTTATCAGGCAGGTATTTTAGGGCGTTCGAGGGAATATTGTCCCTACCAATCATCTGTGGACGCCCGGTCTCAATGGCTGGGAGGTTGGCGAGAAGCCATGGAAGACAGGGCTGTGACCGCTTAAGCGGCTCCCTGTCAAAAAAAAGGAATAACCTCCGCTCCAGGCGGAGGTTTTTGTTTAAACAGCCTTACCCCTGCCAGCGTTTCAGCAAGATACTCGCATTCACGCCGCCAAAGCCAAAGCCGTTCGACAGCGCGTAGTTGATGGTCATTGGTTGAGCTTTATTGGCCACCAGATGCAACCCCTCGGCCGCCGGGTCCGGATTATCCAGATTCAGCGTGGCCGGTGCGATCTGATCGCGCAGGGCCAGCGCCGTAAATATGGTTTCCAGCCCGCCCGCAGCGCCGAGTAAATGCCCCGTAGCCGATTTGGTCGAAGTGATGGCTACGCCGCCCCCGGTGCCGAACAGGTGTTTAATGGCGTTGATCTCGCCCAAATCACCGACGGGTGTTGAGGTGGCGTGGGCATTCAAGTGCTGAATTTGCTCCGGTGCGACACCGGCCTGCTTCAGAGCAATTTTCATTGCGCGATAGGCACCGTCGCCGTCTTCAGCACCGGAGGTCATATGGTAGGCATCGGCACTGGTACCGTAGCCGACAATTTCTGCCAGCGGCGTGGCGCCGCGTGCCAGCGCATGTTCCAGCATTTCAATAACCAGCATGCCGGCACCTTCCCCCATGACAAAACCGTTACGCGCGCTATCGAAAGGCCGAGAGGCTTTTTCTGCCTCTTCAGGTGACGTCGTGGACATGGCGCGCGCTGCGGCAAAGCCCCCGAGGCTGACGGTGTCGATTGCGGCTTCTGTACCGCCACACAGCGCGATATCGGCCTCATCGTTACGAATCATGCGCACGGCATCGCCGATGGCCTGAACCCCTGCGGCACACGCAGTAACGGGGGCGCCAATCGGGCCTTTGAACTGGTGCTTAATCGACACATGACCGGCCGCCAGATTGACCAGGAAAGAGGGAATGGTAAATGGCGAAAGGCGTTTGGCGCCCCGGCTGTCGGTAGTACGCACTGCGTGAGCAATCGCCGGGAAGCCACCAATACCTGAGGCAATCACGGTTGCGGTGCGCTCCTGCTTATCTTCCGTATCCGCTGTCCAACCTGCCTGACGAATGGCCTCATCGGCCGCCGCCATCGCCAGCAGAATAAAGCGGTCCATTTTCTTTTGGTCTTTTGGCGGTACAGCACTGTCGGGGTCGAAACCCGCCTCGGGATCCTGTTCCAACGAAGGCACCTGCCCACCGATTTTTACCTGCAGGTCAGCAACGATCTCTTCCGGGAGCGGACGAATGCCGGACTGGCCATTCAGCAGACGCTGCCAGATAGCCTCTACGCCGCATCCCAGTGGCGAAACGGCGCCCATGCCGGTAATGACTATACGACGACTGTTCATAGTGACTCCTTGGATGATTCTGAGGGGAATGCAGAAAGGTTCTGCTGCATCAGGGCCGCGCGTTGGCGCATACCGTCGGTCGCCGCCGGCCCTGGTGCTAAGGTAATATTATGCAGCGCGATAGGCTGCTGAGTAATGCTGTCGATCAGTGCTAAACGTATTGGCTGCCCGGTACGGCGATCGACCAGTTCTGCGCTAATGCCGTCATCGGCCAGATGGGTATTCCCCCAATGGAGAAGGGCCGCAATCACCGGGAAGAAATCTTTACCGCGCTCGGTGAGCAGATACTCATACCGTACTGGCCGGTTTTGATATTGCTGTTTATGTAGAATACCGCTCTCCACCAGGTATTTCAGGCGACGGGTCAATATGGTGGGTGAAAGCCCCAGACTTTGCTGGAACTCGTCAAATCGCGATAGGCCGTGAAATGCATCGCGCAGTATCAGGATGCTCCACCATTCTCCTACGCGATCCAGAGAACGGGCTACGGGGCATGGCACGTTGTCAAAACGGGTTTTCTGCATGGCATACCTCCTGGTTACTACAATAATTGTAGTAACTATTTAGCCGCCATGAACCTGAGGTTTAAAAGCTCAGAGCACAATAATGGCGGGAAAATAAACGGCGACCGGGAAGGGCCGCCGTGACTGCGATTAGAACGCAGCAGTGTCCTTGAACAGGCCCACTTTAAGATCGCTGGCGGTGTAAATCACCTGGCCATCGACCAGAACCTCACCATCAGCCACACCCATAATCAGCTTACGGATGATCACGCGTTTGAAGTTGATGCGGTAGGTGACCTTCTTCGCGGTCGGCAATACCTGGCCGGTGAATTTAACTTCACCCACGCCCAGCGCGCGGCCTTTACCCTCGCCACCCAGCCAGCCGAGGTAGAAGCCTACCAGCTGCCACATGGCATCCAGACCCAGGCAGCCCGGCATCACCGGATCGCCGATAAAGTGGCAACCGAAGAACCATAGGTCAGGATTGATATCCAGTTCCGCTTCCACATAACCTTTGTTGTGGGTGCCACCGTCTTCGGTCATCTTGACCACGCGGTCCATCATCAACATGTTTCCTGCCGGCAACGGCGGGCCGCCGGCGCCAAACAGCTCGCCACGGCCGGATGCTTCGAGGTCTTCTTTCGTATAGGAGTCGCGTTTTTCTACCATGTTCTCAGTAAACCTTATTTTAATGAAGGGCGCAGGTTAGCTTACACGTGTACGCTGAACAAGTCCGATCAGCCGTGGTTGAACCAGTTGAGCCAACGAAGTGGCCACGGCCAGCGCCGGCGTTCCTGCGGATTCACCTGGGCGATCCGTTCCTGAATGGCAGCTAACAGATTAGGTTGCTGTTCATCAGAGTAAGGATAACCGGTGAGTAATGGCAAGGCCTCTGCGGCGCTGTCGACGGCCCACAGATGGAATTGCCCCTCGCGCACCGCATCGACTACGTCCTGGCGTAGACACAGGTGGCGCACGTTGGTGGCGGGCATGATGATGCCCTGTTTGCCTGTCAAACCGCGACGTTGGCAAACCTCAAAAAAGCCTTCGATCTTCTCGTTGACGCCGCCAATAGGCTGTACATTGCCGAATTGGTCGACGGAGCCGGTTACCGCAATCTGCTGGGTAATTGGCTGCGACGAGAGTGCACTGATAAGCGCACATAACTCGGCCAGTGAGGCGCTGTCGCCATCCACTTCGCCGTAAGATTGCTCAAACACGATTGAAGCCGAGAAGGGCAGCGGCTGGTCCAGTTCCAGTTCGGAAATCAGGAACGCCTGCATAATCATCATGCCTTTAGCATGCAGATTGCCGCCAAGTTCGGCCTTGCGCTCAACGTCGGTAAATTCACCATCGCCAAGATGCACCACACAGCTGATGCGAGAAGGCTCGCCAAAGCTGCGTGGGTGGCCAGGATATTCCAACACCGACAGGCCGTTGATCTGGCCGACGACTTCACCTTCGGTTTCAATCAGGATTTGGCCCAGCTCAATTTCATCCTGCATCCGCTCTGCGAGGTAGCTTTCACGCCACTCGCGGGCATTCAATGCGGCTTCGAATGCTTTGGCGGTAATGCACTCTTCCTCGGCATACAGCGCCGCTTCAGAAAGTTGTTGGCTGATCCACAGAGGGGAGAGCGGCAGATTGCCCTGATCGCCGCTGTGACGCACGGCTTGAACCATTAACGGGTACCAGGCATCGGCGGCCAGCGATGGTAATTGCTTCTCGTCGATAAGGGCGTTGACGTAGCCACACCACTGCACCATGTCATCGATTTCGGTGAGTTGCAGATCTTCTTCGTATTCGCCGTAGACCGCCTGCTCGCTCAGCTCCGGCTCGATATCATGGAAATCGGCCAGGCCGTGGCGATCGCCCACAACGATTAGCCGTAATTCCAACGGCATCGGGGGAATGGCAATCGGCAGCGGTCGTGTTTCATCCGGGGAAACCCAATGGAACTGGCGCTGGGTGATCATTTGCTTCAACCGCAGCCACAGTAACGGCTGAGCCAGCAGGGAGCGTGCCGACAGGATCAGCACACCACCGTTGGCTTTATGCACCAGGCCAGGCTGCAGGCTGATTTCATTGTTGTGGATCCTGACGCAGCCAAACAGCTGTTCCGGCTCAATCCACTCCTGAAACACGCAGGCGCCACCGGCCGCAAAGGCTTCATCACCCTGGCTGGCGGGTTCAACGCTGACTTTGCTGCCCTGGATCACATAGTGACTGCCCTTAAACGCGGTATTCTGCGGTTGCAGTTGTTCAACTGCCTGGGCGATCAATGCCAGATACTCACGCGTTTCCTGCGCTTTCAACAACATGAAACGCGGTGGCGACTGTGGATGGCAAAACAGCGTCAGTGCATTTTCCAGCCGAGGCTGAATGGAAGCAAAGGACACGGGCGCCAACTGCGCGGCGGTATCAAATATCGCTTGATAAGGCGTAACGTCCGGCAACAGTGATTGCCATTCAAGTCGGTTATTGGTCAAAGTGTTAGATGCAATCGTCAAAAAGGGAAAGGGCGATTATACAAGAATAACGACAGCTTGATACATGCAGAGTCGTAGTTGGTGTCAGGGAGTTTGACATCGCGCGATGACTGTGCAAAAAACAGTCTAAAAGCGGGGTAATTGCCGGGGAAATTCGGCGTAAAGCTGTTATGCTTAATTAAAGTTACGCGGTCACTAAAGAGCTCATGATGAAATATCAGCAACTGGAAAATCTGGAGAGCGGTTGGAAATGGAAGTACCTGGTGAAGAAGCACCGGGAAGGGGAAACTATTACCCGCCACATCGAAAACAGCGTTGCTCAGGAAGCCATTGACGAGCTGCTGAAACTGGAAAATGAGCCGGTTAAAGTGCTGACGTGGATTAGCCACCATATGAATCCGGAATTGGATAACCGGATGAAGCAAACAATCCGTGCGCGGCGTAAACGTCATTTTAACGCAGAACACCAACATACGCGTAAAAAATCTATCGATCTGGAGTTTTTGGTTTGGCAGCGTTTGGCCGGTCTGGCTCGTCGCCGTGGCGTGACTTTGTCAGAAACCGTGGTCCAGCTGATTGAAGATGCGGAACGTAAAGAGAAGTATGCCAGTCAGATGTCATCGCTGAAACAGGATTTAAAAGCCATTCTCGGTAAAGACGAACAGTAAGTCAGCTCGCCAGTCCCCGTTCGGTGGCAGGCGGCTCGTCGCCAGTTCCGCTGATTTAGAGCGAAAAAAAACCCCGCATAGCGGGGTTTTTTACTAAGAGTGGTAGCTTAGCCTTGTGGCTGAGTTACAACGTCTTTGATACCTTTAACTTCGATCTCTACGCGACGATCTGGTGCCAGGCAGTCGATCTGTGCTTTGGTAGCACGGCCAGCTTTGTAGCCACAGGTGTTGCCAGTGACGGAATCAGCTTCGCCCATACCACGTGCAGAGATTTTGTCTGAAGGAATACCTTTAGATACCAGGTAGTCAACAACGCTTTGAGCGCGTTTTTCAGACAGTTTCTGGTTGTACTGGTCAGAACCAACGGCGTCGGTGTAACCCAGAACTACAACAGAACCATCTTTAGGATCCATGGAGCTCAGCTGGGTGTACAGCTGGTCCAGAGCCTGTTGGCCTTCTGCTTTCAGAGTAGATTTGTTGAAGTTGAACAGCACGTCAGACTTCAGAGTGAAACGCTTGGTTTCAACAACTGGAGCTGGAGCCGGAGCTGGTGCTGGAGCAACAACATCATCCTGACCGAAACGGTAAGAAACACCCAGGCTCAGCATGGTGTTGTCTGGACGTGCGCCGACAGTACCTGCATCACCGATGTTGCTAACGAATTGGTAGTCCAGGCGAGTAGCCCAGTTTTTGGTCAGTGCGTACTCAACACCCACTGCAGCCAGCGGAGAAACGCCAGTGTCGTGGTCGCTCAGACGAGTGCCATTGCCGTAGTTAGCTTTGGAATCTGCACGCCATACCATACCACCCAGACGAGTGTAGATGTCCAGATCGTCGATGATTGGGTAGCTCAGTTTAGCTGCCAGTTGAACGCCCTGTGCTTTGAAAGCACCGTTGTTCACGCTGCCTTTGTAAGGCATACGGCCAAGCCAGTCATAGCCCAGCTCGAAGCCCAGGTATTGGTTCGCCTGGTAACCCAGGAACGCGCCAGCACCCAGTTGATCTTTATGGGTCGGACCATTGCCGATACCATTCTGGTAACCGTTGCCGTAGAAACCAGTGTCATGGTACTGGGACCAGCCCAGTTTAGCACCGGTGTACCAGGTATTATCTTTTGGGGCGGCTTGCGCTACGGTAGCGAAACCAGCCAGTGCCACTGCTAATGCGATAGCTGTCTTTTTCATTTTGCGCCTCGTTATCATCCAAATAGGCAATGAGCTTTAAAGCTGTTTTAAGCCCTTGGTTAAATTCCTTCGCCAAGGTTTGAGCCCTCGTTTGTTACTCGGCCAGTTTATCTGGCGTTATAGAGCAACCTTGGCGATGTAAAGTCTACAACGTGGCGCGAAAGTTACAAGTGTGATGTGATAAAGCTCTAAAAAAAAACGCGGAATCGTACATATTTACTAACATTAACCGGCAAAAAAACGAGCAATTTAGCCTTCGTTTTGGGCCGCGGAACCGCAGCCGCACTCGCTTTTCCCCTGATCCCATAAAGGTTCCCTTGCAGAACGATGAAAATGATGGGAAAAATCCTAAATTTACTTAATGATACAAAGAAGAGTGAATTTTTAGGGTGGAACACTGTCCGTGAATCGGGTTTATGTCACGTTGAGGACGCATAATGAACCCGTAAGCATTACCTAATTCTGCCGCACGTCTTAATTTTAGACGATCTTCTTCCGTAAGATCGGGTAACCAGCCGAGTACGACACTGTAATTTCCCGTCAGTAACGCTTTTTCCATTGCTTCAACCGTGTCCAGCGGACTGATTTGGCTCAGCTGCACCACTTTCCCAACCGGCAGGCCGGACTGCTGCAGCCACCTTTTGCTCAGCTTTTGCTGTGGGGTCAGCCATAACAACCAGCGAGACTGCATGCCCAGCTGCTGTAGCAAAGGCAGCAGCAGTTGCGCCACCGCGGGCTGATGCTCGTTGTAAACAAGTTCACTGATAAGGCCATTTTTGTTGCCGGCATCTGTGTTTTCTGCAGCATTGTTCACCGCAAAAGAGGTGTGGCTGAAATGGGTTTTGTAGAGTGATTGAGTACGCATAAAGTATCCCGCCCGTAGTGTCACTGTATGTTTATACAGTACATCCAGTTGTCAGTAAGATCAACCCAAATCTTCGTAGCACCTCGCATAATTGCGATCATTTTTTATACGGCAGACTTTTGTGATTGGCATGCCCATGGATAGTGCGTATTTTTCTAATTACTTGTTCGCGTTAGTTTTATTTCATTGATACGAGAAATGATAGAACGGAAACTCACACCAGGAGAACGTTATGAAAGGGAAATCAACGGGAAGGATCGCACAAGCCAAGGCTTGTTTTTGCGCATTAGGCACTATCACTACTCGCTCGCAGTTCGGGGGCTACGGGGTACTGGCCGACGGCATCATGTTCGCAGTTATCGCTGAAGGAGAACTTTATCTCCGCGCTACGGAGGGGCTGGAATCGGTCTTTCGCTCACGCGGCATGGTCAATATGGTTTACTCCAAACGTGGTGTGCCAATCACTATGCGCTATTACTGGGTGGATGAGACCCTGTGGCGTGATAGGGATGAGTTGGTTGGGTTAGCCTGGCAGGCTATTCGCGAAGCGCGCCGGGAGCTAGAGGTTAAAGCGGACAACCAGAGTCGGTTAAAAACCTTACCGAACATCGACATCAACATGGAACGTTTGCTGTGGCGAGTCGGTATTTGTAATGTTTATGATTTGCGCTTAAACGGGGCCAAACGCAGTTATCTTCGGCTATTGCAGCAGCAAAAAAATTTAGGGCTGCGGGTGCTGCTTTCGTTGGGCGGGGCAATTGCCGGCTATCATCACGCCGCTTTGCCTTGGGAATTACGCAGCGAGCTGACGTACTGGTTTGAGCGCACCATGATGTTGCTTAGCCACGGCCATAACCCAAGAGTCCAGGGCCTGATGAAAGGCCCCGAATGATTATGCCGATTTACCTATTTGCGCATTGAGCATCGTGAGTTCCGGCAAGAGCTCAATCACCAACCCAATCTGCTGCAACACCAATTGATCTTTGCTTTCCGGTTCCGGCGCCGCGTGTTGAATTCGTTCAGCCAGGCTTTCCAACGCCTGAGTGATGCGCCGACTGTCCTGTTCTTCTTGGTGCAAGGCGCCATCGACATAACAGACAGCATCATTCAGCAGATCCAGGGTCGCAGGATTATTCAGGCGTTCACGGTGTGCCCCCAACGCCGAGATATAACTTAACAAGGTGTGGTTCAAACACAGCAGACGGAAGGCCGCATCCTGAACGTCTTTATTGGCCTTGGGATCGGCAGACATATTTGAAATCACCGATGCCAGCTCCGCGTCACTGTTGTGCGCATCCCGACGAGCGATACGGTAGGCAAGGCCGTTGTCTTTACCCTGATGGTATTGCACCAAAATGGCGTCCAGATAACGGCAGTTGGCGTTCAGCGTCTTGCTGACCACCGTGGGCAA
Source organism: Serratia sp. OS31 (assembly GCF_014164835.1). Lineage (NCBI taxonomy): Bacteria > Pseudomonadati > Pseudomonadota > Gammaproteobacteria > Enterobacterales > Yersiniaceae > Serratia > Serratia sp. OS31. Next base: position 71,121 of record NZ_JACJFQ010000003.1, on the reverse strand, counting down.
TTGCCGGAACTTCCAGTCAGGCCAGATAAAGCTGACTGCGGCCCAGGCGATGGCGCAACCCAGCAGCGTATCGTAAACGCGCGGTGCGGCGACTTCGAAACCTTCGCCCAGCAGGTTAAAGCACAACAATACCAACAGGGTGATAAACATGGTGGCATGTGCATATTGCACGGTGCGAAAAGCAAAAAACAAAACGCCGCTAATCACAATCAGCACCAGTTGGCCTTCCACCGAGGGAACAAAATAGAGAATTGGCAGCCCGACAAGAATACCGGCCAGTGTGCCGATTATCCTCAATGCCAGCCTGCGGCGAGTGGCGTTGTAGTTGGGTTGGCAGACAAACAGGCTGGTTAACAGGATCCAATAGCCATGCTGCATGCCGGTAAATTGAATAAAGGCATAGCCAATACACAGCACCACAGACATGCGAATGGCATGGCGGAACAAGGCCGATTGCGGCGTCAGATGGCGGCTGATGCGCAAGCGAATGTCGCTCCAGCCGGTGAGCCGGTCATCCGACAGGCTGTTCTCTTCCACCTGGCCGTTGGCCAATGCCTGTTCGGATTCGATATTTGCCAACTGTGCGTCAATCGCGCGCAAATTTTTCAACAGGTGCGACAGCGCCTTGGTCAACTCGCGATTTTCCGGGGTAAGGGTAACGCGCGCTAAAGCTTCATCAATGCGCCCAAAGGCCGGTTCGAAGCGAACGTTATGCTGATACTTTTGCCGCATCAAAATCGACTGGGCCAACTGCTGACAGGCACGAGCCTGCATGCTGAGCAAGCGCTGAAAGCGGAACAGGATATCGCTATGACGGAATTGTCGGCTTAGCGCCTGGTATTGAACGTGAGCGGAGCTGGCGCGTTCATGGATGTCCTGCGCAACGAAGTAATAATGCAGTGTCCGGCGGGTGCCTCGTTGACCGCGATCGCCTTTTAATCGGGTCAGCAATGAAGCCTTGGTTTGATTGAGGATGGTCACCAGCGTGCTGTTGGCCATAGCAACGTCCATCCAGGGCAGGTCTGCATCCTGCTCGGCGTCGGGATCAAACAGGTTGGCTTTGGCGTCCAGATAATTGGCCAATTGGTCGTAACAACGCGCCAGGTTTTCCTGTAAAGGACGGATAGGGAAGATCAGATGACCTATCAACGTCAGCAGGTTGTACCACAGGGCACCGATGATCAGCAGCATCGGCTGCTGATACCAGGCGTCATACATTGAGGCGCCGAGCATGGTGTAAACCGCGATCAGCAAGGCGCCAAATGCAATGGTGGCGTAACGTTGCCCCAGAGCACCTAACAAAATAAAGCCGCAGGTGGAGGTCGTCAGGCCGAGAGCGAACAGCCAGGGGTAAGGAAACAGCAGTTCAATGGAGGCGGAGGCAACAAAAAAGCACACCAGCGTGATCAGCAAGTTGCGTAGTCTGCCGGTCAGGCGGTCGTCCAAATCGGTCAACGCCGCAGCCACCACCCCCAACGTCAGGGGAATGGTGAGTTTCGGAATACCGAGCCACCAGGGAACGGCGGCTGCGCCGGCCAGCGCAATAAAAATACGCAGGTCATAAAGCAGGTTGCTGTTGTAGGCGTAACGGCGTATTGCTGGTGCAAAAGAGAGCACAAAAAACTCCTCGGGCGGAGAAAAAATTAACGCTGCTGATACTGACGACGGGCATTTTCAGTTCTGGCCTGTTGCGCCATTTCTACTGAGACAACGCGACGCCCAACCGGCCACAGGGCAATGGCGGCGATTTTGAAATTGGCAATGCCCACCGGAATGCCAATAATAGTTACGCACTGCACAATACCGGCGGCGATATGCGACAGGCACAGCCACCAGCCGAACAGGATCAGCCAAACAATATTCAGCAGCGAGCCACTGGCGGAAAGCAGCACATTACTTTTTTCGGGATACAGTTCATTAACGTGAATCGCTTCGTTGCCGAACGGCAGCAGCGACAGCTTGGTGATCTCCCAGCAGGAGCGGGTCAGTGGCAGGGTGATGATCAGCACTACGCTAAACACCGTTGCGATCAACCAGCCCAGGGTGGTGAAAAAGCCGCCCAACACAAAATTAAGAATATTCAGTACAGTACGCATAGTCGTCATTCTGCTCTAATGATGGCCAAACCGCGATGCGGTTGCGCTTGCTATCAAAACGCAAAATCTATTCTACCCTTTTTTTAGCGCTAGAGTGCCACTGCTTATCGCAGGTAAACTGGCAGATATCCGTTATTTAATCTCAACATAGTCATGGCGCGAAGATATGGAACTTAAAGCGACATCGCTGGGGAAACACCTGGCTCAGCATCCTTATAACCGTGTGCGGTTGCTGCACGCCGGGGTCGAGGTGAGCGGTGAAAAGCATGAATATCTGATTCCTTTCAATCAGTTGATTCAGGTTAGATGCAAGCGCGGCATTGTCTGGGGCGAGCTGGAGTTTGAGTTGCCGGATGAAAAAGTAGTGCGCCTGCACGGGACTGAATGGCAGGAAACTCAGCGTTTCTATCATTATCTCCAGCAGGCCTGGCAGCAATGGAGCGCGGAGATGAGCGAAGTCAGCGCCGGCGTTTTGCAGCAACAGGTCGAGCATATTCTGCGTATTGAGCAGCAGGATAAGTGGTTTAAGAAATCCGAACTGGGCAAATTGCAGCAACAGATTCGCCAGTCTTTCGGTGCCTTGCCAATGCCGGTTGCACGGCTGGAGGAATTTGACAACTGTCGGGAAGATTATCAACTCTGCCGCCAATGGCTGCAGCACGGGTTGCCAAGCGTGGATCAGCGTAACCGGCAGTGGACCGAGCGGATGCTGGAGACGCATCAGGATTTCTTCCAGAGCATAGAAAGTTCACCGCTGAACGACTCGCAAAGTCGTGCCGTAGTTAACGGTGAAGACTCGGTATTGGTATTGGCCGGTGCGGGCAGTGGAAAAACCTCGGTATTGGTGGCTCGCGCGGGTTGGCTGCTGCGTCGTCAGGAGGCTGAACCCGGTCAAATACTGCTGTTGGCATTCGGTCGCCAGGCGGCGGAAGAGATGAACGAACGTATTCAGGAGCGGCTGGGCGGCGTGGCCATCCAGGCCAAAACCTTCCATGCGCTGGCGCTGCAGATTATCCAACAGGGCAACCGCAAGGTGCCGGCAATCAGTAAACTGGAAACCGACAGCAAGGCCCGGCGAGCTTTGCTGATTGCCCATTGGCAGCAGCAATGCGCAGAAAAAAAAGCCCAGGCCAAAGGCTGGCGTCAATGGTTGATAGAAGAGTTGGAATGGGAAGTGCCCGAAGGCGATTTTTGGCAGGACAAGCGCCTGGCGGAGCGGCTGGCCGGCAGGCTAGAACGCTGGTTGGGCCTGATGCGCATGCACGGCGGTAGCCAGGCGGAAATGATCGAACAGGCGGATGAAGAGATCCGTGACCTGTTCTCAAAACGCATTCGCTTGATGGAGCCTTTGCTCAAGGCCTGGAAAGGAGCGCTGAAAGAGGAAGGGGCGGTGGACTTCTCAGGCCTGATCCATCAGGCGGTCAATATTTTGGAGAAAGGTCGGTTCGTCAGCCCGTGGAAGCACATCCTGGTGGACGAGTTTCAGGACATTTCACCCCAGCGTGCGCAATTGCTGGCGGCGTTGCGTAAACAAAATAAACAAACCTGCCTGTTTGCGGTGGGTGACGACTGGCAGGCCATTTACCGCTTCAGCGGGGCCGAGCTGACGTTGACCACCGCCTTTGCCGAAAACTTTGGCGAAGGTGCCCAATGTGCACTCGATACCACTTACCGTTTCAACGATCGTATCGGTGAGATCGCGAACCGTTTTGTGCAACAGAACCCGCATCAGCTGAAAAAACCGTTGAACAGCCTGAGCAAGGGCAATAAGAAATCGGTGGTTTTATTACCGAATGAGCAGCTTGAAAATCTGTTGGACAAGCTGAGCGGTTATGCCAAGCCGGATGAGCGAATTCTGGTGCTGGCTCGCTACCACCATTTGAAACCGCAAGTGCTGGCAAAAGCGGCGACCCGTTGGCCAAAACTGACCCTCGAGTTTATGACCATTCACGCCAGTAAAGGGCAGCAGGCGGAGTACGTAATCATCGCCGGTTTGCACCAAGGCAGCGACGGTTTTCCAGCGGTCGCACGTGAGTCGGTATTGGAGGATGTTTTGTTGCCGCAGCCGGAAGATTTCCCGGATGCAGAGGAGCGGCGACTGCTGTATGTAGCGCTGACTCGCGCCAAGCATCAGGTCTGGTTACTGCAGGATCGTGAACGTCCGTCGGTCTTCGTTGAACAACTGCAGGATCTCGGCGTTCCTGCGCAGAAGAAGCCTTAAGCTTAAGGCCTGGCGGAAACCAGGCCGCGAGCGTTACTTCAGGCGATCCTGCAAATAGCGCTGATAGTCAGGAATGGCGATTTCCACTTCACGTTTGAAGAGCGAAGAATCGATCAGGAAATCCGCCGTTGAGCGGTTGGTGGCGACGGGAATGTTCCAAACCGTCGCCAGACGCAGCAGAGCTTTCACATCCGGATCGTGGGGAACCGCATTGAGCGGATCCCAAAAGAAGATCAGCATATCGATTTTGCCTTCGGCAATCAGCGCGCCAACCTGCTGATCGCCTCCCATCGGGCCGCTTAACATGCTCTGCACCGGAATGCCGCTGGCACGCTGGATCAGGTTACCGGTAGTGCCGGTGGCGTACAGTTGATGGTGTTCAAGGACCGATTTGTTTTCTTCAACCCAGGCAAGCAGGGCTTGTTTACGGTGATCGTGCGCCACCAGCGCAATGTGTTTGCGCGCGGCGATAGTGCGGGTAGTAAATTCCATCTCGATGTCCTTCGCTAATCAGGGGATGTGCGACAGATTACTGAAACTGTTTTTCACTGCCTAGCGTTTACACCTGAAAATGCGAAGAAAGCGCGCCTTTAAATAAAGGCGCCGGCAATCTTAACGCACGGGCTGTTTATTTGCCCAATGGAGGAAACGCTTCTGCGTCTCTTTGTCCGCCTGCTGGAACCAGTATTGCAGCATCTGTTCGGAAACGTTTTCACCCTTTAAAGTTACCGTGGGGGAGTTTAAAGCGGCACTGGCGAGGGGAGAGGAAGGCGTGGCCGCGCGCACCTGGGTGAAAGCCAGCACCGAGGCCGGGCGGTGCTGACTGTTGTAGTCCGCCATGACTTTTTCCAAATCGACGCTGAGCGTGGCACCGTCGGCATGCAGCACGTCGTGTTTCATCGCCAGCGCGTTACCGTCCTTATCAATCACTTGATAGTTGAGCGTTTTATCGAATCTTTGGCCATCCCGTACATTTTCAATACGCGGCAGCTCAATGGCAACGGAGCTGACATTCTGCGTACTGAAGGTCGCGATAAGCGGTGGGGAGGTATAGGCAGTTTGCTCGTGCTGCCCTGAGCGTACAGACTTCGCCACTTTAAACAGCAACTGATGTTGCCCGCCATCCAGCTCCAGGCTGTCGGCACCTTTTAACAACGCTCCTGTCATTTTCTTGCCGTCGACCACCAGCAGATCGATGTCCGGGGAGAGTTTCAGGGTCGTAGCCACGGCAGGCATGCTGATACTGATGCTGAGCAGCCCCGCAACCATCAGACCAAATTTCATGGTTATCTCCTTATAAGTGGCATCGCTATTAGTGTTGAACACGCCATAGACTGTGTCAAAGTTTTTCAGCATTACGGTTTGGTTTACAAATGTACATATTTATTTTCATTTGGACATTTATTCAGGCCGAATATGCTGGCAGTGACAGCATCAGACCGCAAAAGTGGCCGGGAGTTTCCGCGTGGCTGCGTTTAGTCGATTTAAAGCCGATAGAGTACACTGGGAACAGGGAAATCCCCCGTTGATGATTGGGAGCCGAACATGCAAGACCACGAGATTGCCGACCTGCTCAAGCAGGTGAAAACCATTGCGCTGGTGGGTGCCAGCGATAATCCGGCGCGGCCGAGCTATGGTGTGATGGCGTATTTGCTGTCTCAGGGATATCAGGTAACGCCGGTCAGCCCCAAGCTGTCCGGGCAAACGCTGCTTGGCCAACAGGTCTATGCCACGTTGCAAGACATTCCGCACCCGGTGGATATGGTTGATGTGTTCCGTAATTCAGAGGCGGCGTATGGCGTAGCGCAAGAGGCGATTGCGATTGGCGCCAAGGCGCTATGGCTGCAAATTGGCGTTATTAATGAGCAGGCCGAGGCGTTGGCACGTGAGGCAGGATTGAAGGTGGTAATGGATCGTTGCCCCAAAATCGAGATCCCTCGTCTGGGTCTGGAGCGCTAAAAGCCGGTAAAAGAAAAGGCCTGACAAATGCCAGGCCCTTATTGGGTGTTTCTCAGGCCTGGCGAATCAGTTGCGCAGGCGCGGGGCTTGGAGCTGGTGACGGATCGATTCCGCCAACTCGTCCAGTGAAGGTTGTTCAGGGTGGGCGTCCTGGGCTTCGCCATCCAGCTGTGCTTCCGCCAGATAGGTATGCACCGGTTGGCCTTCTTCGTCTTCCATCACCACGTGGTACCAAGGGGCGAAACGCAGATCGCTATTCGCCGCTATTTCATCAGCTTTAGGCTGTTCCATCGAGTATTCAGGGTCGATATCAATCACCACCCCCAAGTACCCCAGCAGCTTATGCCGAACCTGTTGTCCGATACCGAATTTGCTGGCAATCATGATGACCTCCTGAGAAACAGTGCCTTGCTCTCTATATGAGGGCAAAGCAGCGTATTTCAAGTTACATCACCCGACACGCAAACCCTTTCAAATACAGCCCTTCTGGATAAGTTGCGATAACCGGGTGATCGGCAGCCTGACGATACTGCTCTATAAATTGTACATCACGCCCGGCATCTACAGCGGCATCGGCCAAAATTTTCTGGAACAAGTCGGTTGGCATCAGTCCGGAGCAGGAGAAACTCAGCAAAATACCGCCCGGGTTCAGCAACTGCAGTGCCAACATGTTGATATCTTTGTAACCGCGGCAGGCGCTGGCCAGTTGGTTTTTATTCTCGACGAACTTTGGCGGATCCATAATGATCAGATCGAATTTTTCACCCTGCGTGCGGTAGTTGCGCAGCAGCTGGAACACGTCATCGCGCACAAACTCGGCTTTGCTTAGATCCAACCCGTTGAGTTCAACGTTTTGTTTGGCGATATCCAACGCCGCCTGCGACGTATCTACGCTGATGACCTGTGAGCAACCGCCCATCAATGCGGATACCGCGAATGCGCCGGTATAAGAGAAGCAGTTAAGCACGCGGCGGCCGGCGGAATAGTTACGGGCAGCCAGGCGGCTGTCGCGCTGGTCGAGGTAAAAACCGGTCTTGTGGCCCTGCTGAATGTCCACCAGTAGCTTCATGCCATGCTCGGTGATCGGCAACAGAGCAGGGGGCAGATCACCCAGTACCGGCCCTTGCGCCAACGGCAAGCCTTCTTTTTTACGCACCGCGACGTCTGAACGATCGTAGATGGCGCATTCCGGGTAACAATGCTGCAAGGCGGTAATCAGCGCAGCACGCTGATATTCGGCGCCGGCAGACAGCAATTGCAACACCAGGAAATTCTGGAAGCGATCGATAGTGATGCCCGGCATGCCGTCGGATTCACCGGCGATCAGACGGTAACCGTCCAACCCGTCGCGCTTCGCTACCCAATCACGCCAGCTTTGCGCCTGCTGTAAACGGCGGATGAAGAATTCGATGTTAACGTCTTCATCCTGCTGGAAAGTCCAGACACGGGCACGGATTTGCGACTCAGGCGAGTAGGCGCCGCGCGCCAGCCATTTGCCCTGGGCGTCGTGAATATCGATGGTTTCGCCGGACAGGGCTTTACCTTCAATACGTTGAACGGCACCGGAGAAGACCCATGGGTGGCGACGGAGTAAGGACTTTTCACGTCCTTTGGCGAGAAACAGGCGTACGGTCATAATTAAGAATGCTGCCAGCTAGGTAAAAAGAGTGACATTGCCGTGCGAACGCACAGAAAATGCCATAAACGAAATTCGATAAGGGGCCGATTATGACACAAGTTTGTATTGCTGCGTATGTCTATGGCGTGGTGCAAGGGGTAGGGTTTCGCTACAACACCCAGCATCAGGCGACGGCGTTGGGGTTAAGCGGATATGCGCGCAATCTTGATGACGGCAGCGTCGAGGTGGTGGCCTGCGGCGAACAACCGCAGGTGGATAAGCTGGTGGAATGGTTGAAGAGCGGCGGCCCGCGTAGCGCACGTGTCGATCGCGTGCTGGTGGAACCGCGCGGTACGGCAGATTATCAAGGCTTCAGCATTCGCTATTAGCGTCTCAGATGCATTTTACCGGCTTCGGCAAACCGGCGATTTTTGTTGCCTGTTTGGCCGGGCCTTTGGGGAACAGGCGATAGAGGTAGCGGCTGTTGCCTTTCTCTTCGCCGTACTTCTGCGCCATAGCTTTGACCAGCATGCGGATCGCCGGTGAAGTATTAAATTCCAGGTAAAAGCCGCGTACGAAACGCACCACTTCCCAATGCGCCTCGGTTAGCGTGATTTCTTCCTGCTCGGCCAGCAGCGGCGCCAGGGCCTCGTGCCAGTCGGCGCTGTTTTTCAGGTAACCCTGTGCGTCAGTTTCAATAACCTGACCTTGATACTCCAACATACTGCCTCGGTAACGGGTAATTCAGAAAGGCCGCCAGTTTAGCAAACTTTTACCGCCGCAAAAAATAAAGCCCCGCCGGAGCGGGGCTTTGGGTATCACTCAGACGCCGAATCAGTTGCTGCGCGCGAAGCCCAGAATGCTCAACAGGCTGATGAACATGTTGTACAACGAGACGTACAGGCTGACGGTGGCGCGGATGTAGTTAGTCTCGCCGCCGTGAATAATGTTGCTGGTTTCCCACAGGATGGCACCGGCGGAGAACAGGATAAACAGTGCGCTAATCGCCAGGTGCAGAGCAGGGATCTGCAGGAACAGATTGGCGATAACCGCAACCAGCAGCACTACAAATCCGGCCATCATCATGCCGGACAGGAACGACATATCCTTGCGGGTGGTCAGCACGTAGGCTGAACAGCAGAAGAACACCACCGCGGTGCCTCCCAGCGCCAGCATGATCAGGTCGCCGGCTCCGGTATTAATAAATGAACTGAGGATGGGGCCCAGGGCATAACCCATAAAACCGGTCAGTGCGAAGGCCGCCAGGATGCCGGCAGGGCTGTTAGCCAGCTTGTGGGTCAGGAACATCAGCCCATAGAAACCGACCAGCATCAGCAGCAGGCCCGGCGCCGGCAGCCCCAGCATGGTGCTGGCGGTTGCGGTGAGCGCCGAGAAAGCCAGCGTCAGTGAAAGCAGAAAATAGGTGTTACGCAAAACCTTATGCGTACTCAGCAATGAGTCGCGCGAGGAGGATGAGACGACAATACGGTCCATAATGATCTCTCTTAGTCAGGTCATCACAAAATTAGTGACGATGATAGGCAGCGCAAGCGTTTGATTAAAGTTCGTTTACCAATCTTTACCCTTAGTTATCATTGCTGCAACCTTGAGCCGGAGTTGGCGGTTTCTTCAACGCTCAAACGTCAGGTGCTGGTTTTTCGTTCGGTTGAACGGCCTTGGGCTTTACAAGCGGATCAGCTCTGTTTATAGTTCGCCTCGTTGCGGAGGGGTGGCCGAGTGGCTGAAGGCAACGGTCTTGAAAACCGTCGACGGGAAACCGTTCCAGAGTTCGAATCTCTGCTCCTCCGCCATAAATTATGACCCCGCGCTCTCTGAGCGCGGGGTTTTTTATTGGGTTTGAAAAATGGCAATCGCCGCCGTGGGCCCATAAAAAAACCGCCCCGGCTGGGACGGTTTGTCTGGCAAAGCAACCGCTAACGCACCAAATGCAGGAAGTGCAGGTGCTTCTCGTACTGGTCGAGAATATCGTGAATGATCTGTTCTTGCGTCCAGCCCATCACATCGTAATCCTGGCCCCCTTCCTTCAGATGTACCTCACCGCGATAGTATTTATGTTCCTCGTCGCGTTCCTCATCTTTCAACCCCGCCAGAGCAAAGGCCGGTTGAATGTAAGCGCGCAGGCGCACTTCATAGACAAAGTTCAGATCTTCCCCTAAATCGACTTCGAAATGGATGCGATCGTCTTGCGAATCGTCAATCGAGGAGGTGGTATTTTGCTTGGCCAGTTCGGCTTCCACCAGCGCCATCGCCGGTTGAACCACTTCACCGACAAAGCGTTTTACCTGAGAACGTTTCGGGAAATAGGCAATATTACGCAAACGCCGCTGCCATGAGATCGGGTTGCGCGCGGCGGTCGGCGCAATGGTGGTCATCATCTGGCTGTCGCGTTTGTAGGCGTCGATACGTAAGGCTTTTAACAACCCGTAGATTGAGACCAGCAGGATCATCGAAAACGGCAGGGCGCTGGCGATAGTCACGGTTTGCAATGCGCTTAAACCGCCGGCAATCAACAACGCAATCGCCACCAGACCCATCAGGGAAGCCCAAAAGATCCGCTGCCATATGGGTGTTTGATCCGAACCGCCCGAAGCCAGCGTATCAACCACCATCGCCCCAGAGTCTGCCGACGTGACGAAGAACACCACGACCATCGCCATGGCGATAAACGACAGAATATTAGAGAACGGGAAGTGCTCCAGGAAGTTGAACAACGCCAGGGCTACGTCGTTTTGCACCGTATTGGCCAGATCGCGCGCGCCTTCGTTCATGATCAAATTAATGGCGCTGTTGCCGAAAACGGTCATCCACAGCAGCGTAAAGCCCGCCGGAACGAACAACACGCCGGTGACGAATTCACGGATGGTACGTCCGCGTGAAACGCGGGCGATAAACATGCCGACGAACGGCGACCAGGATAGCCACCAGCCCCAATACAGCAGTGTCCAGCCCCCCAGCCAGTTGCTGGATTTCGGCTCGTAAGCGTAAAGGTTAAAGGTTTTATTGACGATATCGGAAAGATAGCCGCCGGTATTTTCCACAAAGGATTTCAGCAACAGCACGGTTGGGCCGAGCGTACCCACCAGGACCAGCAGCAGCACCGCCAGGCCGAGGTTCAGTTCGGACAGAATGCGGATGCCCTTATCCAACCCGGACACCACCGACAGCGTCGCCAGCCCGGTGATCACCACGATCAGCACCACCTGCACCGTTGCATTGATCGGCAAACCGAACAGGTGGTTGAGGCCGGCGTTAACCTGCAACACGCCGTAACCCAGTGAAGTCGCGACGCCAAACACGGTACCTATAACCGCAAAAATATCCACCGCATGACCAATCGGCCCGTATATGCGATCGCCGATAATCGGATAAAGCGCGGAACGCAGCGTCAAGGGCAGGCCATGGCGATAGCTGAAGAATGCCAGGATCAGCGCCACGATCGCATAAATCGCCCAGGCATGCAGGCCCCAGTGGAAGAAGGTTAGGCGCATGGCCTGTTTAGCCGCTTCCACTGTTTCCGGTGTCCCGGTCGGGGGAGAAAGATAGTGCATCACCGGTTCGGCGACGCCAAAGAACATCAGACCAATGCCCATACCGGCGGAAAACAGCATGGCAAACCAGGAAACATAGCTGAAGTCTGGCTGAGCGTGATCGGGCCCGAGCTTGATATTGCCGTAACGCGACAGACCCAGGTAGGTGACGCTCAGCAGGATCAGGGCGACCGCCAGAATGTAAAACCAGCTGGCGTTAGTGAAAATACCCTGCTGCAACGCTTTGAATTTGCGGTCGGCTAACTCAGGATACAGGGCGGCAAAGGCCACCAGGACGATGATTAATGCGGCAGATATAAAAAATACCGGAGGATTGATATGGCTACGACGTGCCACAATTTCAGTGTCGTTTTGGCTCATAGAATACCTTTTTGCTAGTCCGTTAGGGAATGGGATAGTCCGTTAAAACAACTCCATAAAAGGGGGGCAAACAGGCTGCCCAAGAAATTAAACTCTGCGAGTATATAGAAAAACCAGGGTAATTTACATTTTTATGGTCAAAAAGGCTGTTTTAAGTGGTTTTGTTAGACGTTTTAGCTATATAAAAACAATGCGCTAAGAGGGGGTAATTCACTCTTTTTGCAGGGAAAAACCGGCTGAGAGGATCCGACATGGTTTTCGCCATGCCAAAATGCGGGCAAATACAGGATCAGGCTGGGGGAAGGCTTTCTTAGGGGGGCAAGGGGGTTTTAGCGGCGGGTAGAGCAGATCATGACAGAAACCCCTATAACAGTGGCCTGAACCCGGAGGGATCTGCCGTTTACTATTGATCCGATCAAGCCAAGGGTTAAAATAGGTCCATTCGCTCGCGTTTAACGCTTTCATGGAGATAAAGATGAGCTGGTATCAAATAGCGTTATGGACCATGATCTTTCTGAAGTCCGGTGCCTTTCTGGTGTTCGTTTGGTGGTGGATGTTCAAACGCGCAACCAAACCTTATGTCCGCCCGCAAGATGTTGTGATTGACGAAACGCCGGATGATGAAAATCTGACCATGGAAGAAGTGATGAAGAAACACGGTATTACCCGTGTGGAAAATCAAACGCAATAACCCCCGTTCTTTTCAGAATCGATCTGCGAACTATCCCTGTGGAAATGCGGCAATGCCTGCAAGCCGGGGATAGCTCCCCAGCCTGCAGTCATCGATTCAGCGCCGTTTTCTCCCCAACAGCCATGCCATCAAGATCAACGCCACCACCGCAATGCCGATTGCCGGGGCCATATAAGGCTGCAGCATCGCCAGCAGCGGCACCGGGCCACCCAGGCGCAATACGGTCACGTCCGCAGCGCTGACCTTCACTGCGGGATTGCCGTACTGCTGCAGCACATAATTGCTGATAGCGGCGATCTGCTGGTCGTTCAACGGATTGACGTACGACAGCGGGCCAAAGTTCGGCATCAGCACGTGCTGATCGCCCACCTTTCGCTCGACCCCGAACAGTATGGCCGAGATCAGGTTGGCCGGATTGCTTGAACCGGTGGCGGTATTATTGAACAGCGAAGGGTAAGCCTGGTTTTTGCTGCCGCTGCCGTCCGGCTGGTGGCAACTGGCGCAGTTGCCGCTGAACAAGGCCGCGCCGTCGGTAACGGTGTTGTTGGCATTGGCTGGCTGCAACCCGCGCAACTGAGGCTCAACGTTCAATGGTTTACCGTAGCTGTCGGCCGCCTGGCTATCCTTGGCGTCTCTGATCGGCGTGGTGCTTTTCAGGTAAACGGCAATAGCCGCCAGATCGTCATCGGAAAAATATTGCAGGCTGTTTTCGATGGCTTCCGCCATGCCGCCCGCCGCCTGATTTTTGCCGACCACCCGGCCGGTTTTCAAGTACTGTGCCAGTTGCTGTTCGCTCCAGCCGCCGATACCGCTGATCGGGTCTGAAGTGATATTGGGAGCGTACCAGCTGCCGACCATCCCGCCCGCCAGCGCCTGACTGCCGTCCTCAGCCATCAGCAGGTTGCGCGGGGTGTGGCAAGTGTCGCAGTGCCCAGGCCCATTAACCAGATAAGCTCCCCGGTTCCATTGCTCGCTTTTGGTCGCATCGGGTGCAAAACGGCCGTCTTTGAGAAACAGCAGATTCCAGGCGGCCATGCTAAAGCGCAGGTTGAACGGGAAGGGCAGATCGGTCAGCGTATTTTTCTGATCGACCGGCTTCACGCCGTGCATAAAGTAGGCATACAACGCCTTGATGTCCGCATCGCTCAATCGGGTATAAGAGGTATAGGGCATAGCGGGGTAGAGGTGGGTGCCATCGGCACGGATCCCGTCCCTGACGGCACGAGCAAACTGCTCTTCGCTATAACTGCCAATGCCCTCCGCGTTTGATGGGGTGATGTTGGTTGCGTAAATCACGCCCATGGGGGAACTGATACCATATCCGCCGGCAAAGGGAGTACCGCCTTCGGGTTTGGTATGGCAGGCCTGGCAGTCCGAGGCGATAGCAATCTGCTCGCCTTTTTTAATCAACGCCGCACCGCTTAACTCTCCGTTATCCGCCGCCTGCACGGCGCTGCCGCCGAGCAACAGCAGGGACAATAGCGTCAGTTTCGCCTGTTTTTTCATGGTTTCACCGCCAGTGCCCGCGCAATGTCATCGGCGGCCTTGATGCCCAGTGCCGCCATGGTCAAGGTGCTGTTCACCACGCTGGCGGAAGGAATTGCGCCGCCGCCCGGCAACCAAAGGTTGGCATGGTCATGGGTGCGGCAGTTGCCATCGACCACCGAGTCTGCGGGGTTATCGCCCATGATAGTGCCGCCCATGATGTGGTTATTGGCATTCAGACTGGTGGTGATGTTGAACTCTTCGGCGTCGAACAGCTGGCCGATATGTTCCAATTGCTTATGTGCGGCCTCTGCGCCTTTGCGTACGTAATCGCCGACATCGTAATGGATGTCCGGGCAGGGCAAGCCGTGAGCATCCTTGCGGGTTTTACTCAGCGTCAGGCGGTTATTTGGGTCTGGTAACGGTTCCAGGCTGATGGATAAATCGACGCCGTAGGCGGCGCGGCGGCGTATTTCGGCATCCAATTCTTTACCGACCAAGCCTTGTTCCAGCGCCTTTTGGGTGGCAGGCACGACCCGGTTGATGTTGTTGAGGATCATCTTGTTGGCCGAGTAGTCTTTGCGGAACTCACCGTCACGTGGGCCGACCAGGCAGCTGCTCTGCGCCGGGCCACGCCCGAGCCACAGCGGCTCTTTTGCCAGGAAAGTACAGTGAAAACCGGAGTGATCCATCATGTTGCGGCCAACCTGGTCGGAAGCGTTGGCGATGCCGTTCGGGTTGCGCTCATTAGCCGCCATCAGCAGCAGGCGCGGCGTTTCTATGCCGTTACAGGCCAGTGCGAAAGCCTTGGCCGTCGCCTGGTGAGATTGCTTCTTGCTGTCGAGCCAATGCACCGCAGTGACCCGATTCTGCTCATCGGTATCAATCTTGTAGACCACCGCTTCCGCCAGTACCACCGCACCTTTCATTTCAGCGCGTTCAACATGATGAATGCCGTTGTACATGGCGCCGATGGGGCAAATCGGCTGGCAGTTGTTGTTGCCGCAGCAGGTTGGACGGCCCTTCCACGGGTGGGTACTGCGCCCCTGTGGGATCGGGACTGAACGGTAGCCGTGCGGGTTAACCACTTCGGCAAAACGAATATCGCCATGCGCCCAGGGCACCATATCCATCGGGTAGGGTTTGCTGCGTTCAACCGGCGACTGTTGCTGCGGATCGTTGGGGCCCGCCACGCCAATTTCCTCTTCGGCCCGGCAATAGTACGGCTCAAGTTCATCATAGGAAATCGGCCAGTCGCGGCCAACGCCGTACAGGGTTTTCATTTGGAAATCGCTGGGCAGGTGGCGCCAGCAAGACGCAGCCCAGTGCCAGGTGGTGCCCCCGACGGTACGCAGATACCCTTGCTTGAAGCTGCTTGCGCTCGGGCCGCTCAGGGCGACATAGTTGTTTTCAGGAAAATAGAGGGGAGCGGTGGCGAACTCGGATTGCGGGTACAACCCTTGGTAATCGGAGCCGGCGCGATTATCAAAAGGCATATTGCGCCAGTTTTCTACGGCCTGGGCGCGTTCAATACGCAGGCCCGCTTCCAGCACCAACACAGAATAACCCTGGCTGACTAATTGATCGGCCATCATGCCGCCAACAATGCCGGAGCCCACGATCACGATATCGGCCGAGGCGTTGCCATCGGCAGTAAATTCAGGTTTTTTCATCAGAAGACTCTCAGATCACAGGGAAGCGTTGACCGCTGGAGGGGGCGCAGTCCACCACAGCGGGCCATTGCCGCAGTAGGTGGGAACGATCAGCGCGTCGCTGGCGGGGCGGTACATCAACGCGTCTTTATAGGCAATCAGCTCAGCCGTTTGGCCGTGGCCGACGGTGCCGGTATACCAGGCGGTGATAATGGCGGTCACCAGGGCCTGCAAGCCGGCCTGAATGGCCAGTTGTTGCAGCTGTTTTGCGCTTTGGCCCGGCTGCAACAGACCACCAAGCTGCTCAACCTGCGTGGCGAACTGATCATTCTGATTATGTAAGGCCGTAAAAATACGCGCCGACATTCCCTGATCGATATCCTCATGTTCGCTCAATGTCTGGGATATTTTGAAGAAACGAGCAAACTGCAGCGGGTTGGCCGCCGCGGTATGTTGTTCTGCCAGACTGAGGAACGGGTAACTGAGCAATGACGTTGCCAGCAGGGTTGAGGCCAGCCCCAGCAGCACTTCCCGCCGACTGAAACCGGTTCCATTTTTGGTCGGTAACTCACCATCGTCTGATAACAAATTTTCCATGTGTTTTTCTCACAAAACAGGTGTTATTGCCAAAGCAGGCAAAAGAGAAGGGGTAAAGAGAGATAAAAAATAATCAACAATGGGATAAATGCATTGTTTACGGTTCTGTATCTAATAATTTGGCGGGATATTAACTTGCCGATAACTTTTCGGCAATAAACTTGCTCAAACGCCCTGATAAAAAAGCACAGAAAGAATAAAAAAGACCGGAGGTGTGGCCGCTTGGTAGGAAAGTGAACGGTGCCGTGGCGGGTATTTAAAGATAATTAATGACGGTAAATAACATTACTTCCGCTATTAGGACGGGTTTAAAACGGGGTATTAATAAGTAATATTTATATTTAACTCACAGATGCCGTTATTATATTGACCAATAAAAACCCGCCGTAGCGGGTTCCTGGTCATTATTTTAGCTCTTGCAACCCATCAGCTCTGGCAGCACGCCCGGCTTGGCTTTCAACGAAGCCTGTACGTCGTCGGGCAGACCAGCCCAAATAATCAGCCCGGTGCGTTTCTCGATTTCATTCACCGTGACGCGATATTGGCAGAAATCGGCATTTTTCGGGGTGTTTTGGTCAAACAGAAACGCCGCATAGTGGTTCACTTCCGGGCTGTTATTGATAAAGATGACCTTCCAGTAAGCGCTGGGAATGGTGTGCGCTTTCTGGGTGCCCGGCAATTTTCCCATATTGCGTTCGTACAGTGGGCCGGTCACGGTATACACCGAACTGATATCCGCCCGGTCAATCAGCTTGCGTTCCTGATCTTCCAGCCGTGCCCAGGAGCCTTGGTTAAGATCGGCCATCTGCGGGGTGATATTGGAAAGGTAGTTCAGTGATTCCCAGTCAGAGACGCCCGCCAGTGAGGCCAGCGGCGCTTGATGCCCGCGGTCAACTTTCAGTGCCGCGTTGGCACCGGTGTAATCTGCCGGTACCAATGTATCTGCCGGGTTCAGTGCCGGATCGGCCTTCCAGTTACGGGTTTTCCCGCTGGCCGGCGTGTCTTTGGTGATGTGATAAGCCACCCAGTTGGCGAACTTGGTGGTGCTGTTGTTGTTCAGCGTATAAGCATGGCGAACGATGGACACGTTACTGCTGCCGCCGGTGGGGCAACCGACCGCGCAGTTGTCGATAGATTCCAATGCTTCGGCGGAGGCCTGGGCGGTAAACAGCAGGGCTGCCAGGGCTAACATCTTGTTAAATCGCATATTCATATCCTCAATAAGTTTTAATAATACTGTATGTATTTACAGTATTTGTAACTTATCGCAATGAAACGAATACAACAATGCAACACATTCACGTTACGAATGTGTCAGCGTGGGCACAGCAAAGCGGGTTATAAAAGCCGGTAACGGGCGGGCAGCAAAGCCTTAAAAACGCCAAAAGGCACGCGAGCACAATATCAGCATGGGGTAGATCTCAAGGCGGCCGAGCAGCATCGCCGCGCACATCAACCATTTCGCCGCATCGCTAAGCGTGCCAAACCCCGCCGCGGTTTCGCCGAAACCCAACCCCATGTTATTGATACAGGCGGCCACGGTGGCGAAAGAGGTCACCAGATCATAGCCCATCAGGTTCAGCAGCCAGATGAAGAAGCAGCTGAAAAAAACGTACAGAAAGAAAAAGCTCCAGACCGACCGTAACACCCGATCGTGAATCGGCGCGTTGCCGACCTTGATGGTGTAAACGGCATTAGGATGCACCAACTGGTTGATCTCATGCCGGCTCTGTTTGTACATGATCAGAAAACGCAGCGCCTTGATGCCGCCGCAGGTGGAGCCCACGCAGCCACCGAAAAAGCTCGCCGCCAATAACAACATAATGGTGTGAGAGGGCATTTTGGCATAGTCGGCGGTGGCCAAACCGTTATCGGTCATCATCGAACTGGTGAGAAAGAAGCCATGCACGAAGGAGTCCTTGGCGCCGTACATGCCGGAACGGTAGAGCTCGAGGCAAACAATCGCCACGATAATCGACAGCACCAGCAGGAAGAAGCGCAGCTCCGGGTTTTTATATAGGGGTTTCAGGCTACGACGGCCGACGGCGACGAAATACAGAGTGAAGTTCACCGCCGCCAGAATGGAGAAAATACCGCCGACCATCTCCACCGCCGAACTGTCGTAATAACCCAGGCTCTCATTGCGGGTGGAGAACCCCCCGAGCGATACGGTGGAAATCCCATGGCAAAGGGCATCGAACCACGGCATGCCCGCGATGCGGAAAGCGACCGTACAGGCCAGCCCCAGACCGAGGTAGATCAACCACAGGTTTTTCGAGGTATCGGCCAGCCGTGGCGTCAGTCGTTCTTCTTTGAATGGTCCGGGCATTTCCGACTGATAAAGCTTGGCACCGCCGATACCCAGCAGCGGCAGCACGGCCACGGCTAACACAATGACGCCGAGACCGCCGATAAAGTTGAGCTGGGAACGGTAGTAGAGAAAGGATTTAGGTATGCCGGAGACATCGTTAAGTACCGAAGCGCCGGTGGTGGTGATGCCGGACACGCCCTCGAACATCGCGTCCGTCAGGCTGACGTTCAGCGTGTCATCCAGCCACAGCGGCAGGGCGCAGATCATCGAAAACAGCAGCCAGAACATGACGATAATCAGAAAACCGTCCTGGGTGCGCAATTGCACTTTGGCCTGACGGGTGCTGAACCAGCCTAATCCGCCGAGCGAGCCGGCAATCACCAGGGTATAAAAAAAGGAGAAAACGCTTTTTTCTTTATAGAGCAGCGCCACCAACAGGGGCGGGATCATTGACAGGCTGTAAAGGAAAACTAAAAAACTGCAAAGATGAATAACGACCAATATCTGCTTATTCTTGACCATAATACTTGCGCCCGAGTTGCCTGACGGCAATGAGTCAATTTATTCTTTAAGCCAGAAAGAATAAGGCAGGCGATATAAAAATAACGTAAAAATTCATATCGCCTGAAAGGGTTGGCACGTTTTTTAATCGCAATGGCGATTATTCCAACAGGGTATTCACGGTGCGACGCACGTATTGCGTCATTTGCGCCAGATCCTCGGGGGACACCGGCCCACCGCCGGCACGTACCACCTGCTGTTCTATTTGAGCAATTTCCTGCTCGACCTTATTGGCAATCTGTACCTTGACGATCTTATCCACCGACGAGAGCAGCACCTTCAACACCACTTTCAGCGCCACATTCTCGCAGAACGAATCGTAGTGATGAACCGCAGGCGGTGCTGCGGGGGGCTCGGGTGCGCGCGGGGCCATAGCCTTGAAACTGTCTACATTTTCAATAATAAGATCCATGTCTCTTATTAGTTCATCAAAATCTTTAGACACTGACTTATTTCCCTTCGCTATGCGCAAAAACAGAACGCCCGTCATCAGGGCCAAGGCCGGTGATTGGCGGGCAGAACGAATTTCGACCGTGACGTTCAGGTAGTGAATGGCAGGCTGAGCGGCATTTTAACCTTGCCGGGGGTTGGCAACAAGATGGGGCCGCAGGAATCCGCGGCCCCATCGGGCAGGTGATAGCTTAACTTTTCAGCTTGGCGGTGATTTTCGCCACGTGTTCGCCCTGGAAGCGGGCAATGGCCAGCTCTTCCGCACTGGGCTGGCGCGAACCGTCGCCACCGGCAATGGTGGTTGCTCCGTAAGGCGTGCCGCCGCGGGTTTGTGAAACGTCAAACAGCTCGGGTGCTCCGTAACCGATAGGCACAATAATGAAACCATGGTGCGCCAGCGTGGTCCAGGTGGAGCTGATGGTGTGCTCCTGGCCACCGCCGGTGCCGGTAGAGGAAAAGACGCTGCCCACTTTGCCGTACAGCGCGCCGGAAGCCCAGAGCCCGCCGGTTTGATCGAGGAAGGTCCGCATTTGGCCGGCCATGTTGCCAAAGCGGGTTGGGGTACCGAAGATGATGCCGTCGTAGTCGGCCAGCTCCTGCGGGCTGGCGACAGGAGCCTGTTGATTTTGCTTGCCGCCGGCTTTGGCAAAGGCCTCAGCCGGGATGGTTTCCGGTACCCGTTTCAGGGTGACTTCGACGCCACTGACCTTGCGTGCGCCTTCCGCTACCGCGTTCGCCAGGGTTTCAATATGTCCGTACATTGAGTAATACAGGACCAGAATTTTCGCCATGTTCCGTTCTCCGCTGTGGTGGATGAAAGAGATGCCTCCTAAGCATAGGAGTGAATGCGGAACTTAGCCTTGTGGCCTTATCTCATCCCGGCTATCGCCAGCAGTGCGCCGAAGGTAATCAGCAGGCCACCGAATACCCTGTCTATACCTTTGCGCAGGCGCAGCAGTCGCGCATTGATGCCCGGCGCGGAAAACAGCAGCGCAACGGCGCTGAACCACAGGATATGGGCCAGGGCGATAAACAAGCCGTAGCCGATTTGCACCGCCAGCGACGTTTGCGGATTCACCACCTGCATAAACAGGCTGACGACAAAAATGGTGGTTTTCGGGTTCAGCGCATTGGTTAAAAAGCCGGTTTTCAGCGCGGCGAAATCGCTGGCGGCGGTAGGGGCTGCGCCGGCAGACACCGTGGGAGCACCGGCATTACGCAGCATGCTGACACCCAGGTAAATCAGGTAGGCAGCGCCAATCATCTTCAACAGGGTGAATAGCCACAGCGATTGCTGGATCAGCACGCCGACGCCGATCAGGGTGTAGCTCACGTGGATCAGCACTCCGGCGCCGATACCGCAGGCGGTCACCACACCGGCACGACGGGAAAGCAACAGGCTGTTGCGCGACACCATGGCGAAATCAGGCCCTGGGCTAATGACGGCAAGTAAAGTGATGGTGACGACAGCGATGAGTTCGGTCATAGTAATCCTGTAAATGAATCAGAAGAGAGTGGCTGATTTATAAAGGGAATGGCCGACGGTGACAAACGATGAAAACTGACGATTTCGGTGAGAAAAACTCACGCAAAATAAACCGCCCACTGTCATTGGGCGGATTGCGATGTTTTGAAGCGGCGGCCAGGCTGGAAAGTTTCACCCAGGCGGCGAACAGTTTAAACCTGACGCACGGGGCGGTTAGCCGTGCGGTCAGGGCGCTGGAGGATGAGCTGGGTATTGCGTTGTTTGAACGCCGTCATCGGCGGGTATATCTGACGCCCGCCGGGCGGACTTTGTTTCAGGCGTCGCAGCAGGCATTCGGCATCCTGGAGCAGACTGCGCAAAAGCTGCGGCAACAGGCGCAGGATGCACCGCTGGTATTGTCCTGTGAGCCGACGCTATTGATGCGTTGGCTGATACCTCGCCTGCCTGCGTTTCAGTTGGCGCACCCGGACATCCATCTGCAGTTGGTCGCTGGCGGTGGGCCATTTTCGTTCCACGACGGCATCAGCGCCGCCCTACGACGCAACGATTTTGACTGGGGCGATAAACTGCACAGACAGTGGCTGTTCAACGAGCAAGTCGGGCCGGTATGCAAGCCTGAAATGCTGCCGCGTTTTATCGCCCTGCACGCCGGTCAGCCGCAGCTGAGCCGCGATGCGGTGCTGCTGCACTCCGCCACCCGGCCTGATGCCTGGCGACATTGGGCTCAGGATCAGAATGTGTCGCTGGAAGGGCGGCCAGAGCAGCGTTTCGATCACTTTTACTTCAGTTTGCAGGCGGCGGTGGCGGGGATAGGCGTCGCTATCGGCCCCTGGCAGCAGGTGCGGGATGACGTGGACGGCGGGCTACTGAGCGCCCCTTTTGGTTTTACGTCGGACGGCAGCGGTTATTGTCTGCTGACACCGCAAGAAATCAGGCCGGGCAGCGCGCTGGCCCGGCTGGCGGACTGGCTGAAACTCAGTTCAGACGCTTGAGCTTTTGTTCCAGGCGCTGGCGTTGCCAACGGCTGAAGAAGTCGCGTAACAGCAGGGTGCGCGTTGCGCGCATAATCACTGCGATACTCATACCGGCCATGGCCCACAGCGACCAGAGATATTGCGGATGAGTAAACCAGTTAATGGCGAACAACAGCACCGCGATGAATGCGAACCTCACCATCATGCGCAGTAGCCTGCCTTCTTCTTCCACCTGTCGGCGAATCGCCTGCTCGGCTTGGCTGCTGTCGCTGTTTTCCTGTGGCGGCGGCTGGTTAAGATCGCCGATCCGCAATTCCAGCGCCGCGGCTATCGCAGACAGGGTTTCCAGACTGGCCTGCTCGCCATTTTCAAGGCGCTGAACGGTACGGGTGCTGAGCCCGGCAATGCTGGCCAATTGTTCCTGAGACCAGCCTTTTTCCAGCCGTAATTGCCGGATGCGGTAAGTTTGCATTGCACGCTCCAAAAATGAACCTTCATTGAGGCCAAGTGTAGGAGTTGAGGCCGCGGACCGCCACGACAGGCGTATGACATCTGTACGACAGGCAGGCGACAACCCGCTGAATACGCGGGCTAGAAGGTGACGTTACGGATAAAGCGCAGAGGGCTATCGGTGCGGTTGGCGTACGCATAGCGCTGATCGCTGTTGAACACCTGGGTTTGGCCGGCGTCCAGCGTCAGGGTGTGTTGCTCCAGCACCAACGTCAGGCTGCCGGTGATCACATAGATTATTTCACTCCAGCCTTCGGCGTCCGGCACCGAGTCGTAGTGTTCGCCAGGCATCAGCGTCCATTCCCAAAGCTCAACCCGCTGACTAGCCGGTACGCTGGCGGCGAACAGCGCCTGACTTGCCGGTTGAACGCCTTGCCAGGCCAGTTCGCCGACCAAATGGCTGCCGCGCGCTTCGGGGGCCTGGATCAGATCGGTGAAGGCGATATTCAATGCCTCGGCCAATTTGTCCAACACCGCCAGGCTGACGTTGCGATCGCCGGCCTCAATGCCGGCCAGCATGCGGCGGCTGACGCCGGATTTTTCCGCCAGCATGACCTGGCTTAGCCCCGCCTGCTGGCGAAAGCCGCGCAGGTTGCTGCTCAGGTATTGCAGCACCTTGGGGGCTTCAAGTTTACCGCTGTTCACTGTATTGCTCATCCCAGGGCTTTACCTCATACTGGCAGGATCTGTGCATTATATTGCACCCAGCAGGAAGGGCAAGCCGGTGTCTGCAGTAAAAAAATCCTTTATTTCCACCTTCATTCCCAGCATAAAGCGCCAGGAAGCGGTGTTGATTTTCATCACCATGATCTGGGGCGGAACCTTTCTGGCGGTGCATCTTGCCATGCAGGTCAGCGGGCCGTTTTTCTTTGTGGGTTTGCGCTTCGCTGCGGCTACGCTGGTGCTGATGTTGTTCTCCCTGCGCAGCTTACGCGGATTGACCTGGTATGAGCTGAAAGCGGGCGTGTTTATCGGTATCGCCATCATGTTCGGTTACGGCCTGCAAACCGTGGGCCTGCAAACCATCAGCAGCAGTCAATCGGCGTTCATCACCGCCATGTATGTGCCGATGGTGCCGTTATTGCAGTGGCTGGTGCTCGGGCGTTTCCCCGGCGTGATGGCCTGGGTCGGCGTCTTGTTGGCCTTCAGCGGCCTGATGCTATTGGCCGCGCCAAGCAGTGCCGATATGGCACTTAGCATCGGCGAGATCCTGACGTTGGTTGGCACGCTGGGGATGGCTGCCGAGATCATTTTGATTGGCGCCTATGCGGGCAAGGTCAACGTTAAGCGGGTGACGGTGGTGCAATTGGCGACCGCCTCGCTGGCGGCGTTCCTGATGATGGTACCGACCGGCGAATCGGTGCCGCCTTACAGCAATTACCTGCTCTACAGCGCGGTGGGATTGGGGCTGGCCAGCGCCATCATTCAGGTGACGATGAACTGGGCGCAACGAAGCGTTTCGCCGACGCGTGCCACGGTTATTTATGCCGGCGAGCCGGTGTGGGCCGGGCTGGTGGGGCGCATTGCAGGCGAGCGTTTGCCGGGCGTAGCGCTACTGGGGTGCGCGTTGATCGTATTGGGCGTGCTGGTCAGCGAAATGCGTATTCGACGTAAAGAAAAAGCGGCGGCGTTGGCTGAATAAGGCCCGGCAAGCCGGGCCGCGGTGCTAACGGGTAGCGCTGTCTGCCAGCGGCAAGATTTTACGGTTGCGCAATAGCGCATTGAGGATAATGGCACCGAAAGTGGCGGTGCCAATCCCGCCCATAGTGAAGTTGCCGAGGGTCAGCGCAAAATCCCCCGCGCCCAGCACCAGGGTTACCGCCACCATAATCAGATTGCCGTTGTCCCCCAGATCCACCTTGTTCTGCACCCAGATGCGTGCCCCGGCTACGGCAATCAAACCGAACACCACGATCGAAGCACCGCCCAGTACCGGACCGGGAATAGTGTGGATCAACGCACCGAACTTGGGTGAAAACCCCAGCACAATCGCCACCGCTGCGGCGGCGACAAACACCAGCGTGGAGTAGATTTTGGTGACCGCCATCACCCCGATATTTTCGGCATAGGTCGTCACTCCGGTGCCCCCGACAGAGCCGGAAAGCATTGTCGCCAATCCGTCGCCGACGAAGGCGCGACCGATATAAGGGTCAAGATCCCGGCCGGTCATGCCCGCTACCGCTTTCACATGCCCGAGGTTTTCCGCCACCAAAATGATCGCCACCGGGGCAATCAACAGCATGGCATGCAGGTTAAATACCGGTGCGGTGAATTGCGGCAGACCGAACCAAGGGGCCAGGCTCAGTGCGCTGTAATCTACCGGTTTGCCGAGGCCGAAACCGTTGGTCGCCACGACGTAAATCAAATAGGCGGCGATCAGGCCAACCAGGATCAGCAACCGCTGTATCAGCCCGCGGGTAAAAACCGCCACTGAACCGATACACAAGATAGTGACCACCGCCATCCAACTGTCAAAATGGGAGGCTGAAACGCTGCGCACCGCAATGGGCGCCAGGTTGAGGCCGATAGCCATGACCACCGCCCCCGTCACTACCGGCGGCATCAGCCGCTCTATCCAACGGGTGCCAACGCTCATCACCACGAAACCGATCAGCACATACACCAGCCCGCAGGCGATGATGCCACCGAGCGCCAGGGCAATATTGGGATTGGCGCCCTGGCCGCTGTAACCGGTCAGGGTGATGACCAGCCCGACAAATGCCGCGCTCGAGCCGAGATAGCTCGGCACCCGGCCGCCGACCACCAGAAAGAACAGTAGCGTGCCGATGCCGGACATCAGAATGGCCAGATTGGCGTCAAAGCCCATCAGCAATGGCATCAACACCGTAGCGCCAAACATCGCCACCGCATGTTGCAACCCCATCACCAGCGTTTGGCTCACCGGCAGCCGTTCATCGGGCGCAACAACCGCACCGTCCAGATTGCCTTGCTTGATGCGCCATTGGGGAAACCAGGTATTCGCCATCGTCATCTCCAAAATATTGAGGTGCAGGTTAGGGGTACAGATGCGAGCGTTGCGGCTGCGCGCCGATCATTGTTTCAACAGCGAGTGATAACGCCGGTCGAAATAGGCCAGGCCGTGGCTGTGGTCATTACGCGCCAATGCCACCGCCTGACAGAACAGAATGTCGTGGGTGCCGACGCTGACAATCTGGCTGATTTGGCAATCGAAAGAAGCCAGCGCGCCGTGCAAAATCGGGGCGCCGGTCACCAGCGTAGACCAGCGAGCGGCGGAGAATCGCATGTCCATCGGCGTTTTGCCGCCGAACAGATTCGACAACGATTCGTGCTCTGCCGCCAGCGTATTGACGCACAGCGTTTGGTTTTGCTTGAACACCGAATGCACCGACGCTGAGCGGTTCAGGCACACCAGCAACGTGGGGGGCGTGTCGGTGACGCTGCATACCGCCGAGGCGGTAAAACCTGCGCGGCCTGCGGGGCCGTCGGTGGTAATGATATTCACCGCCGATCCCAGGCGTGCCATGGCATCGCGGAAGTCCTGTTTTGTTACGGATGGCGTTTGCAGCGGTGCATCGGCAAACCCTGTTTGGCTTTGCATAAGGTCTCTCCGGGTCAGGGGGCTATGTGGCTGTTGGCGTTCGGCGCTTGCAGCAGCCAGCTCAGCAGAATGCGGTTAAAATTCTCGCTGTCGGTCACGCTCATGGCGTGGCCGCCATAGGTCATCTGCGCCAGCTCGCCATTGGGCAGGCTTTCCGCCAGCTGATGCGAGCAGTGATAGGGCACCAGCAGATCGTCACGAGAGCACAGCACCAGGGTCGGCGTGGTGATGTCCGCCAGGTGAGGGCGAAAATCGGTGTTGATCAACGCATTCAGGCGGCGCAGCAGGTTTTCTGTGCCCTGAAAATGCGCGGTTTGGTGCTGCAACTCTTCACCTAGCAAGGCTTCGTGCTGCGACAGCCAATCAGCGGGGAACAGAAATAAAGGTTGAGCGCGCACATAGGCTTCGACGCCGCTGTTGAGCAGCAGGTCCTGTCGGACATGGAAGCAGCGTCGGGTCTGGCTGTCCAGCGCCGGCCAGCCGTTGACCACCACCAGTTTTTCAACCAGCTGCGGCTGGGTGAGTGCCAACTGCAGGCCAATCATGCCGCCAAGTGCGTGACCGACGAAACAACAGCGTTCAATGCTGAGCGAGTGCAGTAGCCGCGCTACCTCATCCGCCATATCGGCCATGCTATAGCCGTCCGGTACCACGCCTTTGCTGCGGCCGGTGCCATAGTGATCGTAAATTACTACCCGGAAATGCCGGGTTAGCGCGTCAATCTGCGGTTGCCAGAAGCTACCCGAGCCGCCGAGGCCTGCGGACAGCACCAGCGTCGGCGCCAGTGGCGTATCTTTTCCTAAAATCTCAAAATACATGCTCGATCCTCAATGGCTTAGCGGCCGATATGGGCCACGGAGGCGATTTCAATCAAGGCGTCCGGCTTCACCAACCCGCACTGAATGCAGTAGCGGGCCGGTTTATCGCCGGGGAAATACTCGGCATACACCTGATTGATAGCGGCATAGTTTTGCCAGTCGGTAAGGAAGATCGAGTTAAAGGTCACGTCGTCCATGCTGCCACCGGCGGTTTCGATCACGCTTTTGATGGTCTCCAGCACGTGGCGTGTTTGTGCCGCGGCATCACCCACGTGAACGACGTTATTGTCTTTATCGAAGGCCAGCGTACCCGAGACGTACACCACGCCGTCGGCCAGGGTGCCCGGAACAAAGGGAGCCAGCGGTTTACCGGTGCCCGGCGGAGTGATCACTGTTTTTGGCATTGTCGCGCTCCTGGTGAAGGTTCTTTTGGGTTTAAACAGGCAAAATTCATGCCGTCTGGCTAAGCGGGGCAGCGAGAACGTCACAGAAACTGTCGACGTCCGACACCCAGCCGAAAAAGGTTTCGATGTTATACAGCGCCGCCTGCTGGGCGAACGCCGGGCCGGCCTGGTGGGTGGCGTCGGCCAGCACAACGCCGAAATACTCGAGGAAAAAGCCGTCGCGCAGCGTGGACTCGACGCAGACGTTGGTGGCGATGCCGGTAAACACCAAATGGTGAATGCCGTAAGAGCGCAGCAGGCTGTCGAGCTGGGTGTTGAAAAAGCCGCTGTAGCGCGGTTTCGGCAGCAGGATATCGCCCGGTTGTGGTTGCAGTTCATCCACCAGGTCGTAGTCCCAATCGCCTTTGGCCAGCAGCTTGCCCATCAGTTCCGGGCGCTGGCGCATGGTTTTCAGCGCGTTGGACTTGTGCCAGTTAGGTGAACCTTCACCGCCGGCTTCGACGTACTGGTTGTCCCAGCCGTTCTGGAAAAAGATCACCTTAATGCCCGCGGCGCGCGCGGCAGTGATGGCGCGCTTGATGTTGGCTATCACCGGCGCGGTGGTCGAAACGTCGAACCCGGCCAGATCCAAATATCCTCCCTGCGAGGCGTAGGCATTTTGCATATCGACCACGATTAACGCGGTTTCCTGCGGAGCAAAGGCGATGGCCTCCGGCCGGGCGGGCAGGGTGACCGTCGTTGCGCCTTGCGGTGACTGGCGGCGTACCACAGCTTGTGTTTCAACAATTTTCATCATGCCACCTCACGGCTTGCTGCGGTTTGCGGGCAAACGTCAGCCCGGCTTTTCATCAGGGGTTGAATGCGTTCGCCGAAGTCTTCTACGCCTTGCACGAAGTCATCGAAGGTCAGCAGCACGCCTTCGGTGCCGGGCACGGTGGCGATTTCATCCATCATGCGCGCCACCTGGGCGTAGGAGCCGACCAGCGTGCCCATGTTGATGTTGACGGCGGAAGTGGGGTCGGCCATTTGGCGCACATTGGTGTCGGCGCCGGACTTAGTGTCTTTGCCGCTCTGCTCGGTGAGCCAGGCCAGGGCTTCGGTATCGGCCCCGGCTTTATAGCTTTCCCATTTGGCGCGGGCAGCCTCGTCGGTTTCATCCGCAATGATCATAAACAGCACATAGCAGGCCACGCTGCGGCCTTCGGCGTCGGCGGCAGTTTTCAACCGGGCAGCCGTCGGCGCGAAAGCGGTGGGGGTGTTGACGCCTTTGCCGAAGCAGAAGTTGTAGTCGGCGTATTTGGCCGAGAAAGCCATGCCCGCATCGCTTTGGCCGGCGCAAATCACCTTGATGTCCGCTTGGGGTTGCGGGCTGACGCGACAGTCATCCATCTGGAAAAACTCGCCCTTGAAATCGGATTTTCCGGTGCCCCACAGATCGCGCAGCACTCTGACGTATTCCGCCAGATAGTCGTAGCGACGGCCAAAGTAATCGTCGCCCGGCCACATGCCCATCTGCTCGTATTCCGGTTTCTGCCAACCGGTCACCACGTTCAGGCCAAAGCGCCCGCCGGAAATAGAATCAATGGTGGAAGCCATACGCGCTACGATGGCCGGCGGCATGGTCAGGGTGGCGGCGGTGGCGTAGATCTTGATGCGTGAGGTCACGGCAGCCAGCCCGGCCATCAGGGTGAAAGACTCCAGGTTGTGGTCCCAGAATTCGGTTTTCCCGCCGAAGCCACGCAGTTTGATCATCGACAGGGCGAAATCAAAGTTGTAGTGCTCGGCCTTCTGCACGATGGTTTTATTGAGTTCAAACGTGGGTTTGTACTGTGGGGCATTGCTGGAAATCAGCCAGCCGTTGTTGCCGATCGGAATAAATACGCCAATTTTCATTTGAATACCTCGGGTCAGTGAAGGGGACAATCACAGGCTGCTTGCCTGAACCAAAGCAAACCCGATGCCATGTTTTAAAATGGGTTATTTATCAATTTTTTATGATTTTTTTGGCGCCCGGTTATTGAGTGGATGGTCCAAAACAGACCATTTGGTCAAAATTAGCTGCACAAAAAACAGGCGCGCCTGCTCATTAAAGGTGCAAAAGATCCCCCGGAAGGGGTAGGTAAAAGCGTGGGTTTCATCGAATGGCTTTGCTATGCTGGCCAGAATCAGATAGTGCCAAGGAGCCGCAGTGAAGCCACAAGCCGTTAAACCGCCCACGCGCCGCTCGCGTGCGGTAGCTGCAAAACGCAGTACCATCATGGATGCGGCGCTGGAGTTCTTCTCGCTGTACGGTATTCACGGCACCAGTCTGGATCAGGTGGCGGAACGCGCCGACGTTTCCAAAACCAACCTGTTGTATTACTTCCCTTCCAAAGAAGAGCTTTACGTGGCGGTGCTGAAAGGCATTCTCGATGTCTGGCTGGCGCCGCTGAAAGCGCTGCGCGCCGATCAGGAGCCGTTGCAGGCCATTCGTGAATATATACGGCTGAAGCTCGAGGTCTCGCGCCATCATCCGCAGGCTTCACGGCTGTTTTGCCTGGAAATGATCCAGGGTGCGCCGTTGCTGAAACAGGAATTGCAGGGTGGGTTGAAGACGCTGGTGGACGAGAAGTCCGCCATGATTGAGCGTTGGATTGCCGAAGGCCATATCGCGCCGATAGAGCCACATCACCTGATTTTTATGCTGTGGGCGACCACCCAGCACTACGCCGATTTTTGGGTTCAGATAGAGGCGGTAACCGGAAAAACGTTAGAAGATGAGGCGTTTTTTCAGCAGACGGTAGAGAACGTGCAGAGGGTGATTATCGACGGGATACGCCCACGCTAGGCGCCAGGAGAGGGGATATTCAGGGGGATAGCGAACTATCCCCCTGCGGCGTTAAGCGGCTTTCTTCTTACGCAGGAATACGTAAGACAGGCCCAGGATCACAAACCACAACGGCGTGACGATCAGCGCCTGGCGGGTGTCATCGCGCAGCGTCAGCAGCACCAACACAAACACGAAGAACGCCATACAGACCCAGCACATCAACTTGCCGGCCGGCATCTTGTAAATCGATTTCTGGTGCAGCGCCGGACGCTGCTTGCGATAAACCAGGTACGAACACAGGATGATGGTCCAGACAAACATGAACAGGATCGCCGAGACGGTGGTCACCAGCGTGAACACGGTCATGACGTTCGGGATCAGGTAAATCAGCACCACACCGCCCAGCAGGCAGATACAGGAGAAGGTCAGCCCGTTAGCCGGCACTGCCCGCTTGGACAGGTTGGCGAACGACTTGGGCGCATCGCCCTCCTGCGCCAGACCGAACAGCATGCGGCTGGTGGAAAACACCCCGCTGTTGGCGGAAGAGGCGGCGGAGGTCAGCACCACAAAGTTAATCACGCTGGCGGCCGCCGGCAGGCCAATCAGCACGAACAGTTCCACGAACGGGCTCTTGTCGGCGACCACTGAACTCCATGGCGTAACCGACATGATCACGATCAGGGCAAACACGTAGAACATGATGATGCGGATCGGAATCGAGTTGATGGCGCGCGGCAGCACTTTTTCCGGATCTTTGGTTTCAGCCGCGGTGGTACCGACCAGTTCGATGCCGACAAAAGCGAACACCGCAATCTGGAAACCGGCGAAGAAACCGCTGATGCCTTTCGGGAACATGCCACCGTCATTCCACAGATGCGAGAACGACGCGACGGTACCGGTAGGCGACTGGAACTGCATGGCGATCATGACCAGTCCGGCGACGATCAGCCCGACAATGGCAACGATTTTGATCATCGCAAACCAGAACTCCATTTCGCCAAACATCTTCACCGTCGCCAGGTTAAGGCCCAGCAACAGCAAGACGCACAGCAACGAGGCGATCCATTGCGACAATCCCGGGAACCAGAACTGGGCATAGGCGGTGATCGCCACCACGTCGGCAATGCCTGTGACCACCCAACAAAACCAGTAGGTCCAGCCGGTAAAGAAACCGGCCCAGGGGCCGAGCAGATCGGCGGCGAAATCGCTGAAAGATTTGTATTCCAGATTGGAGAGCAGCAGCTCGCCCATCGCGCGCATCACGAAGAACAGCATAAAGCCGATGATCATGTACACGAAGATGATGGAGGGGCCGGCCAGGCTGATGGTTTTGCCGGAGCCCATAAACAGACCCGTACCGATGGCGCC
This sequence comes from Serratia sp. OS31, assembly GCF_014164835.1. Taxonomy (NCBI): domain Bacteria; kingdom Pseudomonadati; phylum Pseudomonadota; class Gammaproteobacteria; order Enterobacterales; family Yersiniaceae; genus Serratia; species Serratia sp. OS31. The sequence goes on along the minus strand of NZ_JACJFQ010000003.1, from coordinate 39,602 downwards.
ACCGATGGCGATCAGTTGAATATGTCGGTTGGTTAGGTTTCTCCGTAGATGATCTTCTGACGCGGGGGCAGCGTCTGCGGCTATTTTAGAGTGATCTACCATCTGATGATGTCCTGTTTTACCTGTCATGAGTGAAATAGCGAGCTCTGAAGTGGCTCTTTTTTATACGATTATCCGGTTGGCCCGGCTTTAGTAAGGTAGTGCAATAACGCCACCTTTGTGCAACATGTTTACAACATTTATGCGAGGGATAAAAGTCGATCGTGCTTTACACCGAGGAGGCAAATCGGACGTCTTGGGGGCGGAAGATTACTCCTCGCCGTAGCAGATTAACAGCCCTGATCTGACTTATCTTGTTGATATAACAGGAGCTTGAAAATATCGCATGAGAAAAACTAATGAGTGTAAACGTTTGACATCGAGGGGGCAGAGGAGAATAATTTACTCCGTTGGGTCGTTAGCTCAGTTGGTAGAGCAGTTGACTCTTAATCAATTGGTCACAGGTTCGAACCCTGTACGACCCACCAACAAATCATGCGGTTAGCCGTGATTTTTATTTTTCGGTTTTTTTCAAACGCACAGATTTGAGACGCGCTTCGCAAAAACCGCATCAATTTAGCGTGAATGTTCAGTTGAGTGATCTGGCGCAAGCTGGGTCCGTCCCCGCCTATTTTTTTCGGCTTCATCCCGCCCATTTCCTGCAAAATTGATAATGGGACTCTTGCTTGAATTAACCCTCTCCCCCATGTGTGCCTTAAAGCATAAGGCCGGAAGCTTTCGATGATTACGCGTTTTTTCGCCAGTCACCATTGGCAGCAACCTATGTTTGCGCAATTTCCCTGCATCACTTTTGGCAATGTCGACACCGACGGGTATGAGTTCTGCTTCTGACCTCGTCTGCGTGGCTAAGCATTGTCGCTTTCTCGATCGTATCTGATTCTTGCAGCATCAAGTTCGGGAAAGTTAATTTCGGCCCACCGGTCAAGGGCAGCAAGTGTGTTTACCAGTGAGCCAGCAACCCCGGTCAGGCTGTATTCCACGCAGGCAGGTTTCTCACCATGATCAATCCTGGTCACTAAACCATGCCGCTCAAGTTGGCGCAGGGTCTGAGTCAGAACCTTTTGAGAAATGCCCTCAATTTTCCTCATCAATTCCCCGTTTCGCATAGGGTGCTCCGCCAAAGCAGGCAGAATAAGCATTACCCATTTGCCGGAGATCAGCGCCAGCGCATCACGTGCAGAACACTTATCTGAGTAAACATTACCTGGATATGCCATGTGTGGTTACCTGAAGGTGCGTAATTGAATCCTGAGTTTAAAGAAAACATGATGACAGTGGAAAACCCTTACGGAGAATTATCATGAACGTACTGATTATCACTGCTCATCCCGAATCGGATTCATTCAACACGCATCTGGCCTCCATAGCCGCCAGGACATTCGAAAAGCAGGGCGCTAGCGTGCAGTCGGTAAATTTATACGGTGAAAATTTCGAACCGCGTGAAGGGAAAAGCTTTTACCCTGACAAGCAGGGATTCGAGAGGTTTGATCCCCTGCGAGAACAACGGCATCACTGGAATAGGCATAAGTTGCCCGATGACGTTATGAGACATATTTTTTTACTGAAAAACTCGGACCTTTTACTGCTGCATTTCCCCTTCTGGTGGTTTGGTATGCCGGCAATTTTGAAAGGATGGATGGATCGGGTATTTGTTTATGGCGGACTCTATGACAGCACGCACCGGCATGAAAATGGAGTGATGAAGGGGAAGCGGGCTTTACTTACAGTATCCGCCGGTGCTTCTGCAAATGCCTGCGCGTTTAACGGACGTGATGGTGACATGCGTTTAATGTTATGGCCGCCCATCCATGCCCTGCACTATATAGGTTACACCCTGCTAGAACCGTATTTGATCCACGGTGTACGCGGCGGGCTTGATGGCTCAGGGAAAGAAAAACAGCAGCAATTTCTTGATGAAAAAGTAAAGGATTTCGAAAGCAGACTTATAAATATCAGTGAATGGCCGGTTATTCCTTTTAACAGACAAGAAGACTTTAATGATGACCTCACATTAAAACCCCAGGCACCAGAGTACAGCCCGTTCGTCCGTCACAGCCCCAACCGGTGGACGCCGGGCAGCTAGCAGGGGGCAGGGGGATCAATCAAGTGAATGTGCTCACGGCTTTCATGGAACAGTCTTCGACAAAGAATGCGGTAACAGTCTCGGTCGAACTCATCGGCCGGGAAACTGAGCTTTTCGGCGGCAGACAGCGACGGTGCAGTACCGAGGTAGAACCAGTTGCTGATGACGTGGAAGGCTTTTAGTTGACCTTGTCGTTCCTCGATGGCGATCCTGCCGGGGAATGGCCAGTGCCGCACCTGGGCCTGCTCCAGGGCGCCAAGCAGTCTGCTCTGGTGCGCTTGCGGGGTCTCTTTGCCACAGCATACGCCCGCGCATTTGCCTAATTGATGGCGAAAGCAGGGTTGTCCGGGGCGTCCTTTTTCAATATCCAGGTACGTCAGGCAGAGCTGTTCCCGATCGGCAATGTCGATCAGAAAATCGACGGCCGCCGCACGCCGCAGGAACAGGCCGTACAAATTAGGCGTTCGGGAAAAGTCTAGCGCATCGCTGTATACGATACGCGTTTGGGAGTCCTGCACCTGCAGCGCGCATAACCGGCGGATTTTACGCAGCCGCTTGTTGTAGAGCGGGCTTTGCTGTTTAACCAGGGAGGATTCAAGCAGCAGCGCACCAATCTCCCCCACGGTTTCGATGCAGGTTATGCGGCGGGTGGCGGCCAGCAACCGAGCTTCGCGCGGATTGCGCAGATGAGACTGAACGCGGCGGCGAATGTTGACGCTCTTACCTATGTAGAGGGGATGGGCGCCGTTGTCGCCGTGAAAAAAATAAACCCCGCAGCTCTGCGGCAGGTTGGCGACCTCTCCGGTCAGATGTTCAGGGTATTGATACATGGGCTATCAGAAACTCACGGCTTATAAGAAAGTGGGGCATCACGCCAATGATAATATTTTCTTATTATAATTCACACCCGGCTTTCGGCTAACGCTAAGAGTTGAGATTTGTTATCATTTGCAAAAATTTTATCTATAGGGAGATAGAGATGCGTAAAGCGCTAATAATGGCTCTGGGTGTGATGGTACTGTCAGGCTGTGCAGGTCAACAAGACGACTATGAGTCACGTAACAAGGCCTCTGCAGATCCTTCGGGCGGCAAAGAGTGGAAGGAGTTTGTCGCGCCTTTGTCCGTCAAAACACAAACGCCGGGCGAGCGGGAAATGAAGCGCGCAACCCGCCAGAACTGATTTACTATAAAGCCCACTTGCGTGGGCTTTTTGCATTCTGAACAGGCTACGGGCAAGCGGATTGGTATCGCCTGCGATACCCCATCAACGAATAGGTCTGTTTTAAAAGGAAGGGAATCATGAGAAAAATTCATTCAGGATCCGAAACTCGCCTGTCGGCAGTATTGCTTGTTATCGCAACGCTGTTGTTAGCAGGCTGCTCGGGGACGGACACTGCGGCTAAACCTGAGGTAGCTGGAGGCGAAGTCGATGACCTTTTTGCTGGATTGGAAGGTAAAACGGCGCCAGCAGCACCTGGGCAAGAGATCAACCGATATCTCATGCAGATCACAGCGGCTATACAAAATCATTTTCACTATGACAGCGTTTACGCCGGCAAGGAATGCTCATTACGACTCAAGTTGGCTCCGGATGGCATGCTGTTAGATGTCCGGGCTGAAGGCGGTGACCCCGCGCTTTGTCGAGCGGCTATAGTGGCAACCGCAAATGCCACCTTTCCCAAACCCCCGACACCGGCAGTTTACGCTGTGGTTAAGAATGCCGCGCTGGAATTTCGTCCCCAATAATCGGGAGCCGCTGTTAAAACAGCTGACCGACGGACATCAGGGCCACGGCCCAAACCCCGGCAGACAGCGCACTGGCACAATAGACCTGTTTGCGCGGCAGGGCGATCATGCCGGCAACCAATGGCACGGTATAGCGCATCACGGCCAGAAAGCGCGATATAAACAGCAGCGGGATGCCGTTGTTGTGTAACGCGGATTGCGCCTTGTTTAATGCGCCGTGGTATCTGGCCGGTAGCCAGTTCCCGCTTTGGCGTTTTTGCAGCCATGCGCCGCAATGGAAAGACAAAACGGAGCCGAGCAGGGCACCCAGGGTTATCGCCGCCCAGACATGAGCGTCGGCCAGCACCGGCTTGCCGGCGACAATGCCCAGCATCAACGTCACCGATGCGGGCGGCAGAACCGAAGAAACGAAAATGACCGACTTGCCCAACGCAAACAGAAAAATCAGCAGCAACAGGAAGCCGGGCTCCGGGCTGTATTGGGTGATAATAGCGGTTAATGTCTCCATGGATGACCCCCAGAAAATATGGGGTCAGTGTCTCATTCACCGCTTCAATATAAGCTAAATCGAATGGGCTTCAGCTCAGGCTTACCCACTCACCTGAGCCTGACGCTCGGCGCTCTGCGTAGCCCATCCTTTGAGTGCAAAAATCAGCGCGGCGCACAGCAAAGAGAAAATCGCCAGTACGATCAGGCCTGCATGCGGGCTATCGAAGCGCAGTTCTGCCTCGGTGCGGATTAGTGGCGCCAGGAAACTGAACAGTGCGCCCAGCGTGGTGCAAAAACCGATGCCGGCCGCCAGCGCCGGGCCTGAAAGTATCTGCGCCGGTAAGGTCCAGAATATCGGCTGTACCGCCAGGAAGCTGACGGCGCAAAAGCACAGCGCAATAATGGCAATAGTCGGACCGGCATAGGACGAGACAACCAAACCCAGTGCGGCAATCACCATACAGCCGATGGCGATGGGCAAGCGGCGGGAGGTTTTGCGATCGGCATAACGCGGGATGTAATAGACCCCAAATGCAGAAACGGCCCAGGGAATTGCCGCTACCAGCGATGCCTTAAACCCGATAGTGGTGCCCATCAGTGAAGCTACCTGCGAGGGCAGGAAAAACAACAGGCCATACACGCCGACCTGAATGGTGCCGTAAATAAAAGCCAGGTGCCAAACCTTGGTATTTTTCAACGCCTCTCTCACGCTGCTGGCCTCGGTATTTTTTTGCTCCAGGGCCAACTGTGCCACCAACGCCTGCTTCTCTTCCGGGTTAAGAAATCGCGCCTTGGCCGGGCTGTCGTCAAGATAGAAATAGGCGAAGATCCCCAACACGACGGCCGGTAAGCCTTCCAGAACAAACATCCAGAACCAGCCTGGCCGCCCCAGCACACCGTGCATTTCGAGCAGCGCACCCGAAATGGGCGAGCCGAGCGTCAAGGCTGCGGGAACGCCAAGCACAAAAATACCAATCACCGAAGCCCGGACCTTGTTGGGGAAATAAAGGGAGGCCAGCAACAGAATACCGGGGTAGAAGCCGGCCTCCGCCAATCCCAGCAGGAAGCGCAGGGCAATAAATTGATATTCGTTGCTGACGAAACCGGTGCAGGCGGACAAGGCCCCCCACACTGCCGTGGTGGCGCTAAGCCAGACTTTTGCCCCTAGTTTGTTCATCATCAGATTGGCTGGAATGCCGAAGATGGCGTACGCCGCGAAGAAAATCCCTGCACCCAATGCGAAGGCGGATTGCGACAGGGCAATATCCACCGACATCGCTTCCTTGGCAAAGCCCACGTTTACCCGATCGATAAAGGCGACGAAATACAGAGAGAACATCAGGGGGATCAATCTGCGCCACGTTTTTTTAATCGCCGAATTGAGCGCGGAACTGGTGTTGGTCGTATTACTCACGGGTTACCCTCTCAAACAGGTTGAACGACTGGGGCCGGCGTAATACCGGCAGCTTGCCTGCACCCATTGCCACTGCGGAACATTCATCTTCGGTTTTGGCTTTCACTAAAGGCCTAAAGGACTAATGGTCAGGCCTTTAATGGTAAAAAAAACGGCGATGAACGCCATCCTGGCCTATGCAGCCACGGTAAATCTGTTGATGGAAACCAAAAATTGACAATTGGTTAACCTGAAATTCACACATGGCCGGTCGTGATTCAAGCCTGCTGATGAATATCTGTGCGCGTAATCACTGAATGACCCGCTTTGAATTATCACTGCGATTAAAGAAGGCAAAGTCTGTTCTTCAAAGGTAGAGTGGCTCAGGATGACAGATAAACTGAAAGGGAAAGATGCCATGCTAAAGGTGATTGCTGAAGATTTTATCAAGCACGACCGCATTGAAACGGTGATGCCGCTGTATCAGGAATTGGTAGAAAAAACCCGTCAGGAGGCACTCTGCCTCTCTTATGAGTTGTTTATTGACCATCAGGATCCGGGGCATTTTATTTTCGTCGAGGAGTGGCCCGACCGGGCGGCGTTGGACGTGCACTGCCAAACCGAACATTTCACACGCCTGGTGCCGTTAATCAATCAGCACCAGAGCAAACCTTGTACCTTTTTGTTTATGCAGCCTTTTCCCTCAGAGAAAAATTAACCAGGCAAAAAATCCCCGCACAGCGGGGTCAATGGCTTCTCAAACACGGTCTTGTAGTGATTAAAAATTAGACAGAGAATGATTGCCATTCCTTCAGAATGCTCTTAAAAGCCTTTTGCCGCCAACCGTACCTGATCGACCCAACCTTGTTGGTAATCAAAGCTGGGGGCCTCATGGTGCGCCATCCCATAACGAACTATGGCTTTTACCGCCTGGGTAGCCAACGGGTTTTTCTGGGCAATTTGCTGGGCGATCAGCCGTGCCTCTTCCAGAGCGCTTCCCTCGCTGATCCGTGAAATAACCCCGTGCCGCCAGGCTTCCTCCACGCCGATAACGCGACCGGTCAGCAACCAGTCGAGGGCGATATAGGGGGAGATGCGCGCCGGCAGGCGTGAACATCCTCCTTGTGCCGCAATCAGCCCCAGCCCGGTCTCCGGAAAACTGAATTGCGCATCTCGCCCGGCTACGATCAGGTCGCAGGCCAGCGCTATTTCAAACCCTCCACCGAAGGCGATACCGTCCACGGCGGCGATAATCACCTTGGTGAGCTGCGCATGCACCAGGCCGGCAAAGCCTTCCGGCTCGACCACCGGAAGTTCGCCCTGTTGAAATGCTTTGACGTCCATCCCGGCAGAGAACACCTGTGGCTGACCGGTCAACAGGATCACTCGAACCTTGTCATCCTGCTCGGCCTGTTGCAGATAGCGTTGGATCAGGCGAGCCATCGCCAAATTGATGGCGTTCTTTTTTTCCGGCCGGTTCAGGGTAATCACGGCGATGCCGTCCTGTTGCTCATACAGCACCGGTGGCGGCAGGTCAGTCATGGGCTTTTTCTCCCTGGAAGAACACCAGCGTCAGCAGCAGGGCGATGGCCCCCAGCGGCAATGAAAACAGCGGCAGGTAATAGGCAGGCAAGGTATACAGCGTCAGGCCGCCGAGCATGCCCCCCGCCGCAATGCCGGCATACAATACCGAGCTGTTCAGCGACACCGTCAGCGCGCCAAAACGTTTGGACAGCGACAACAAGTGGTGCTGAATAGGCACCAGATACATCCAGCCGGTAATCCCCCACACCAGAAATATTGCCAGCACCCACCAGGGGGAAGTGACGTAAAAGGCCAGCAGGAACAGCGAGAGGGTTTGAATCGACACGGAAAACAGCAGGACAAATTTACTGCCGAAGGTATCGGTCAATAAACCGGAAACGAAATTGCCGATGACGGCCCCAATACCGAATATCAGCAGCGCGATGGGCAAAATCGCCTCCGGGCCCAACTGAGTATTCTTCAGCAATACGCTCACATAGCTGTAAACAATATGTTCGGAGCAGACCGCGAAGAAAGTGATCAGCAGCGTGGTCAGCACTGCCTTTTGCCGTAACGGGGCCAACCGCTCTTTCAGCGTATGTTTCCCCGGCGCGGCGATGGCGTTCAGCGCTAGTGAAAGCCCCAGCAGTGCAACGGCACCTAACAGGGCGATCAGCAGGAAGATCTCCCGCCAGCCGATCAGCTTGGCCAGGAAGGTGCCGAAGGGAATGCCCAGCGCGATAGCCAGCGTCATGCCGCCATACACAATCGATATCGCCAGCCCGCGGCGTTTTTCCGACACCAACCCGACCGCGGCGGCGGCGGCCTGCGGCGTGTAGCAAGCCGCCCCCAGCGCCGCCAGTACGCGCCCGGCAGAGATTTGCAAAAAGCTGTCGGCGTAGGCGCAAACCAGGTTACCGGCGATAAACAACAGCAGAGCCAGCTGCAAGATATGTTTGCGGTTGAGGTTGCCCAGCAGCCAGGCGGTCAGCGGAGCGAACATCATATAGGCCAGGGCGAAGACCGAGATTAACTGCCCCGCCTGCGCGGGGCTGACGGCAAAGGTGCCGGAAATCTCGTCAAGTATGCCGGCGACGATAAACGCATCGGTACCGATGGCAAAGGTGCCGGTAGCCATCAGGCACAGCGTAAGAAAATGGCCGTTATAGTCCGTCAACTTCATCCTGCTCTCCGTAACGTATTGGCGGCCCAGACTTTGCTCAGCGCCGCCAGGAAATACTCCACATCCTCATGAGTATGGGCCGAGGTCGGCGTAACCCGCAAACGCTCTCTGCCGGCCGGCACCGTCGGGGCATTGACCGGTTGCACGTAAATATCGTACTCATCGAGCAGTTGTTTGCTGATGTGTTTGTTCCTGTGTGGATCGCCGACCAGCACCGGCAGAATATGGCTGTCCTCCGAGACCAGTGGAATACCGGCGGTGCGCAGGCCGGATTTCAGGTGATCGATTATCGCCAGCAGATGTTTGCGTTGGTTGTCATGCTCAAGGTTGTATTTGAAGCTGGCCAGCGCCGCCGCCGCCGCCACCACCGGCGCGGGGGAGGAGGTGCTGAAGACGAACGCCGGCGCCCAACTGCGCACGGCTTCGACCACCACGCGCGGCGCAGCGATATAACCACCGGCAGCGCCGTAGGACTTACCAAAGCCCCCCTGAATGATGGAGATCTTGTCCAGCAGGCCCAGTTGTTCGGCATAGCCCAGGCCCCGCTGGCCGTAAACGCCGGCGGAGTGGATTTCGTCCAGATAGGTCAGCGCCTGATGTTTCTCCGCCAGCGCGACAATCTGCGCCAGCGGGGCAAAGTCGCCGTCCATCGAATAGAGCGATTCGAAGGCGATCAGCTTGGGACGTTGCGGGTCGGCTTCCTGCAGCAGCTCGGCCAGGTGCGCAACGTCATTGTGGCGAAAGATTTTCTTCTCCGCTTTGCTGTAGCGAATGCCGTAAATCATCGAAGCATGGTTCAGCTCATCAGAAAAAACGATCAGATTGGGAATGGCGTCGCACAGCGTCGAGAGCGTGGCGTCATTGGCCCCAAAGCCGGTGGTGAACAACAGCGCGGACTCCTTGCCGTAGGCTTTGGCTAGCAAGCTTTCCAACTCGCTGTGGTAGATCGAAGTGCCGGAAATACTGCGTGCCCCGCAGGTACCCAGCCCGACACGGTTTACCGCCTCGGTGGTGGCCAGAATAACCTTGGGGTGATGGCTCATCGCCAGATAGTCATTGGAGCACCAGACGTTCAGACGACGCTCACCCTGTTGTCCGTGGCTGGTGGCCCAGGGTTTATCCAATACGCTGCGTTCCAGGTTGAGGAACTCGCGGAACCGGCCCTGTTTTTTGGTTTCGGCCAGTTTTTCTTCAAGAATGTTCAATACGCTCATAAGGAATTCCTTGCATTAGAGGGCTTTAATCACCAGTGAAACACCCTGGCCGACACCGACACACATTGTCACCAGCGCATTGCTTAATTGCCGGGTATGCAACTCCAGCGCGCTGGAAAGCACCAGTCGCGCGCCGGACATGCCCAGCGGATGCCCGAGGGCGATGGCACCGCCGTTCGGATTGACTCGCGCATCGTCGAAGTCGATGTGCCAGCTTTGCAGCGTCGCCAACACCTGCGCGGCAAACGCCTCATTAATTTCAATGATGTCGAAATCGTTCAGCGTAAAACCGGTTCGAGTCAGCAGGCGCTCGGTCGCGGCGATTGGCCCAATCCCCATCAACGAGGGGGCAACGCCGGCGCTGGCGCTGTCGCCAATTTCCGCCAGCGGCTGGAGTGACTTGCGCTTGACATAGCGACCGCTGGCCAGCAACAGCACGGCGGCGCCGTCATTGATACCGGAAGCATTCCCGGCGGTGACCGAGCCTTCGGCGGTGAAGGCCGGTTTCAGCGCCTGCAGTTTTTGCAACGTGGTTTGGCGCGGGAACTCATCTTGAGCGAAGGATTGGCGGGTTTTGCGATCGATCTGCACATCCAGCGCGGTGATCTCACTGGCCAACCGACCATTTTCGATAGCCCGCCAGGCCTTTTGCTGCGACGCCAGGGCAAAATTATCCTGATCCTCGCGGGATATGCGGTATTGCTGCGCGACGTTTTCGGCCGTAATGCCCAACGGATCGCTGCCATAGCGTTGTGCCAACTGCGGATTGACAAAACGCCAGCCCAGCGTGGTATCGAACAGTTTGATCCCCTTGTCGAAAGGCGTTTCGCTTTTGCCCATTACATAGGGCGCGCGGCTCATGCTTTCGACACCGCCCGCCAACACCAGATCGCTAAGGCCGCTTTTGATTTTTGCGCCGGCATAAATCACGGCGTCCAGCCCGGAGGCGCACAGCCGGTTAAGGGTAATCGCCGGTACTCCCTGATCCAAACCGGACAACAACGCCGCCATGCGTGCGACGTTACGGTTGTCTTCACCGGCCTGATTGGCGCAGCCCAGCACCACCTCATCGATATCCGGCTCGCTTTCCGGGTGTCGTTGCAGCAACGCCCGAATAATCGAGGCCGCCATATCGTCCGGGCGGGTTAATGCCAGACTACCGCCGTAGGCGCCGATCGCCGTGCGCGTACCGTCGATCAGATAGACCCCATCGTCTTTAATCGTCATCATTTTTCCTCAGGGCGCGACGGCCAGCTCGGGCCGGGGGGCGTGGAGCAACGAGTAGTGCGGGTAATAGCGGGCGGAATGCAGCAGTTGCGCCATATTATCCAGCGTCGATTTCACGTTTTTCTGCCCGAGCTGCGCCAGCCAGGCAAAAATGCCGTCGGCATAGTTGACGCCCGCCACGGCGGCGATATCGATGTCTTCTCGGCTACAAACCCCGCTCTCCACCATGATCACCGACTCATTGATCAGGCTGCTCAGAACCCGGGCGACGATCAGGCCTGGGGAATCTTTAACAAACTCCACCTGCGGGATCACCGTTTGCAGCAGCGTGAGGAACAGCGCTTTATTCGCCTCGGTAGCCTGTTGGCTGTGGGCCGCCACCAGAAAAGCGGTGTTGGCATAGTTCAGTGCAACGTCGACCACGAAGGTATCGAGACCCGCCAGCTCGGCAAGCTGATTGGCCGTTCGCCCGTCGGTGATTTTGACTGCCAGACTGTCATTCACCTGGATAAAACGGCCCAGAACCGGGTGTTCCGGCTGACGTGTTATTGCCAGGGGCACCGAGGTCGCGAAGGCGTGCTGTTGCAGCAGATCGAACAGCGGATGTTCGCCAAAAAAATGCAGCGAGCTCAGCGTACCGCCGCCGGTAGCCGGTGGGTTGGCGGCGTCAGCCGAGGGGGAAAAAAAAGAGCGCCCGTTTTTCTTCCCCAACAGCCCGGCATCCACCAGCGAACGTTGCAAATGGCCGGGGGTATAGCGGGGGTCATACTGCATGTCCTGCCAAATCTGGCTGCTGACCTGATAATTAATGTCCTGACCAATAAAATCAGTCAGCTCCAAAGGCCCCATGCGGAAGTGGCCTCCGGCCTTCAGTGCGCGGTCGATTTGCGGTGCCAGCGCCACGTTTTCCTCCAGCAGGCGAAAACCTTCCAGATAAAAAGGCCGCGCCATGCGATTGACGATAAAGCCCGGCGTGGCTTTGCAGACCACAAACTGTTTGCCTATCGCCGTGACCAACTGCTGGCAGCGTAAGGTTGTGACTCGGGCGGTAAAATAGGACGGGATAATTTCGATCAGCTTCATCAGCGGTGCCGGGTTGAAGAAATGCAGGCCGATAAAGCGCGAGTTATTTTCTATGCCCGCGGCCAGTTTATTCAGCGACAGCGAAGAGGTATTGGTGGCGATAATCGCCTCTTTTTTTACCGTGGCGGCAATGGCCGCGAGGATCTCATGCTTGGTGGGTTCATGTTCCGCAATGGTTTCAATCACCAGGTCACTGTCGGCGATAGCGTCGAAAACTGGCGAGAAAACCAGATTGGCCAGGATCTCGCCCTTTTTCTGTTGGCTTATTTTTCCGTTATCAATTTTTTTATTCAGGTCACCGACAATATAATCACGTGCCTGATTCAAAGAATGAGCGCTGCGATTATAAAGCAGGGTTCGTATGCCGTTCAGTGCCAAAAGATAGGCAATACCTCTGCCCATGGTTCCGGCGCCAATCACGGCGACCGAATCTATTGCCGTATTATTCTCTGCCATAAAAATCCCCGTGAGTATTCTTCTGCTTTGCAAAATTCGCAAATGCTTATATTTTATTCGGATTTAAAAAGCACCAGGTGCCTATGGCGAAGGTAATTGGCGGCGGTGTGACTGTCTAACGGTAGAAATGACAGGTTTACAATAAATAGGCTTTATGTTATTCGCGTAATTCGTGGCGCCGGTGAAATATAAATTCGTTATTTATTAATAATGGCAGGGCAGGGGAATAGCTTTTTTTGTTATAGCCATGGTATTTTTTATTATATGAAACGGCTGTTGTCGTTCTGAGCCCTCCACTATAGTTAACCTCACTTAATGATTGCGGCGCTGTGCTCTGGAGAACCTGCGTTATGGACACTCATTTTCAGCCTTTGATGGATGATCTGCTTAGCAGCCTGTCTGACCGCGATCTTTTTTTAAGCCGTCTGGCACCTTGCGCCCAGGCGCTGGGTTTCGAGTACTTCTCTTATACGGTCTTTTCCTGCTACCCGGCCAGCCGACCCAAAATGCTGATAGAGGGTAACTATCCAGCGCAGTATCTGGAAGATTACCGCAAACTGCGGATCTATCTGCAGGATCCGATGATCGAGCAGGCCCACCACTCTACGCTGCAATTCTATTGGGACGAGCCGTTCTACCGGGACAAACCGGAGCTGTGGTGGCGTATGGCGCAGTACGGTATCCGCGAGGGATGGTCACAGTCCGTCAAGGATTGCTACGGTCGGCTGGGCATCCTTACCTTTGCCGGTAAGAGTATCCCCGCTCAGTCCCCGCAGGCCGGGGCTCGTAACGAAACTTTCTTTCTGTGGCTGGCGCAGATCGCCCACAAGACGCTGCGCGAAGCATTAATATCGGTAAACGACGAGGCGATAAAGGATGTGCTGACGCTGCGTGAGAAAGATATTTTACGCTGGTGCAGCGAAGGCAAAACTTCGGAAGAAACGGCATTGTTAATGGGGCTGAGTGAGCGCACCGTAAATTTCCACATCGGTAACTCGATTAAAAAGCTGTCGGTGGCCAATAAAACCGCCGCCACCGCAAAAGCGGTGTATTTACAGCTGATTTAATCGACTTTGAAATAATTATTCGGCTAGCCGTTAGACAGGTTGTGTTTATATTTTGTTAAATAAGGAAATATCCCACTCAGTATTTACCGCCGATCACAAAAGCGTGACAAAGCGGTTCACCCTTATCCTTCCCGGCAGTACCCTGTGGGCACCACGGTTACATAGAAGGGATGTAATATGTACAAGACCATATTAGTGCCGATAGATATTGAAGAAGATCTGTTGACCGAGCATGCGCTGGAGCATGTGGTGTACCTGGCGAAAATGTCCGGTGCCAAAGTGCACTTTTTCCATGCGCTGCCGGACGCCTCGGCATTCGTGACCGCTTACTCTTTCGGCATCAAAGAGTTTGAGAACAAGGCGGAAGTGAAGGCGGTGGATAAGCTTAAGCAGATCATGGCGGAAATCGACCTTCCGCTGGAGCGGCTGGATTACACCGTCAGCTTCGGTTCGCCGCGCGATCAGGTACTGGAACTGGCAGAGGAGATCGAAGCCGATCTGATCATTATCGGCTCGCGCCGTCCGAGCGTGAAAACCTACCTGCTGGGTTCCAATGCGGCGGCCATTGTTCGCCATGCCAATATTTCGGTGATGGTCGTTCGGTAATCCTTTCAAATCAGGCCCGCAGTTTAACGCTGCGGGCCTGCCTCATTTTGCTTTAGCGGCACAGCGCCATAATCTCCTCATACAGCGTCTGCGGTAGGGTGACGCCGTGCTGCTCACTGTGTTGCCGCTGTTGAAAGCGCCGTTCCCCCGGGATGCGCGCGCCTTGTTCGCTCATATCAGCAAACAGGGCTTCCGCCCTGGCCAAATGCATCGCTTTATCCGGCCCCAGAAAACGTTCGGGATCCATGGCGATGATCAGCTCGCCGCCGTAAGGCGAAGAGCCGGTCTGCCGATCGTAGGCCAGCGACTCCTTGCTGGTCATGTCGCCGATCAGGGGCCCGGCAATCAGTTCCACCATTGCTGCCAGCGCTGAACCCTTATGACCGCCGAAAGTCAGCATTGCGCCCTGTAACACGCTTTCGGCATCGGTTGAGGGCTGCCCTTGCCGGTCGATGCCCCATCCTGGCGGCAGCGGGGTACCGGCACGGCGATGCAGTTCAATCTCGCCGCGTGCGGCGGCGCTGGTGGCCATATCAAAAATAAAGGGTGGCAGCTGTGGGCGTGGCCAGCCGAAGGCGATAGGGTTAGTGCCGAACAGCGGTCGGGTTCCCCCTGCCGGCGTGACCCAGGCATGGCTGGGCGTGCAGGCCAGCGCCACCAGACCTTGATCGGTTAAAGGTTCGATATCGGCCCATAATGCCGAGTAATGCACGCAATGATTAATGGCCAGCGCGGCGATGCCGTTGGTGTGCACCTTTTCGATAAAGGCCGGCAGTGCCGTGCGATAGGCCAACAGCGAAAAGGCCCCGTGGGCGTCTACCCGCAAAATCGCCGGGGCTTGATCGATTAGCGTCGGTTGGGCATCGGCGGACACTTTACCCGCCAACAGCGAACGCACGCAGCCAAGCACCCGATACAAACCGTGCGAGGCGCAGCCATCGCGTTCGCCGGCGGTCACATTCTGCGCGACGGCTTCGGCGTGCTCAACGCTAAAACCGTTGCTGCGTAATGCGCGTAGTGCGAGTTCATAGGCTTGGTCCAGCGTCAGGCTCTGGGTTGGCATCATCGAATATCTCCTCTGGGTTTACTCTTCTTCATCACCGGCAAAATTCGCCCGAGGCAAACAGGTATTGGCGCCCCAGTAGTAAATCGCCAGCGCAATGACCGCCACGGTTATGGTGTCCCACGGGTGACCAATAGCGTTGATACCGCCAAAACTGCCGAGGTAGGAAGCGATGATAATCAGCGCATAGAAGGCAATCAGCCACAGCGAAGACCAAACCTGCTGCCTGAGGCTGACGGCGTGGGTCGGCACCTTGTTTTTGAACAGGATATAAACCACGAACATCAGAATTTGCAGGCCGAGCAGCCAGGACACGGTGTTCCAACCGGACCAGTAGACGATCAGCGCCGAGATGATAAATGACACCGGGCCGAGCACGCAGAAACCGCGCACGAAAAATGGCCGAGGCAGATCAGGGGCGTTGCGGCGCAGGCCGGCGGCGGTGACCGGCGCAATGGCGTAACTCAGGACCAGCGCGGCGGAAACCACACCGATCAGCTTCTCCCATGAAGGGAAGGGCAGCGTCCAGAAGATCGACAAGCCGAAAGTCAGCCAGAGAGCAGGACGCGGAATGCCGGACTCGCCGTCGACGCGAGTGAATATTTTAAAGAAGGTGCCGGCGCGCGCCCAACCGTATACCACCCGTGGTGTGGCGTTCATGTAAATGTTGCCGGTGCCGCTCGGCGAGATAATCGCATCACTCACCACCAGAAACGCCAGCCAGCCCATGCCCAGGGTGATGGCGATATCACGGTAGGGCAGCGAAAATTGCTGGCTGATCCCGGCCCAGCCGCCGCTCAGCATCTCGCTGGGAATACTGCCGAGGAAAGCCACCTGCAGCAGCACGTAAATGAGCGTGGACAACACGACCGACAGGATCAGCGCAATAGGAATGGTGCGCTGCGGGTTTTGCACCTCGCTGGCAACCGAGATAATCGGCGTCAGGCCCAGGTAGGCGAAAATAATCCCCCCGGCGGATATAGCGGCCTCGACGCCGGCGGAGCCAAAGGGAGCAAACCCCTGGCTATGGAAGTTTTCGGGTTTGAAGAAACTGAACAGCACGACGATCACCAACAGCGGCACCACGAATTTAATCACGCTGATCAGGTTGTTGGATTTGGCAAAGGTTTTGACGCTGTAGTAGTTCAGCGCAAAGAAAAAACACAGCAGCAACAGTTGGACCAGCCAGCCGATCAGCGTCGGATCGCCGGATCCCGGTTGGCTCAAAAAAGGAAACCAGGCCGCGGCGTACTGGCGGGCGGCCACGATCTCAATAGAGATCAGGCTGGAGAACGCTATCAGGGTAATAAAGCCCAGTAGATAGCCCATCAGTTCACCGTGGGAAAACACTGGGTAGCGGATAATACCGCCGGCGCGCGGCAGCGCTGCGCCCAGCTCACAATAGACAATGCCGAGCAGCAACACGGCCAGACCGCCGATCAGCCAGGAGTAAATACCGGCCGGGCCGGCAATGGAAGAGACGTGGCTGGCGGCGAACAGCCAGCCGGAACCAAAGATTGCGCCCAGGCCGATAAACGTCAGATCGGTGAGCGTAAGCTGCTTCTTGAATTTGCCTTGGGTTGTCATGGAATGACCCTTTTGTTATTAGGTGGCAGACAGATGCGATTTGGTTAGTCGTTGGCAGGTGAGCGAAGAGGATCACGGGTATAAATCCCGTTAACCAGCCGCAGCAGGCCCAGTGGATTGCTGTCTTGCAGCTGCGGCGGCAGCAACGCTGGGGGGTAATTCTGCAAACAGACCGGGCGCAGAAAACGTTCAATAGCCAGCGTACCCACCGAGGTTCCGCGTGCGTCGCTGGTGGCCGGATAAGGGCCGCCGTGCACCATGGCATCGCAGACCTCTACCCCGGTCGGATAGCCGTTGAACAAGACCCGTCCCGCTTTTTGGGTTAGCCGTTGGGCCAGCGGTTCTGCATCGGTCAGATCCTCGTTTTCTGTCAGCAGCGTGGCGGTCAGTTGCCCCTGCAGGCTGTCCAGTGCGGCGACCAACTGCCTATGATCTTCCACTGCCACCAGAATGGCTGCCGGGCCAAACACTTCCTCTTGCAGCAGCGGGTTTCCGCTGAGCAGCAAATCGATATCGGCTTGATAGAGCTGCGCCGTGGCTAAATGCGGGCGCTGTTCGCGGTGACCGGCCAGGTGACGGATACCGTTTTGTTCATCAAGGGAGGCTAACCCGTGGCGATAATTGGCCAGCGTGCTGGCATTGAGCATGGCTTGCGCAGGCGCGGCGTTGACCTGCGCGCTCAGTTCGCGCACAAATTCGCTGAATGCTTCGCCGCGTTGCCCGATGATAAGCCCTGGTTTAGTGCAGAACTGGCCGCAGCCTAGGGTGAAGGATGCGACCAGCTCGTGGGCGATCTGCTGCCCACGGCGAGCTAAAGCCTGCGGCATAATGATCAGCGGGTTGATGCTCGACATCTCGGCAAATACCGGGATCGGTTGGGTGCGCCGCTGGGCCAAATCGAACAAGGCCCGGCCGCCCCGTAGCGATCCGGTGAAACCCACTGCCTGAATGGCCGGATGCTGCACCAGCTCCGCGCCAATGCGCTCTCCGTAAATCATGTTGAAAACCCCTGCCGGGATCTGCTGTTGTTCTCTTGCCCGTTCGATGGCCAGCGCGGTCAGTTCTGCGGTGATCATATGGCCGCTGTGCGCCTTGAACACCACCGGACAGCCTGCGGCCAACGCGGCCGCGGTGTCTCCGCCTGCGGTGGAGAATGCCAATGGGAAATTGCTGGCGCCAAACACCGCCACTGGCCCTAGGGCGGTGCGATACTGCCGCAGATCCGGGCGGGGCAGTGGCGTTCGTTGAGGTAATGCGCTGTCTATGCGCACGCCATGTACATCCCCACGGCGCAGCAGGGTGGCAAACAGTCGCATCTGGCCGCTGGTTCTGGCCCGTTCACCGCTCAGTCGGGCTAACGGCAGGGCGGTTTCCTGCATGGCGTAGCCGAAGAAATCCTCATCCAGAGCGTCTAATTGGTCGGCAATGCCCTCAAGAAAGTCGGCTCGGCGTTCGGCGCTGAGCTGAGAATAGGCCGTGAATGCTTGTGCGGCGGCATCGGCGGCGGCGGCGGCTTCTTCGTGACTGGCCGAGAAAAAAACGTGGCCGGTCGGCAGGCCGTTGTCGGCGCGCAGGCTGACAAGCTGGGCCTCGCCGCTGGCACGGCGTTGACCGCCGATAAACTGTTGGCCGCTGATGGTATGGGTGTTGGGCATGGGATCCCCCGTTGGTTTAGTGACAGAGCCCGGCAGGTCGCCGGGCGTGAGTGGCGATCAGAGGCCGACATCCGGCAGCGCAGGGCGGTTGGCCAGCGCTTTATTGACCACTGCTGAGACCTCGGCCAGGGTATCGCCCTGCAATGCCAGGCGTGGCGGACGGGTAATGGCACTGCCGCGACCCACCAACTCTTCACACAGCTTGATGCACTGCACCAGATCGGGGCGCGCATCCAAATGCAGTAGCGGCATAAACCAGCTGTACAACGCCAGCGCCTCCTCGAAGCGTTTTTGCTTCGCCAGACGGAACAGGGTTTCGCCTTCACGCGGGAAGGCGTTGGACATGCCGGAGATCCAGCCTTCGGCGCCGACGGCGATGCTTTCCAGCACCACGTCATCCAACCCGGCGAACAACACAAAGCGATCGCCCACTTCATTGCGCAAATCGATAAAGCGACGGGTGTCGCCGGAGGAGTCCTTGAAGCAGACGATATTTTCGCAATCGACCAATGACGTCAGGATGTCCGGCGTCACGTCGTTTTTATAAATTGGCGGGTTGTTGTAGACCATGATCGGCAGATCGGTGGCGGTAGCGACGCTGCGAAAATGCGTTGCGGTTTCATGGGGTTTGGCTGAATAGACTAACGCCGGCATTACCATGATACCGTCGACGCCGACTTTTTGGGCTTCGCGCGCCATATTGCGCGCAAAGGCGGTGGTGAACTCGGCGATACCGGCAATCACCGGGACCTGACCCTGAGCTGCGTCGCGTGCCACTTCAATCACCGACAGTTTTTCCTGAACGGTCAGCGAGGTGTTCTCACCCACGGTGCCGCACACCACCAGGCCCGAAACGCCGTCTTTGACCAGGTTTTTGATCACCGTATGGGTGGCGTCGAGATCCAGAGAAAAATCGCTGCGGAACTGAGTGCTGACCGCCGGGAATACGCCGCTCCAGCTAATGGCTTTATGGCTCATAGTGTTTTTCCTGTCGTCCAAGTTTGTTAATCAATGGTGAATTATTGGTAAAATCCAATCACAGATTGACCTGTATTGTTCGCAGGGGCTTGACGGTTTTCGCCGAATGCCATGACGAAATTGGCACAGTGAGGCGGAGCTGCAGACGAGAGGGAACCTGATGCACAAGGCACCATGGCGAATTTTTTAATAATATAAATCAGCGCGTTAAAGAGTGATGGTGGTGCGGAAATCGCGCGGTGTTGAACCGGTCATGGCTTTGAATTGGCGGCTGAATGCGCTGTGATCGGTGTAGCCGCACTGCAAGGCGATGTCGGTAATAGGCATATCACCGGCCAGCAGTTCGGTGGCTTTTTCCAGCCGCACCTTGTGGATCATCTGGCGCGGGGTGAGATGAAAAATACGTTTGCAGTAACGTTCAATCTGCGCCACAGAAAGTGCCGTGAGCGCTGTCAGTTCCTCAAGTGCGATCGGTCGGGCGTAATGCTGGCGAATGTAGACATCGATGGCCGCCAGCCGCTGATAGGCTGGGTGATTGGCCTTGGCTTCCTGCAGATCGTGCGAAATGCCGGCCATGCCGATGATTTTGCCCTGCGCGTCGTACAACGCCAGCTTTTGCGTCAGACACCAACCGGTCTCGCGGCCGTTATACAAGTGCATTTCCAGTTGATCCTGGATCAGCTCCCCGTGGCGCAGCACGCGCAGATCCTGCTCGGTATACCCCGATCCGAGCTGGGCCGGGAAAACGTCCGCCGAGGTTTTGCCCAGCAACGGCGAGACGGTTTTAAACCCACAGCGTTTGGCCAGCGTCAGATTGGCGAACAGATAACGGGCTTGCACGTCTTTGATGAAGAACACCACGTTGGGTATGGCATTGAGCAGCGGGGCGATCAACGCCAGTGAATTCAGCAGATCGCGCAGAGTATTCGGCCGTTGCTGTGCCAGGCCATCACACCAGCGGGAAAGCTGTTCAACGGCGAACGCATCATCTTCCTGTTCATCGAAAGCGGGCCGGGTGTCAGTGATAACCTGGTGGTGTTGAGTTAATCGCATGGCAATACCTTTTCCCGCTGAATGGCACAGAATCTGGAGTGGCCAGGTCGGCCATCTTTAACGCGCCTCATCAATATTAACTTTCCTATAACTTTTCAAGCGAAGCCTTCAATTATGCGGATCACCGCAAACTTTTTCCCTCCGTGACGTATTCCATACAGAAAAAATGACCTCTTTCGTACCGGTCTAGAGATAGCATGAAAGTAACAAATTGATAAATAACTCATTCTTATGGTTACTCACTTTTCTCTGTTCGGCGCTAACCGGATATCCAATTAAGGACTGTGCTGATTTCTGCATGCGCCGAGCCGAAATGCATCAAGCGGCGATCGGCAGATTCGGTCAGGCTAATGTCATCGGTAACATTTCATTAACTCAGGAGGCTCCGATGGCACTTTCTTCGCATTTCACCGCGCTGCGGGCGATCGATTCCCATACCGCCGGTGAACCCACCCGGTTGATCATCGATGGGTTTCCCGATTTGGGTACCGGCAGTATGGCGGAGCGCAAAATCCGATTCGCCCAAGAGTATGACGACTGGCGCAGTGCCATCATTCTGGAGCCGCGCGGCAATGATGTTCTGGTCGGGGCTCTACTCTGCCAGCCCTGTTCGCCACAGGCCGCCGCCGGGGTGATTTTTTTCAACAACGCCGGCTATTTGGGCATGTGCGGCCACGGCACCATTGGCCTGGTGGCCTCATTGGCCTATCTGGGGCGAATTGGCGTGGGGGATCACCTGATTGAAACGCCTGTCGGCACGGTCAATGCCAGACTGCATGAGGATGGCAGCGTGACGGTGGAAAACGTACCGGCCTATCGTTACCGCCGACAGGTAAGGGTGGAGGTGAGCGGTTATGGCCCGGTGGTGGGTGATATTGCCTGGGGCGGGAATTGGTTTTTCCTTATCGGTGAACATCAGCTGGCGATCGATACGCAAAACCTGGACGCGCTCACCGCTTTTTGTTGGGCGGTGCGGGTGGCGCTGGAGTCTGCGGGGACTTATGGCGAAGACGGCGGGGTTATCGACCATATTGAACTGTTCGCTGCCGATCCGCAGGCGGACAGCCGTAACTTCGTGCTTTGCCCGGGTAAAGCCTATGACCGCTCGCCGTGCGGGACGGGCACCAGCGCAAAACTGGCCTGTCTGGCGGCCGACGGCAAGCTGCAACCGGGTGAGATCTGGCGTCAGGCGAGCGTGATCGGCAGTCAGTTCAGCGGTTATTACCAACGCAACGGCGATCGCGTGACGCCGTTTATCCGTGGGCAAGCCTATGTGTGCGCTGACAGCCAACTGCTGTTGGATGAGCGTGACCCTTTCGTTTGGGGTATCCGCTGATGGCTGCTGACAGGCCTGCTGAAGCGATTGTGGTGGGGGCCGGTATTATTGGTGCCGCCTGTGCCTGGCGTCTGGCGCAACAAGGACTGCAGGTGCTGCTGGTGGATAATCAGCGCGCCGGTGCGACCGCCGCAGGCATGGGCCATCTGGTTTGTATGGACGACAACCCTGCCGAGCTGGCCTTAAGCGCCTACTCGCTGCAGCTGTGGCGCAGCCTGGTGGCGCGAATGCCGGAAAACTGCGCCTGGCGTGGCTGTGGTACGCTGTGGCTGGCAGAGCGGGACGATGAAATGGCGATTGCCGAAGCCAAGCTCCGGCGTATGGCGGAGTATGGCGTGACCGGCGAAATGCAAAGCGCCGCACAGGTGGCGGGCCTGGAACCTATGCTACGCACCGGTTTGGCGGGCGGACTGCGAGTGCCGGGCGATGGCATTGTTTATGCGCCTAATGTGGCCCGCTGGCTGGTGAGCGACGCCGGGTCGGCAATCAGAGTCATTATCGGGGAGGCTTGTGCGTTGGAAGATCGGGCCGTCGTGCTGGCGAGCGGTGAACGTCTGACGGCACCTGTAGTGGTGTTGGCCTGCGGTCTGCAGGCCAATAGGTTGCTGGAACAGCCCCTACTGCGGGCCAAGAAAGGGCAGTTGGCAATTACCGATCGCTATCCGCACAGAGTTCATCATCAGTTGGTTGAATTGGGCTATGGGGCCAGCGCCCACGCCAGCGACGGGACTTCGGTGGCGTTTAACGTTCAGGCGCGCCCAACGGGCCAGTTGTTGATCGGCTCTTCTCGCCAGTTTGATGCTCCCGACAGTGACATCGATTTGCCGTTGCTGGCCGCAATGTTGGCGCGCGCCAACGCTTTTCTGCCCACGCTGGCGCAGATGAACGTCATTCGCTGTTGGACCGGCCAGCGTGCCGCCTCCGCCGACGGTTTGCCGCTGTTGGGCCCGCATCCGCAACACCGCTGGTTGTGGCTGGCGCTGGGGCACGAAGGGTTAGGCGTCACCACCGCGTTGGGCAGTGCTGAGCTGATTGCCGCGCAGATCCTCCATCATCGCCCGGCGATTGACGACACGCCTTATTTGGCTGCACGCATGTTCAGTACGGAGGCGTTAGCGGTATGAGCCAAAAACAGAATCAACTGAGGGTGACCCTTAACGGTGAAAGCCTCTGGGTTCCGGAAGGGGTTAGCGTGGCGGCGGCGCTCAGTCTGAGTGGTGCGGACAGCTGTCGTGTTTCGGTCAGCGGACAAGCGCGCTCGCCGTTTTGCGGCATGGGGGTTTGCCAGGAGTGCCGCGTGACCGTAAATGGCTTGCGCCGGCTGGCATGCCAGACACTCTGCCAGTCGGGAATGCAGATTGAGAGGACGGAAAATGAGTGACCTCGTGTGCGATGTGCTGGTTATCGGTGCGGGCCCGGCCGGGCTGGCGGCGGCCCGCGCGGCGGCAGAAAGTGGCCAGTCAGTGCTGGTACTTGACGATAACCTGCGGCCGGGCGGGCAGATCTGGCGTGACGGACCCAACGTGGTATTACCGGCGTTGGCGCATCGGTATCGGCAGGCCGTGGAGGCCTGGAGTAACCTGACCTTGCTTAATGGGGTGAAGATTATCGCTCAGTGTGGGCCGCAGAAAATGCTCTACGAAGATGCGACAGGCAGCGGAGTGGTGGACTATCAAACATTGATCTTGTGCTGTGGCGCACGTGAGTTGCTATTGCCGTTTCCCGGCTGGACGTTGCCTGGTGTGACCGGTGCCGGTGGGCTGCAGGCACAGATCAAACAGGGATTACCGATCAAAGGGGAGCGGGTGGCGATTGCCGGCAGTGGTCCGTTACTGCTGGCGGTGGCCAACAGCGTGATCAAGGCCGGGGGAGAAGTGGTGAGGGTGGCAGAACAGGCCTCCGCCACGCGCCTGGCGGCGTTTGCTGGCGGGTTGTGGCGTTGGCCGGCCAAGTTACGCCAGTCATTTACCCTGTTGAACCGCCATTACCGCCCTGGCAGCTTTGTGCTGGAAGCCATAGGTGATGAACGGTTGACGGCGATACGGCTGCAAACGGGCACTCGCGTGACGACGCTGGCCTGCGAACGCCTGGCCTGCGGTTTTGGCCTGGTGGCGAACGTCGAACTGGCGATGCTGCTGGGCTGCCGCCTTTGTGATGACGCCGTTGCCGTGGACGATAACCAGCAGACCAGCCAGCCGAAAATTTATGCCGCCGGTGAATGCACCGGAATCGGGGGCAGCGAGCTGGCGCTGACGGAAGGGGCGATTGCCGGGTATGTCGCCACCGGCAATCAACAACGGGCGAAGGGATTGATGCGGCAACGTGATAAATGGCGGCGATT
The DNA here is from genome assembly GCF_014164835.1 of Serratia sp. OS31. Lineage (NCBI taxonomy): Bacteria > Pseudomonadati > Pseudomonadota > Gammaproteobacteria > Enterobacterales > Yersiniaceae > Serratia > Serratia sp. OS31. Next base: position 15,458 of record NZ_JACJFQ010000003.1, on the reverse strand, counting down.
CGCCGATGCCGTGGCTCAGACTTTTGCGCTGGACCCCGCGTTGAAAGCGTTGGCGCAGCCGCAAACCCTGGTGTGCCGTTGTGAAGACGTTTCCTTAAGCCAGCTAAGCGGTTTTTCTGACTGGACGACGGCCAAGCTGAGCAGTCGTTGTGGCATGGGGGCTTGTCAGGGGAAGATTTGCGCGACGGCGGCGCGTCATTTGCTTGGCTGGCCGCTACCGGCACCGCGGATACCGCTGGCACCGGTAAGGGTCGAAACCCTGGCGCGATTGAACGGCATCGAGACTGACCAATAAGCCTGCTACACTCAGGCAAGATGACCGGACAAATCGGGCGGATAACGGATGACGAATGCACTGATCACGCTGGGGCTGTGCCTGCTGTTGATGCCGCTATTGTTGTGGTTGATTGGCCGGGCGCTATCGGCCGCAAAAGATAAAAAGCCGGAAGGGGACAAGCGTAAACCCAGGACCGGCATGCCGCACGGTGATGATGAGTGAACTCAGTGGCGCGTGAGGCGATGTGCCGGCCGCGCCGCTGTTATTACGGCTACTGCGGCCAATAATAGGTTTTCTCGTGCCAGCCTTTCCCATACATACATGCCTGAATGGTTGCCGATCGTGCATCTTCGTTACGATCGTTCTGCACTGTTTTAAACGAAGGCTGCTTATCGTAACGGTAGCCTGCCGGGCAGTCCTTCTTGTTTTTCTCGCAGGTCTGGTATTGGTTCTCGTAGCTAAATTCAAAATCTCTCACCACATCGGGCGGAAAGCGTTCATAACCACGCCCTTTGCATTCGGCATAGTCGGCCTCGCGAGTGGTGCTGCTTGCACCAGGCTTTTCCCACTGGGTACAGGCAGTCAATGTCATTAATGGCAACATAATCAAAAAGCTAAACGTCTTCATGGTATCCCTAACTCTTCCTTTCATCCTGTATTCACACGCTAAGAATCTTCCTAGGCGAGAGAGGGCATGAGTGTAATAAACTGATGTTAAAATTGGAAATGATAATAGTTATTGTTTAGGCGAGGTTGATGTAATACCGACAGGACAGGGCTGAAAACGTCATTTCTAATAATGAAATAGTACCCATTGTTATAATGTACCTGCTAACTTTCATTGGGTGAGTATTGATTCTATTTCTTTAAGATATTTACCTAAAGATTAATTCTTATTATTGGTAACGCAAGGGTATTTGAAGAGTCATGAATTAGAATAGGGTTTCTTCTATTGCTTTTTATAAATTATAGAAAATAAAACTATTATTCAATTTGCCGGTAATACGATTGCAATTCATGTGTAAATTTTTTAGATTCAGGATCGAGAAGTGATTGTCATGATGATGAAGATGTTAAAGGGAGTTTTATTTTGGCGAATAAATCTGAAGTACCTAAAGACAGTGCTGATTTACCTTCATTATCAGAAGATTGTGACAGGTTAAGAAACCTTTCCGATGTCGGGGATTCATTTGGTTACGGTCGTACTCGTTTTTATCAATGGTGCCGGGGACGCGGTTTTCTCACGCTGATGAATGCGCCTTCAGCAGAGATGATCAGCGCGGGTTACATGGTGACGACGCTATCAGAGAATGGTTACTCACGCGTTTATGTGACCGAGGAAGGTTTTAATTTTGTGGGCGATGCCTTTCGCGAAGACATTCAAAAACGTATGGTCAAGCTTTAAAGAAATCATAAAAATCTTATTCATTTCAATATACTAACTACGGAATTTTCTTATGTCGGCCGACCGTCCTGCCTGAACGGCATCACGGCCGGCGAAGGGGAGTTCACGGTTTTTACTATTAGCTCGTGCATGCGGGAAGTTATCCTATTTTTTCATTGATGATGCTCTGGCGCTATAGCCGCAGGCTATTGTGTTGCTACTATAAAAGTTGGTTTTCCCCAGGAGCTCAGGATGAAGCATTACGCCGCGTTACTTGTTACCACCGTGCTGTTGTCTGGCTGCGCCACGCAGTCCGTTCCGCTGCAGCAGGCCGAATCACCGCCCCCTAGCCGGCTGCTGCTTTATCAGAATGTGCCGCAGACCCCTTTTGCCACGATAGTGGTGGTACGTGACAGTGGGATGTTGGCGGGCAGTTGCCGAACCGGGGTTTATATCAACGGCGAGTTTGCTGCGTCGCTGGCGGCGAAAGAAAAGGCTGAGTTCCGGGTGCCGGTCGGCAATAATGAAATCAGCATTGGGCAGGATATGATCGAAAACAGTCTGTGTATCTGGCGCGATACCAGCGGCCGGTTACCGATGACGTTGCGTGCCGGTGAAAGCCGCTATTTCCGCGTGGCGGGAGATATGCAACGCGGGTTCGTTCTGCAGGCCGGCAGGCCGTAATTCTGGCGGGGCTGTCAACGCCCCTGCCACCATCCCCATAGGGTAATCAAAAGCCAGGCCGCCGCGATCCAACACAGTACCGCAGCGGCCAGCGCCCAGGACAACCTCATGCTGTTGATAAAGAAATACAGCGAAATCAGATACACCAGATAGGGTAAAACGGCCCACATGCCGAAAATCAGCGTGGTTCTCAACGCTTCGATTGAGCGTTCGCTGCCGACGATGTAATGGGCAATCAGTGCGAAGGTCGGGAACAATGGCACCAGACCGGCGATATAGTAGCTGCGGCTTTTGGCAAGCAGGCCAATGAGTACCACCACCAGTGCGCCAATCAGCGCTTTTACCACGATGCCCATATGTCTCTCTGGCGTAAATAAAAACACATTGCCTGAAATAACCAGGGTGATCAATCATCAGGAGGCTGGGGGAACGGGCCCGCGGTAACGGCAGGCCGGAGGGGATAGCTTATTGGCGGTAGGCGTGCTTAATCTGCTGAATGCTGTTTTTAAAGATTTCGGCCTGGGTCGGATCTTCAATCTGCGCGATAAAGCGTTCCATGTTGATAATGACTTTCCCGGCGTCGGCCTGGCCGATCGACTTCAGGATCAGCGTCAGCGTGGCTTTAAGACAGGCGACTTCTGTCGCCAGCGTTTCCGGGTTTGCAGACGTAGTAAAGTCAACGTTGCTCATTTTCTCTCCTGATTTTGAGGCCGAAGCCTGAAACAATGTGCTTTGTGGTGCGCACCCGCACCGGATTCATTCAACCAGACGTGCAGATGCGTATTTAACTGGGCGCGGAGTATAGCATAGCATGCAGATATCCATCTGCACCGATAGCGCGATATCCGTGTCGGTGTGGCTAACGCGGCATCGCTCTTGGTTTTATCAACTTCCACATTATAGTGCATAGTCACTAGTGATTATTGAATAGACTGTTGGTAGTTTGGTCCCGGGGCCGCCAGGGAATAATAGCCAAGTTATTTTTTTCGAGTTAATAAGTATTTGCCCGTCGGGTTATTGTTAACGTGTTAGGGTTATTTAAATGATCAACCCCGGCTGCGAGCAGACGCCCGAAGCAAGTAATTTCTTTGCGCAATGATTGTTGCCAGGGAAGAGAAAGAACAATCTGTCATATTGTTTTATTTCAATGGATTACAATCTTGTTGTATTAGTGTTAATATTATCCGTGTTGCGATTGCTTACACTGATTTTACCTTCGCTTCGGGATTGTCGCAGTATCATGGGGCCCGGTTCACTCAGGGTAATATTTACATCGAAGATTTTTTATCTGCAGACAAGGGTTTTATCGGGTGGCCTCAGTGACTAAAATTCAAAAATCAGGCCCACTGCGCAAAGTTAATCGGAAGTAAGTATTAATCTGTGTTCATTCTTGGCTGAAAAACAAGTAATATCTCAGGCTATAACAGAGGCTGATTGCGTTACTCCCTTCTTTTTTGGAGATTTTTCCTTGATTAGCGTTCTTCTTGTTGATGACCACGAACTGGTGCGCGCAGGGATACGACGCATTCTTGAAGATATCAAAGGTATAAAAGTTGTCGGGGAGGCCCAGTGCGGTGAGGACGCCGTGAAATGGTGCCGTGGCAATGCCGTAGATATCGTTCTTATGGATATGAACATGCCGGGTATTGGCGGGCTGGAAGCCACGCGCAAAATTGTACGCTATGCGCCCGACGTTAAAGTCATCATGCTGACTATTCACACTGAAAATCCCTTGCCGGCTAAGGTGATGCAGGCCGGAGCCGCAGGTTATCTCAGCAAAGGTGCGGCGCCGCAGGATGTGGTGAATGCCATTCGTACGGTGCAGGCCGGGCAGCGTTATATCGCGTCCGATATCGCACAGCAGATGGCATTGAGCCAGTTGGAGCCGCAGACGGAAACCCCGTTCAGCTGCCTGTCCGAGCGCGAGCTGCAGATCATGCTGATGATCACCAAAGGCAAAAAAGTTAACGAGATCTCGGAACAGCTGAGTCTCAGCCCGAAAACGGTGAACAGTTACCGTTACCGCATGTTCAGCAAGCTGAATATCAGCGGTGATGTCGAACTGACACACCTGGCTATCCGACACGGATTGTTCAATGCGGAGACGTTGTTAAGCAGTGAGTGACCGTTTTGATGCCAAAGCATTTCTCAGTACCGTAACCAGCCAGCCTGGCGTCTACCGTATGTATGACGCTACTGGCACGGTTATCTACGTCGGTAAAGCCAAAGACCTGAAAAAACGCCTCGCCAGTTACTTCCGCCAACAGGTTGGCAGCAGGAAAACGGAGACGTTGGTTAAAAATATCGCTCAAATAGACGTAACTGTTACTCATACCGAAACAGAAGCGCTATTACTGGAACATAACTACATAAAGTTATACCAACCGCGATATAATGTTCTTTTGCGAGACGATAAATCTTACCCGTTGATCTTCCTGAGCGCGGATAGCCACCCACGTCTGGCGGTTCATCGCGGCGCCAAACACGCCAAAGGGGAGTATTTCGGGCCTTTCCCCAATTCTTATGCCGTGCGTGAAACGCTGGCGCTGTTGCAGAAATTGTTCCCGATACGCCAGTGCGAGAACAGCGTGTATCGCAACCGTTCACGTCCTTGCCTCCAATATCAGATTGGGCGTTGCCTGGGGCCTTGCGTCGCCGGATTGGTGAGTGAGGAAGAATACCGGCAGCAGGTGGATTACGTACGCCTGTTCCTGTCCGGTAAAGATCAGCAGGTGTTGCACCAGTTGATCGAAAGGATGGAAAACGCCAGCAAGGCATTGAACTTTGAAGAAGCGGCGCGCATCCGCGACCAGATCCAGGCGGTACGCAGGGTGACCGAACGTCAGTTCGTTTCCGGCAACAGCGACGATCTGGATGTGATTGGCGTGGCTTTCGAGTCCGGCATGGCTTGCCTGCACGTGCTGTTTATCCGTCAGGGGAAAGTGTTGGGCAGCCGCAGTTACTTCCCGAAAGTGCCGGGCGGCACCGACATGAGCGAAGTGGTGCAAACCTTTGTCGGGCAGTTCTATCTACAGGGCAGCCAGATGCGCACCTTGCCGGCGGAAATTCTGTTGGACTTCACCCTGCCGGAAAAAGACCTGCTGGCCGAGTCGCTTTCAGAACTGGCCGGCCGGAAAATCCAGATCCAGAGCAAACCGCGAGGGGATCGCGCGCGCTACCTTAAACTGGCTCGCACCAACGCGGCAACGGCGCTAACCACCAAGCTTTCCCAGCAGTCGACGATCCATCAGCGGTTGGCAGAATTGGCGAAGGTGCTCAATCTGGCTGAAATTAACCGCATGGAATGTTTCGACATCAGCCACACTATGGGGGAGGAAACCGTGGCCTCCTGTGTGGTATTTGACTCGAATGGTCCGCTACGTTCCGAATATCGGCGCTATAATATCACCGGTATTACCCCTGGGGATGACTATGCCGCGATGACGCAGGTGTTGAAGCGTCGCTATGGCAAAGCCCTGGAAGAGAAAAAAATCCCTGACGTTATTTTTATCGACGGCGGTAAAGGCCAGCTTGGTATGGCGATTGACGTATTTAATTCGCTCAACGTGACCTGGGATAAAAACAAGCCTTTGCTGATTGGCATCGCCAAAGGCGCCGACCGCAAAGCCGGGTTGGAGACGCTGTTCTTTGTGCCGGAAGGCGAGGGTATTGCCTTACCATCGGATTCGCCGGCGCTGCATGTGATCCAGCATATCCGCGATGATTCGCATAACCATGCGATCACCGGGCATCGGCAGAGAAGGGCAAAAGTAAGAAACACCAGCGCGTTGGAATTGATCGACGGCGTTGGACCAAAACGGCGACAGGTGCTGTTGAAGTATATGGGCGGACTTCAACCATTATTGAACGCCAGCGTTGAGGAAATTGCAAAAGTGCCGGGTATTTCACAAGCATTGGCAGAAAAGATCTACAATGCATTGAAACACTGAGGGCAATGTAGCAACATACTCTTAATTCCCACTCCAGCCAGATAGTTACCCTAGCATTATGCAATTGAATATACCGACTTGGCTTACTCTGTTTCGCGTAGTTCTGATCCCATTCTTTGTTCTGGCATTTTACCTGCCGTTCACCTGGGCTCCGATGGTTTGCGCCGTCATCTTTGTGTTTGCTGCCATAACCGACTGGTTTGACGGTTTCCTGGCCCGTCGCTGGAAGCAAACGACCCGTTTCGGGGCGTTCCTCGACCCGGTGGCGGACAAAGTGATGGTGGCGGTAGCGCTGGTGCTGGTGGCGGAACACTATCACACCTGGTGGATTACCTTGCCTGCGGCAACCATGATTGCCCGTGAAATTATCATCTCGTCGCTGCGTGAGTGGATGGCGGAGATTGGCAAGCGCAGCAGCGTGGCGGTGTCCTGGATTGGCAAAGTCAAAACCATGGCGCAAATGATGTCGCTGGTCGGGCTGCTGTGGCGTCCCGATCGTACCGTCGAGTATGTGTCTTTCGGTTTGCTGTACATCGCGGCGGTGCTGACTTTCTGGTCAATGTTCCAATATTTGAACGCTGCGCGGAAAGATTTGCTGGAACCCTGATCAAAGCGATGCAAAAATCGTCAAACGAACGTAATGAGACAACAATTTTATTGACTCATTACGTCAGGTAAGTAGAATGCATCGCATCAGACGGCAGCAGTGATTTGCCGAAAGATAGCAAAAAAATCAGTAAGTTCTGATTAATGCGGGAATAGCTCAGTTGGTAGAGCACGACCTTGCCAAGGTCGGGGTCGCGAGTTCGAGTCTCGTTTCCCGCTCCAAATTTGATGAAGCTGGTGTTTCACGAGCTTTAGCCTGATAAAGGCAAACAAGAATTTAGGCGCGTTAACAAAGCGGTTATGTAGCGGATTGCAAATCCGTCTAGTCCGGTTCGACTCCGGAACGCGCCTCCAATTTTCCCGAGCCCGGGTGGTGAAATCGGTAGACACAAGGGATTTAAAATCCCTCGGCTTATGGCTGTGCGGGTTCAAGTCCCGCCCCGGGTACCAGGAAAATAAATTCCAGAATAATCAAAGCAATAAGCAGTAATGTCGTGACCGCCGGAAGGCGGTTTTTTTGTGCCTGAAATTCCATTTCGTCATATCACATCATAATATTCTTCTGCTATCACTGTTATCCTGTTGTCGGGTAAAGACCCTTTTTCAAGACGCTTGGTAAGAAGTGATCTATAACCAAAGAGTGCAATAGATAAGGAGTGTTGGATGAAAGGGGGATTATTTTTATTGGCGATTGTCATGCTGTCTGGCTGTTCAGGGTCTTTTGGATCGATTCTGGGTGTGATCCCGCAAAGCTCCGATGTTTGCCCTCAAGGGAAAAATGCAATAACCGGCGAATGCCGTTAGCTCGCATTGTCGGCTTTTTTCAGCCTAAACCCTGCGGCCAGCCTGAAACTATGGCTGGCAACCCAATCAAGACATATCCGGCTGGTAGATCGCTGTGCCGATCGCCGGATACTGCCTGTTCCAGGCGTTAGAGCCTAGCCTCCACTTCCCAGTAGCGGAAGCCTATCCGCACTGCAGTTTGCCACCCACATCACTGCCACGACGACAGCGATGGAAATGATCGCGCACAGATCCGATTTGCGCATGCTTCTCCTTAGCGAGCATTGATTCCAATAACCTCGATTGCTGCTCTGTGCAGTTTCTGACCGTACTCGTCGGGTTGCCTTTCGATTTCAGCGATGAGGTAGGCGAGAATATTTTGCTTGCTGATGGGTTTGTTAGCGGAAAGCACCTGAATAACGCCTTTGCCGAGCAGGCTGTATATTTGTTCACGGTATGTCTCGATATCTCTATCGTGGAGACCGTAAAGGGAGTAATCGATCATAGAATTTTACCGCTGGTGAAATTTAAAGTGCCAGCCGAAGCTGGCAGAGAAGCCATTAAAAAAATAAAGTCGTGCAAATTTCACTTAGGTTGATAGCTAAGTGGAATGTTAACGATAACGTAGTAAGAATATTCCTATCAATAGGCAGTGGCAGCCCAGACCGCGAATTAGGAAAAACCTCAGGCCACCGCTGCGGCGGCGGAGTTTGCCGCTGAAGGCCCTCGCAACCGGTGCAGTGGCAGAGGCTCAATCTTCCGTCTGTGTCCCCAGGCTTTCGGGCAATAGCTGTGCCAGCAGCAGGTCTAGGGTCAGCATCAGTCCATAGCGTGCCGTACTGCCACCGCTAAGCGGCAACACTTTATCCGCCAGCCCGGCCAGCGTGGTACCGGCCGGGGTCAGGGCGATACGATACGCGCCGGTGGCACCGGCCAGTTTGGCGGCGTTAAGCAAATCGCTGTTTTCCCCACTCATCGACAGCAGGATCACGCACTGTTGCGTGCTGAGCGTGGAGGCCGTCATGCGCATCAGCGCAGGCTCCTGGCAGACAAAAGCGGGGTAACCCAGACCCACCAGGCGCTGTTGCAGCTCATTGGCATAAAGCGCCATGCTGTTTACGCCAAAAATATGCACGCTTTTGGATTGGCTCAGTTGCTGGCAAGCATCGATCAGCGCTGCATGTTCTACTTGCTGCAGCTGTTGATGCAAGCTGGTTTCCACGTCGTTGACGCGCTGTAGCCAGAGCCGTGGTGGGCCATTAGGCGTAGTCTGGGCGGTCAAATAGCGTGAGCCGCTCACGCTGGCCTGAGCCAGTTTCATGCGCAGATCGCGAATATCGTCGCAGCCAATGGTTTTGGCAAATCGGGTAATGGTGGCTGGGCTGACCCCAGCCTGGCTGGCCAGCAATTCGATGGTGGCGGAGGAAGCGAAGGCAATATCGTCCAAAATGGTCTGTGCGACTTTGGCTTCCTGCTGACTGAACTGGTTTTGCCGTGCACGGATCTGATAGACGATGTCGCCAATATCTTCACAACCGATGGATTTAGCAAAACGGCTGAGGATGGCGGAGCTGACGCCAGGCAGTTTGCCGATGCCGGCAGCAGAGGCAAAGGCGATATCCATGCCGCCGAGCACGGGTTGGGCTACCTCTGTCGGGGTGGTTGCCAGCGCAGGCTGGGTGCGCATTAGCGCGATAAAGTCGTTAAGATCCTCACAGCCAAGGGATTGGGCAAAATGAGCGACGATCTCGGTGCTGACACCTGCTCGCTCTGCCAATTGCTCAATGGTTGCTGTTGAAGTAAACCCCGGGTTGTTCAGTATGGCTCGGGCAACTTTTGCTTCCTGGCGGCTGAACGGATCCTGGCGAAACTGAATGTGGTAAACGAGATCCATGACTGCAGTGTCCCTTCTGTAATGCCAACCGGCGATCTGTGCTTCAAACTAGCCTGTTTTTCACACGGCATAAAGCGATAACCAGAAGAATAGGCTAATGAAAATAATTTTCAATCCGTACAGATTTAAAACGAGATACTCTTCGCATTGTTTATTGGTCAATGATTTATCACTCTGTTTTTAAACATAAAAGGCCATTTTTAAATTTTATAGTTATGAAAAATTAGATCGTCGATCACAGTGTTGAAAAAAATTTTCATGATGAAAATTGTTTAATGCATTGTTTTTAAACGATTAGCCAAAAGTCATAATCAAATCATATGGAATCAAGGTATTTACAAGCGTGTTACGGAACTGTTTTATATTTGCATCGCCAAGTGGCTAACAACCGGGATACTGAAAATGCAAACCATCGTCTTATGCTGCGCAGCAGGCATGTCGACCAGCATGCTGGTGCAAAAAATGAAAGCCGAGGCGCAAAAACGGGCGCTGGATATCGTGATTGAGGCCGTGCCGGTGGCGGATTTTGAGCGCATCGTCGAGCGTGCGGACATTGTGCTGCTGGGGCCGCAGGTGAAATATGAACATGCGCGTCTTAGCGAACTTGCTGCGCCAATGGGTAAAACTGTCGCGGTGATCGACATGATGGACTACGGCACCATGCGTGGAGACAAGGTGCTGGACAAGGCGCTGGGCTTGCTGGCCTGATAACACCCTGAGGGGCTTGGCCCCTTAAATCCTTTTATTTATTCATCGACCGTGGGTTATTTCATGACTCTCGGCGGGATCACTGTGCCTGAAATCAGGCCGGGGAGGCGAAGGTGGATTTGGAAACTAGCGTTATGGAGTTGCTTGTTCATGCCGGCAGCGCGCGCAGTTCGCTGCTTTCGGCGCTGCAACTGGCACGTCGCGGTGAGTTCGTGGCCGCAGAGGCTAAGTTGGAAGAGGCAAAGGCCGGCATCGGGAGGGCGCACGGCATGCAGACGGAGCTGATTGGCATGGATGAAGGGGTTGGGAAAATACCGGTCAGTCTGATTCTGGTGCATGCGCAGGATCATTTGATGAACGCCATGCTGATTCAAGATCTGGCCACCGACATGATCGAGCTTTATCGCCGTTTACCGCAGGGGCAAAGCAATGACTAAGATAACCGTAATTGGCGGGGGCAGCAGCTACACGCCGGAGTTGGTCGAGGGGCTGATCGCCCACTATCAGGATGTTCCATTAACCGAACTGGCCTTGGTGGATGTAGAGTCCGGCCGCGAGAAAGTGGGCATCATTGCCGAACTGACTAAAAGAATGCTCAAGCGCAACGGGCTGGAGCAGGTGGTGGTGTCGGTGCATTTCGCATTGGAACCGGCCATTCGTGGTGCCAGCTTTGTGCTGACTCAGCTGCGGGTCGGGCAACTGGCCGCCCGTGCTGCCGATGAGCGTCTGGGGTTGAAATACCAGCGCCTGGGGCAAGAGACCACCGGTGTCGGCGGTTTCGCCAAGGCACTGCGCACCATTCCTGTCATGCTGGAAGTGGCGCGTACCGTAGAAGCGGTGGCGCCGGACGCCTGGATCATCAATTTCACCAATCCTGCCGGTATTGTCACGGAAGCGGTCTCCCGTTACAGCAAGGCGAAGATTATCGGTTTGTGCAACGTGCCGATCACCATGCACCACATGATCGCCGACATGCTGAAGGCTCCCTACGATCAGGTGGACCTGCGCTTTGCCGGGCTGAATCATATGGTATGGGTGCATCAGGTTACGCAAAGCGGTAAGGATGTGACCGCCCAGGTGCTGGAGATGCTGAGCAATGGTGAAACGCTGTCGATGAACAACATCAAGGACTTGCCTTGGCCGCCGGCATTTTTGCAGGCGCTGGGGGCGATCCCTTGCCCGTACCACCGCTATTTTTATCAGACGGCCAGCATGCTGGACGAAGAGCTGGAAGCGGCCGCCGCGCAGGGAACCCGTGCTGAGCAGGTGATGAAGGTTGAGGCAGAGTTATTTGCCCTCTATGCCGATCCGACGCTGGACAAAAAACCGGAGCAGCTAAGCTTTCGTGGCGGTGCCTTCTATTCAGAAGTTGCGGTCGAACTGATCCGCGCCATTCACAATAACAGCGGCAAGGTGCTGGTGGTGAACACCCGCAATAACGGCGCGATCCAGGGCTTGCCGGATGATGCGGTAATTGAAACCAACTGCGTGATCGACGCGCAGGGCGCTCACCCGCTGAGCTTCGGACCGCTGCCGCTGGCCATGAACGGGTTGACTCTGCAGGTAAAAGATTTCGAACGCTTGACCATTGAGGCCGCGGTGCATGGCGATCGTCAGAGTGCGCTGTTGGCGCTGGTGGTGAATCCGCTGATTGGCGGCGTCGGTATCGCACAACCTTTGCTGGATGAGGTGCTGAACCTGAACCAAGCCTATTTGCCGCAGTTCAACTAAGTCGATATTCCATAATAATAATCATGCTAGCCGGCTTGGCCGGGCAGGGGGAATGATGGCGGGTTTAAATAGCATTCTGGAACGTTACGTATTGCCGACGGCGTTAAAAATCGCCGGGCAAAAACACATTTTATCGGTACGAGACGGCATCATTCTCAATATGCCGTTTATGTTGATCGGGTCATTTTTCCTGATCTTCGCCTACTTGCCGATCCCGAGCTATGCCAACCTGATGGGGGAGGTATTCGGTGCGGCCTGGCGAGACAAGCTGTTGTATCCGGTCAAGGCGACCTACGACATCATGGCGATTATCTCCAGCTTCGGCATTGCCTACCGGCTGGCGGAAAAATACCGCGGCATGGATCCGCTCAGTACCGGTGCCGTTTCGCTCGTGGCCTTTATCATGACCATTCCCCAGCACACGCTGTTTGCGCCGGTGAAGGGCGCTGCGGAGCAGATTGTCAAAGGCGTACTGCCGATGAATTTTATCGGCAGCCAGGGATTGTTCGTGGCGATAGTGGTGGCGCTGTTGTCGACGGAAATCTACCGGTTCGTGCATAACCGCAATCTGGTGATCAACATGCCTGAAGGGGTACCGCCGGCGGTGGCGAAATCCTTCCTGGCGCTGATCCCGGGGTTTTGCGTGCTGGCAGTGATCCTTCTGCTGCGCCTGATCGTCGAAGCCACGCCGTTTGGCGATATCAACACCATGATCGCCACGCTGATCGGTATCCCGATGCACCACGTGGGCGGAACGCTGCCGGGGATGATTTTCTCGGTGATCCTGATTGGCCTGCTGTGGACGCTGGGGCTGCATGGCGATGCTATCGTACTGGTGTTCATTCAGCCGGTGTGGTTGGCGAATATGTCGGAAAATCTGGTGGCTTTTCAGAACAACCAGCCTATCCCGCACATTATTACTCAGCAATTTTACGACTTATGGATAGCGCCCGGCGGAACCGGCGCCCTGTTGGGGTTGGTGATCTTCATGCTGGTGCGCAGCCGTAGCGCGCAGATGAAACAGCTGGGGAAAATCGCCGCACCGGGGTGCCTGTTTAATATCAGCGAGCCGATGGTATTTGGTATCCCGCTGGTGATGAACCCGTACTTCTTCCTGCCATTTATTTTGACGCCGGTGGTGCTGGTGATCGTGACCTACACCGCGATGGCAACCGGTTTGGTGACGCCACCGGTTGGTATAGCCTTGCCATTTACCACGCCGATTTTCATCAGTGGCTATCTGGCGACCGGCGGCCATATTTCGGGAACCGTGATCCAGGTGGTCAATCTGCTGATTTCAATGGCGATTTACTACCCGTTCTTCCGTGCCTGGGATAAGCAGAAATACCGCGAAGAAAATCAGGCCGCAGCATCAGTACCAAGCGCTGCGGTCGGTGAACAACCCCTGACGCCGTAAAGATAAAGGCCCCCTCCTGCGGTAGTGAGCATAACTGCTGCCGCAGGAAGGATAAAAACCGCTTCACACACGAATTGTTACATCATAACAACGTTATTTTTCTCCTCCTTAGCAACGCCTGCCTAAATTGCCTGTCAGATAACCACCCAGCAGCAGGGGGAGAGAAACTCTCACAACAACCTGTATCTGGCAGATGGCTATGAACTCACTTTGGCGGGAATGGTATTAAAAATGCAGAAGTTCCGACGTTGGACCCAGTTGCAGGTCTCTTTCTTTATCGCTTTTTATCTCGGTGTTTTACTCAATATCCCTATATTTTATCGACGCTATCAACAACTCCACAACGACAACCTGTTGTCGATTGGCATTGAAGTCGTCGCTGCCTTTTGTCTGGTGTGCTTTATTACCTTGCTGATCTCGTTTTTGGGGCGCCGTTTGTTTCGGGTTTTGGCCTCGCTGCTGGTACTAAGCTCGGTTGCCGCCAGCTATTACATGGTGCTGTTCCACGTTGATATCGGTTACGGCATTCTGGCGGCGGTAATGACCACCGACGTTGATTTGTCCAAAGAGTCGGTCGGCTGGCATTTTGGCGTGTGGATGGTACTGGTGAGCCTGTTGCCGCTGCTGCTGATCTGGCTGGCCCCCATGCACGAAGCCGCATTCAAGCGCGGTAATCGGCTAGCATGGGGTAAAAAAGGCGGCATTATGTTGGCCGCAGGGCTGTTCTGCTGGCTACCGCTTCAACTGATGGGCCAGGTGCAGGATCAACACGATCGTGAAAATAATCAGATGATGGCCAGCTATGGCGGGGTAGTGGCCGGCAGTTATTCGCCGTCCAACTGGCTCTCGGCATTGGGTTTGTTGACTTACAGCTCGTACAGCCAGGCGGAAGACAGCCGTAATTTGTACGATCCGGCGGCGCATTTCACCTACCAGCCGCCAAAGGATGTTAACGATCTCTATGTGGTATTCGTGATTGGCGAAAGCGCCAGGCGCGATCATATGGGAGTCTACGGCTACCAGCGCGACAATACGCCGAATCTGGACAAAGAAGCCAACCTGGCGGTGCTGCAAGGCTATTCTTGCGACACGTCGACCAAGCTCAGTCTGCGTTGCATGTTCGTCAGAGAAGGCGGCGCCTCGGAAGAGCCGCAGCGCACACTGAAGGAAATGAACGTTTTCTCGGTGCTGAAAAAGCAGGGTTTTTCCTCCGAGCTGTTTTCCATGCAAAGCGAAGCCTGGTTTTATAATAAGACCCAGGCGGACAGCTATTCTCTTCGAGAAAGCATTCAGGCGGAAAAACGCAATGCCGGCAAACCCGTTGATGATATTGCGTTGATCGATGAACTGAAGGATTCACTGGACCGTCATCCGCAGGGCAAACATTTGGTCATTTTGCATACCAAAGGCTCGCATTATATGTACACCGAGCGCTATCCCCGGGCTTTCGCCCGCTACCAGCCGGAGTGCCAGGGCATTGATGACACTTGTTCAACGGAATCGATGATCAACTCTTACGATAACAGCCTGTTGTACACCGACTATGTTCTTGAGCAGGTGTTCAATCAGTTGCGAAATCGCAACGCTATCGTGTTTTACGCATCTGACCACGGCGAGTCGATCTCGGAAAATATGCATTTTCACGGCACGCCGCGCGATCATGCGCCGAAAGAGCAACGCACCGTGCCTATCATGGTGTGGGCATCTGACAAATTCCTCAGTCAGCCCGATCACCAGGCGGCGTTTAACCAGTTAAAGGCGCTGCAACAGGCTAAAACACCGGTGTTTCATGAAAAGCTGTTCGACAGCATTCTGGGCTGCATCGGTTATACCTCACCGGACGGCGGCATCGTGAAACAGCGTAACTGGTGTCAGGTCAACTGAGTCCCAAAACGCACCACCAACCGCCGTAATGAAGTGAACCCCGAAAGTTGGACACCCAACAAGTAGGGGTTTTACGCTTAAATGGGCAGAAAAAAGTACACAACAGAATTCATCCGCAAGGTTGTCCTCCACTACCTCAA